>NZ_JAFEXF010000049.1 GCF_016905445.1 Streptomyces sp. G44
CCGGGGGGGGCGGGGCCGGGAAAAGGGCAGGGGGAGGCCGGCGCGGCGGGCGCGAGAGCGTCGGTGGGGGGACGGGGGGGGACGGGGGCGGGGGGGGGCCGCGGGGGGGGGGCGCAGGGCGGGGGGGCGGCGTCCGCCCCCGGCGGCGCCCCCGCGGCGGCCGCCTTGGTCAGCGCCCTGGTCGCCCGCCACGAGAAGGCCGCCGAGGCCCCCGAGGAGGCGCCCGCGGGGGCGGCGGCCTGAGCCACCGCCCCCGGGACAGCGCCGCGCCTCACGCCGGGCGGCGCAGCACCGTCAGGCTCCGGTCCGTCAGTGTCAGCCGGTCCCCGGCCCGCACCTTCGGCCCCGCTCCCTCCGGCACCCCCTCCGGACACGCCGTGTCGACGACCACCTGCCACTGGTGGCCGTGGTTGACCGGCACCACGAACTCCAGCGGCTCCGGCGACGCGTTGAACAGCAGCAGGAACGAGTCGTCGGAGATCCGCTCACCGCGCGGCCCCGGCTCCGAGATGGCGTTGCCGTTCATGAACACGGTCAGCGCCCGCATGTGCGAGGCGTTCCAGTCGCTGTCCTCCATCTCGGCGCCCCCCGGGGTGAACCAGGCGATGTCGGACAGCTCGTCGCGCGTGCCCTGCACCGGCCGGCCGTGGAAGAACCGGCGCCTGCGGAAGACCGGATGGTCGCGCCGCAGCATCGCCATCGCGCGCGTGAACTCCAGGATCGGGCTCTCGCCGTCCGGCCAGCGCACCCACGCCACTTCGTTGTCCTGGCAGTACGCGTTGTTGTTGCCGCCCTGCGTCCGCGCGAACTCGTCGCCGTGGCTGATCATCGGCACGCCCTGGGAGAGCATGAGCGTGGCGATGAAGTTCCGCATCTGCCGCTCGCGCAGGGCGAGGACGGCCGGATCGTCCGTCTCGCCCTCGGCGCCGCAGTTCCACGAGCGGTTGTGGCTCTCGCCGTCCTTGTTGCCCTCGCCGTTGGCCTCGTTGTGCTTCTCGTTGTACGAGACGAGGTCGTGCAGCGTGAAACCGTCGTGGCAGGTGGTGAAGTTGATGGAGGCCAGCGGGCGCCTCCCGTCGTCCTGGTAGAGGTCGGACGAGCCGGTCAGCCGGGACGCGAACTCCGCGAGGGTGCGTGGCTCGCCCCGCCACAGGTCGCGCACCGTGTCGCGGTACATGCCGTTCCACTCGGTCCACAGGGGCGGGAAGTTGCCCACCTGATAGCCGCCCTCGCCGACGTCCCAGGGCTCGGCGATCAGCTTCACCTGGCTGACCACCGGGTCCTGCTGCACCAGGTCGAAGAACGACGACAGGCGGTCCACCTCGTGGAACTGCCGCGCGAGCGTCGCCGCGAGGTCGAAGCGGAAGCCGTCGACATGCATTTCGGTGACCCAGTACCGCAGCGAGTCCATGATCATCTGGAGGACGTGCGGCGAGCGCATCAGGAGCGAGTTGCCCGTCCCGGTGGTGTCCATGTAGTAGCGGGGGTCGTCCATGAGGCGGTAGTACGAGGCGTTGTCGAGCCCCTTGAAGGACAGCGTGGGGCCCAGGTGGTTGCCCTCGGCGGTGTGGTTGTAGACGACGTCGAGGATCACCTCGATGTTCGCCTCGTGCAGCGCCTTCACGGCCTGCTTGAACTCCAGCACCTGTTCGCCGCGGTCGCCCCAGGAGGCGTACGTGTTGTGCGGCGCGAAGAAGCCGATGGTGTTGTAGCCCCAGTAGTTGTTGAGGCCCATGTCCACCAGGCGGTGGTCGTTCACGAACTGGTGCACCGGCATCAGCTCCAGGGCGGTCACCCCGAGCTTCGTCAGGTGCTCGATGACCGCCGGGTGGCCGAGCGCCGCGTACGACCCGCGCAGCTCGTCCGGGAGGTCCGGGTGCCGCATCGTCAGGCCCTTCACATGGGCCTCGTAGATCACGGTCTCGTTGTACGGGGTGCGGGGCGGCCGGTCGTCGCCCCAGTCGAAGTACGGATTGACCACCACCGACGTCATCATGTGCGGCGCCGAGTCCAGGTCGTTGCGCCTGCCGGGGTCCTCGAAGTGGTAGCCGTACACCTCCTCGCCCCACTCGACGCGCCCGCTCACCGCGCGCGCGTACGGATCGAGCAGCAGCTTCGCGGAGTTGCAGCGGTGCCCCTGCTCGGGTGCGTAGGGGCCGTGCGCCCGCAAGCCGTACCGCTGTCCCGGCATGACGCCGGGGAGGTAGGCGTGCCGCACGAACGCGTCGGACTCGCGCAGCTCGACGGCCGTCTCCGACCCGTCGTCGTGCAGAAGGCACAGCTCCATGCGCTCTGCGGCCTCGGAGAAGACCGCGAAATTCGTACCGGCTCCGTCGTACGTGGCACCTAAGGGGTACGCCTGCCCAGGCCAGACCTGCATGAATACGACTCTTTCACTAATGCCCCCTCGGGGCGGGGCCACTTTGGCCAGAGTCTCCCCGAAAGTGGGGCAACCACCCCTGAGTTGAGCCCGTCTAACCGTCTGACCACATACTCGGCGTGTCCATGAACGGGGCGCCAGGGGAGTAGGGGGAGCAGTGCGAGAGATAGTCGGACGCCACCTGGGGAAGGTGGTGGCGGGCGCGGCGGTCGCGGCGGCGGCGACCGCCGTACTGGTGGGCGTCAATCTGCCGGAGCCGGGGGCGGGCGGGTCGGGGGACCGCCAGGCCAACGCGGCGGCGGCGAAGCAGGACGCCGTCGCCAAGGACGGCGTCATCCAGGCGGCGCCCGAGGAGGGCGCGAAGGGTGTCGGCAGCGACCCGCTGACCGACGAGGAGATCGAGCGCGCCGAGAAGGCCTCGGTCAGCGGGCAGCTGCGCGCCGGTGCCCGGGACGTGGCGGGGGACCGCGGCCCGCAGCTGCTGTCCACGAACCTCAGCGAGCCGGACCCGGACGACACCGGGACCGCGCCGCGCCGGGCCGAAGTCGTCTACTACGACTACAAGAAGGACGCCGTCATCACCAAGACGGTGAACCTGGAGACCGGCAAGGTGGACGTCACGGCCACCGCGCGGCACGTCCAGCCGCCGCCCAGCCAGGAGGAACTGGCGGAGGGCGCCAGGCTGCTGATCGCCGACCCGCTCGGCACGGGCCTGAAGAAGGACTTCAGGCACGCCACCGGCAAGAGGCTGACCGGCCCGGACCAGTTGCAGCTGAGCGGCATGGTCTTCCGCAAGGAGACCGTCGAGCGCGTGCCGGCCGCTCTCGACGCGTGCGGCACGCACCGGTGCCTCCAGGTCGTCACGAAGGTCAAGAACGGCCCGTGGATCGACACCCGGTCCCTCGTCGTCGACCTGAGCACCCGCAAGGTCGGCCGCCTCGGCTGACGCGGCACCCCGCCGGCATGCCGGCATGCCGGTCCACCGGCACACCGACATCAACTTCTCCTCGTACGAGGGAGTGCACTCCACCATGCCCGTCAACAGAGTCCCGCGTGCCCGCAGGCAGGCCACGATGGCCCTCGCCGTCTCCGCTCTCCTCGGCGGCGCCCTCGGCGGCGCCCTCGGCGTCGCCTCGCCCGCCTCCGCCGCCCCGAAGGCGCCCGGCCCCCCTCCGGCGGCCGACTGCAGTGACGCCTACAAGATCGAGCAGACCGTCGACGGCGGCACGACCTGGCGCATGTGCTGGCACTACAACACGCTCTCCGGCCTGATACTCGACAAGATCAGCTACCAGCCGAAGGGCGAGGCCAAGCCCATACCCGTCCTCACCAGCGCCCGCCTCGCCCAGGTGCACGTCCCCTACGACGACGGCGAGGTCGAGTACGACGACGTCACCGGCACCGACTTCGGCCAGGCCCTCCAGGACCTCTCGCCCGGCGAGTGCCCCGGCGGCACCATCAAGACCGTCAAGGTGCCGCACCGGGGCAACGTGAAGGGCCTGTGCACCACCACGCGCGCGCGTGGGCACGCGTACCGCCTGAACGACGACGGGAGCACCGGCGACAGCGGCAAGGTCTACACCGGCCAGGGCAAGGACCTGCTCGTCTACACGGTCAACAAGGCGTCCTGGTACGAGTACATCACCGAGTGGCGCTTCTCCTCGGACGGCACCATCACGTCCAACGTGGGTGCGACCGGCAGCCTCTCGCCGAACGACTACGACGGCGGCGACAGCCGCGGCTGGCCGATCGGCAAGGGCGACCAGGCCAAGGCCGAGAGCCACGCGCACAACGTCTTCTGGCGGCTCAACTTCGGCCTGGACGGCTCCCCGAAGGCCAAGGTCGAGCAGTACGACTCCAAGGTCACCCCGCCGACCGGCCAGGGCAGCCCGACCACCAGGACCACCCGCACCAAGGTCACCAAGGAGCTGGCCGGCGACCGCAAGGACATGCGCTGGTGGCGCGTGGTCAGCGGCGCGGGCAAGAACAAGGACGGCCACCCCAGGTCGTACGAGATCGTGCCGGGCCCCAGCAACAAGCACGCCGGACGGCCCTTCACCAAGCACGACGTGTTCTTCACCGAGTACAAGAAGTGCGAGCAGTACGCGAGCAACAACATCGGCTGCCCGGCGGGTGCTCCGTCGAGCGTCGACAAGTGGGTGAACGGCCAGAGCCTGACGCACCCCGTCACCTGGGTGCACATCGGCTTCCACCACATCGCGCGTGACGAGGACCAGCAGCCGATGCCGGTCCACTGGCAGGGCTTCTCGCTGGCCGCGCGCGACGTCACCGCTATGAGCCCCCTCACTCCCCGGGACCTGGCGGACCAGAACGGCCAGCCACCCTTGGGCGGTTGAGAAAACACCCTGTGCATCTGGCTGCACCGTCCGCCGCTCCCGGAGTACCCTTCCTTGATCGTTGACCGGGGGAGTGGACAGGGGGAGCGGAAGGCGGTGCGCGAGTGAGCTCGGGTGGGCGGGAGCTGCCCCCTGGTGACGAGGGTCACGAGGGGAGCTCCGCGGACGTACCCGCCGGAGCGGTGTCGCTGGCACGGCCGATGGAGACGGGATCTCAGATCGGACCGGAGCTGGACTGGGGCACCGACGCCTGGCGCGAGGTCCGTACGCGCGCCCAGCGCGCCGGACGGGCCTACATCTGGCTGAATCTGGTGGAACAGCGGCTGCGCGCGGTCGTGGCCGCTGTCCTGCGTCCCGTCTACGAACCCGTCCACGCCGACGAGTGGGTGGTGGCCGCCGCCGGTCCCGCGGGCCAGGAGTGGGTGCAGCGGGCCGTCGCCGTACGCGAGGTGAGCCGCCGCAAGGGCTATCTGCTCGACCCCGCGGACGACAACGTCCTCAGCTTCCTCACGCTGCCGCAACTGCGCGAGCTGATGGTGCAGCACTGGCCGTGCTTTGAGCCGTACCTCGACGACCGGCGCGACGTCGAGCTGGCCCTCGACGAGCTGGAGGTCACCCGGAACGTCGTCTCGCGCAACCGCGCCCTGTCCGAGGCGGTCCTCGCCCAGGCCGAGCGCGCCTCGGCCAAGCTCCTGGACATCCTGGGCGCGGGCACCGACACGCCCTCCGCGCGGCGCCTGCCCGTCGACGCGGTCGAGGACCTGGTCGGCGACCGCTACGCGGACGTGGTGGCCGTGCACCCGGACCGCGTGCGGCTGCTGCGGCAGTTCCCGGCCGAGGACATCTTCGGCGGCGCCCGCCGCCTCGACGCGATCGGCATCGGGCTCAACCTGCTGGCGCAGAACTTCTCCGGGCGGCGCCTGGTCCGGCTGGCCGAGTCGGGGTGCCGGGTGCGGCTGCTCTTCCTCAACCCGGCGAGCAGTGCGGTCAAGCGCAGGGAGCGCGAACTCGGCATCAAAAAAGGCGAGTTGAGCCGCTCCGTCGAGATGAACATCCTGCACATGCGGCGGGTGCGGGCGCGGCTGCGTGATCCGGGCGCCTTCGAGATCCAGGTCTTCGACGAGACGCCGAGGTTCACCGCGTACCTGGTCGACGGGGACGGGGCGGACGGCATCGCCGTCGTCCAGTCGTACCTGCGCAGGACGCGGGGGATGGAGGCGCCGGTGCTCGTGCTGCGCGGCGCCGGCCGCGTGGTGAAATCGGGCGATACGGGCGAGGGTGGCCTTTTCCCCACATATCGCGAGGAGTTCGAGGTGGCGTGGGCGGACTCGCGGCCGGTGTCCTGACGGCCCCGCCGACGGAAGCGGAAGGTGCTTCTCGGATTGTCAGTGGCGCATGCGATCGTGGTGGTCATCGGGGGAAAGCACCACGAAGAAGGGGGCGGCCATGGGCTGGCACCAGGAGCTGCTGATCGGTTTCGACCTGGAGACGACGGGGACGGATCCGGCCGAGGCGCGCATCGTCACCGGCGCGGTGATCGAGGTCAAGGCCGGCGAGACACTGGGCCGGCGCAGCTGGCTCGCGGACCCGGGCATACCCATCCCGGACGAGGCGGTCGCGGTGCACGGCGTGACCAACGAGCGGGCGACGACCGAGGGCAGGCCCGCCGCCGAGGTGGCCGACGCCCTCGCGGACGTCCTCGTCTCGTACTGGCAGTCGGGCGTCCCGGTCGTCGCGTACAACGCGGTCTTCGACCTCTCCCTGCTCTCCGCCGAGCTGCGGCGGCACGGCCTGCCCTCCCTCGCGGAGCGGCTCGGTGGCGCCGAGCCCGGACCGGTCATCGACCCGTACACCATCGACCGCTCCGTGGACCGCTATCGCAGGGGCAAGCGGAACCTGGAGGCGGTCTGCACGGAGTACGGCGTGGCCCTGGAGGCCGCCCACGACGCCGCGGCCGACGCCCAGGCCGCCGCCCGCCTCGCCTGCGCGATAGCCGACCGCCACCCCAAGGTCGCCTCCCTCGGCCCGGCGGAGCTCCACCGCCGCCAGATCGAGTGGTACGCGGACTGGGCGGCGGACTTCCAGGACTTTCTCAGGAAGAAGGGGGACGAGAACGCGGTGGTGGACGGCGCGTGGCCGCTGCGGGCGGACGACAGGGGCTGACCCCTCAGAAGGGGTGCCACCGCACCGCGGTGTCCCCGTCCCGCAGGGACGCCACCCGGCGGCGGAACTCCACGAGCGCCTTGGGGTTGGCGGGCGCGTGCTGGGCGACCCACGCGCAGCTGGCCGTCTCGCGGGCCCCGCGCAACACCGCGCAGCCCTCCCACTCCCGCACGTCCCACCCGTAGGCGCGCACGAATCCGTCGTACGCCTCCGGCGCCAGGCCGTACCGGTCGCGGGAGAGTGCCATGACGACCAGATCGTGCTCCCGCAGATCGAAGGAGAAGGTCTCCAGGTCCACCAGGACCGGCCCGTCTGGACCGACCAGGACATTGCGGGGCAGCGCGTCGCCGTGGATCGGCCCCGGCGGCAGGTGCGGGGTCAGCGCGGCGGCGGCGGAGGCGAAGCCGTCCCTGCGCGCGCGCAGGTAGTCCGCGTCGGCGGAGTCGATCGCGTCGCCCGCCAGACGCAGCCAGCGCTCCACGCCGCCGAGCAGTTCACGGCGCGGCAGGGCGAAGGAAGGCGGGGCCAGTTCATGGACGGCGCGCAGCAGCCCGCCGAGGTCACGTGGCTCGGCGGGCCGCACGGCCGCCGGGAGCCGGTGCCAGAGCGTCACCGGGTGCCCCTCCACCACCCGGGGCTCCGCCTCGACCGCCCGTGCGGCGGGGACGCCGGCCCGCTCCAGCCAGGCCGCGACGCCGAGCTCGCGCCGCGCCCGGTCGACGAGGCCGGGGGCGGCGCGGCCGACCTTGACGACGAGGCCGTCGACACCGAAGACCGCGTTCTCGCCGAGCGCGAGCAGCTCGGCCCCGTCCACCGGAACCGGCAGATCCGCCGCGTCCAGTGCGCGCCGCGCCCGAGCCTCGTCCATCCGTGCCTCCCGCACCCGTTGCCCCGTTCGCCGACAGTCTCGCACTCGCGCGGGCCCGGTGCCGTGAGCGGGGAGGACGTCGTGGCGGTGTGCGGAAGGCCGAAACGCGGCCGGGGCGCGGCCGGATCCGGTCAGAGCACCTCGTAGAAGCCCTCGCCGTCCATGTACCGCGCCGACAGGATGTCGTGCATGATGACGCTCTCGGTCTCGTGCACGAGGTACACGCGCATCGGGTAGGTCCAGTCGTCGATCGAGCGGTGGATCTCGTCGCCGGGCTGCACGTTCAGGGTGATGGCGTGGAAGCTCTCCAGGCCGCGCAGTTCGGCCATCTTCGGGTAGCCGACGAGCTTGCCCGCCCTCGGGGAGACCATGTTGACGATGCCGGCGTGCCGGGTCAGTTCGTAACCGGTCTCCCAGCGCTCCAGGAAGCGCTCCGGGTCGACGTACGCGTCCACGGTCCAGTCCAGCTGGCTCTCGCCGATCGCGCCCTTGGCCGGCACATGCACGTCCGCACCGCAGATCCGGGCGGCACTCTCGACCAGGCGCGGGCCCTGCGGCGTCAGCTTGAGCTCGGTGTGCGCGGGGCCGTTGCGCACCCCCAGGGCGTCCAGGACCAGGCAGTTGTACGCGACCAGCGCGTCCTGGTCGGCGCCGTGGCGGGGCATCAGCTGTGCCCCCGCCGCCATGTCGTGCACGCCGTTGGCGCCGAGGTGGTGCATCTTCCAGATGTCCGTGACGTGGTGCTTGCCGTCCAGGCTCACCGTGTTCACGATGTACTCGCCGCCGACCAGGTACTCCTGTGCCAGCACCGCGTGGTTGTGCAGGTCCAGCGCGCTCTCGGTGCCGATCAGCGCCTCGAACGCGGCGCGCACCTGGGCCTCGTCGTCGCAGAAGTGGACGCCGTCGCTCCCGGCGCTCTTCAGCGGCTTCAGCACCACCCGGCCCTCGGCCTCCTGGTACCAGGCGAGCAGCGTGTCGAGGTCGGAGGCCAGGATCTGGCCGGCGCCGGGCACCCCGGCCTCCTTGACCGTCTCCATCATGCGGAACTTGTCCCGGCGGGCCGGGCTGAGCGCCGTGCCGTTCGTCCGCAGGCCGAGCGCCTCGCTCAGCTGGTCCGCGACCTCGACCCCGCTCTCGATGCCTGCCAGCAGGCTCACCGGCGCGTACGCGGCGAGGGCCGCGACCGTGGCGGCGACATCCCCCGTGTGCACGACCTCGGCGGTGAAGTCCGAGGCCCGGAAGCTCTTCTCGTACACCGCGGGGATCACCGGCGTGCTCCGGACGTGGACGCACTCGTAGCCGCGTTCCCGGAAGAGCGGGGCGAGGGATCGTGCGCTCGAATACGCGTCGACGATGGCGACCACGCGGGGGGCGGCAGGCTTGTCGGTCATTCTTTCCTCACTGTTCATGTGGACTGATGTGTTCGGCGGCGGCGTCGACGATCCGCCGCCGACGGCGCGTACCGGGCCGGGTGCTCCTCGCGGAGCCGGCGGCGGGGCGGGACGGTCTCCGCGCGTCCGCCCGCCGCCGGCTCAGGGGCGGCCACAGGCAGCGGCCGCGTCCCCGGCTCCGGTGACGGTCACTCGATTCCCAGCGCGGACATCATCGGCCGCAGCTTCGCGCAGGACTCCGCGTACTCCGCCTCGGGATCGGAGTCGGCCACGATGCCGCAGCCCGCGTACAGCGAGGCGGAGGGGCCGTCGACCAGGGCGGACCGGATGGTGACCGCGAACTGTCCCTGCCCGGAGTGGTCGGCCCAGCCGACCACGCCCGCGTACCAGCTCCGGTCGAGCCCCTCGTTGGCGGAGAGCCAGCTCAGCGACTCCTCGCGGGGGTGCCCGCCGAGGGCCGGTGTCGGGTGGAGCCGGTCGACGAAGTCCAGGATGCCCGCGGTGGAGTCCGCCGCCAGCTCGCCGCGGACCTTCGTGGACAGGTGCTGGACGTTGGCGAGCTTGACCACGCTCGGCTCCGCGTCGGAGGCGACGTCGACGCACGCGTCCCGCAGGGCGTCGCGGAGCATCTGCACCACGATGTCGTGCTCGTGCTGGATCTTGGCGCTCCCGGCCAGTTCCAGGGCGAGTGCCGCGTCCTGTTCCGGGGTGAGCCCGCGGGGCGCGGTGCCGGCCAGTCCCAGCGCGTGCACCGCCCGCCGGTCGACCCGTACGAGGTACTCGGGGGTGGCGCCGAGGAAGGTGTACTCCTCGTGGTCCACCGCGAAGACGGTGGTGTCGGGATAGGCGCCGCGGAGCCTGTTCACCGCGGTCGGCACGTCGAACGGGCTGGAGGCGGTGACCCGCAGTTCGCGCGCCAGCACCACCTTCTCGAAAGCACCGTCCCGGATGCGGCCGGTCGCGCGGCGGACCAGTCCCTTCCAGTGCTCGGCGTCCGGCAACTCGGCCCGGCGGTAGGTGCGTTCCCCCTCATACGCGGGCCGGGGCACGTCGGCGGCCGGTTCCGGCGCCAGGCAGAGCTCGGCCAGCCGGAGCAGGCCGTCTGCCACCTGCCCGGGATCGCTGTCGTGCAACAGCACCGCGTTGAGGCGGAGTTCGGCCGGACCGGGACGGTCGTCGCCGCCCCGGTCAGGCACCGTGCCGCGGATCTGCAACGCGGGCACCCACATCAGGGCGTCCGGCAGGCGTCCCATGTCCGAGGGGCCCTCGGGGCTGAACGCGAAGCCGCCGATGGCCAGCGGGCCTTCGCCCGCGGGCAGTCCGGTGGCCGCCGTTCCGCCCGTGACGAGGTCCCGGGTGAGGGCCTGCCAGCCGTCGCGGACGGACGCCACGCGGTTCTCGCCCCGCCCGCGCAGGTCACGCGCCGAGCCGATCGCGACGACGGATCCGCGGTCCCAGGCCGACTGCCACAGGAAGGACCGCGGCGTACCGCGGCGGGCGCGACTCCAGATCGCGACGGGGTCGGCGAGACGGAGCGGCTTGGCCCAGCTGACGAGAACGGGCCGGTGGCTGCGGCGGGCCTGGTCGAGGCCGCGCCGGCAGGTCGCCGTCAGGCTGTCCCGGTCGCTCGGTCCGAGCACCGCGACGGACTGTTCAGAGGTGACCACTGTCGTGGCCGTGGAGGTCATGCCTAGTACACCCCTTCGACAGCGGTCTGACCGTCGGCCACGACGAGGGGCCTGATGTCGGCCAGCCCGTCCTGGGGGTACTTCGCGGTGGGCGCGATGCGCAGCACGGAGTCGCGCTCCAGCGTCCAGGGGAGCAGCAGGTCCCGGGAGACGAGGCTGATCTTCGCCTGGCCCCGCTCGCCGTGCGCGACGGATGTGCTGGTGTTCTCGGGGTCCACCACCTTGACCCGGCTGAACGGGTGGAAGGGTATGAACACGCAGCGCTCGTCGTCCTGTCCGTCCTCGCGGGGGCGCTGCGGAGCGATGCCCATCATCGTGTTGCCGTACAGGCCGACGACCGCGGCCTCGGGGAAGAGCTCGTCCTCGAAGGCCCGCAGCGTCTCCGGGCTCACGCTGGTGCCGGCCCAGATGATGCCGCGCACCTTCCGCTGCACGAGGTCCAGCAGCTTCTCGTCGGCGGCCAGCGCCTCCAGCACCGGCGGGGTGGCGAACAGGACGGAGACGGGCTGGGTGGAGAGGATGTCGTGCGCCTGCGCCAGGATGTGCTTCACATAGCGGCCGGCCTCATCCGTCCGCCCCTGCTTGACACTGTTCTTGACCCAGCGAGGGTCGAAGTCGATGTAGTGGCAGAACGTGCGGCGCAGCTGCGCCAGCAGCCCGATGGAACGGCCGACGATGTGCGGTCCCGTGGGGCCGAGATGGAGCCAGTGGCCCTCGCCCTCGCCGGGCACCTTGTGGTCGGCGAGCACCTCGCTCACCCAGTGGACGCCGTTGCGGCGCGAGCGCGACTCCACGATGCGCTTGGGCCGCCCGGTGGTGCCGCCGCTGTCGAAGACCTGGAAGTCCCAGCCTTCCTTGCCGATCCCGACGGGGACCAGCGCGTCCACCGGGACGTCCTTCCACTCGTCGCTGACATCGGGGAAGAGCTCCAGGTCGTCCCAGGTGCGGACGTCGGTGAGCGGATCGAAGTCCAGCTCCGCCGCGCGCTTCACCCAGTACGGCGACCCGGTGGCGGGGGAGAAGTGCCACTGCATCGCGGCCTGGATGAAGTCTTCCGGCGCGAGGTCCGGGGTCAAGGGGTCAATGATGTGGTCGGACATGCGATGACTCCAAGGAATATGGGATCAGACCTGGGCGAGGGTCGGGCTGAGGGCCGGTGACAGCGTGCGCCCCACGGCTTCCACGACCGGCTTGAGTCGTCCCATGAGGGTGCTGAACTGCTCGCCGTCGAGCGCCTGGGCGCCGTCGCACATCGCGTTCGACGCGTCGGTGTGGACGTCGACGATCAGTCCGTCGGCGCCGCACGCGGCCGCCGCCAGGGACATCGGCGCGACGAGGTGGGGCTTGCCCGTGCTGTGGCTCGGGTCGACGATCACCGGCAGGTGCGTGAGCCGCTTGGCCTCCGCGACCGCGCTGAGGTCCAGGGTGAACCGGGTGCCGCGCTCGAAGCTGCGGATACCGCGCTCGCACAGGACGACGTCGCTGTTGCCCATGTGCAGCACGTACTCGGCCGCGAGCAGCCACTCCTCGATGGTGGCGGACATGCCGCGCTTGAGGAGGACGGGCCGTCCGGAGGCTCCCGCCTCGCGGAGCAGTTCGAAGTTCTGCATGTTCCGCGCACCGATCTGGAGCATGTCGCTCTCCTCGGCGACGCCTTCCACGTCGCTCGGGGTCACGACCTCGGTGACGACGGGCAGGCCGGTCCGCTTCCGCTGCTCGGCCAGGAGGGTCAGGCCCGCGAGCCCCAGCCCCTGGAAGCTGTACGGGGAGGTGCGGGGCTTGAACGCGCCGCCGCGCAGCATGACGGCGCCGCTCTTGACGACCGAGTCGACCACGGCGTTCATCTGCTCCGGGCTCTCGACCGCGCAGGGTCCGGCGATGACGGCGAATCCGGTGCCGCCGAACACCGCGCCGCCGGCGGAGAGCGTCACCCGGGTGTCCTCGGAGCGGAAGACACGGCTGGTCAACCGCTGTGATCCGGCCACCGTCACCACGCGGTCGACGCCGGGAGCGCTTTCCAGAATCTTTGCCAATTCCGGTCCGTCGGTTCCTTCGGTTATTAGTGCTGTGACCCCTGACACAGTGCTCGATATGGGGGTCAGGCCGCGGCTCCGCAGTAATTCGATTGCGGATTCAACCTGTTCGCGGGCAGCTTGAGGTGCCATTACCACGATCATGGAAAGCCTTCCAAGGGACTGTCGGGAATGCTCCGATAGAGCTCAGGGGGGTGCCGCCCAGGCGTGGTCGTGGCATCGCCATCTCTGAGTCTTGTCCCCCCGGAAAGATCTGCAATTGGACAGTAGTCCAGAACTGAAGGGATTGCCAAGCGTAATGTTCCTGTGCTGTCATCGCCGTGCCGTGCTCAGGCAGGGCGTATGACGAGGACCAAGAATGAACGAAATGAACAGCGGGGGTACATCATGAAGATGATCGATATCAGCCAGGGTTGGTACGAGGGGATGCCCTCCTACGACGCCGCGTGGTATCCGAAGTTCGGCATCCGCAAGGCGATGTCCCCGGAGACCGACCCGGCCGGTGTGGGGAGGACCTTCTCCGACCTGCAAATCTTCCCGCATAACGGGACACATGTGGAATCCGGGTTCCACTTCTATGAGGACGGCCCGAAGATCGACGAGGTTCCACTGGAGACCTTCGTCGGCCGGGTCGTCATCGCGGACCTCTCCGACCACCGCGACCTCGACCCCGTCACCGGTGACGACCTGGAGAAGGCGGTCCGCGACGTCTGGCAGTCCGGCGACCGCCTGCTGATCCGTACCGACCACCCGAACCGGTACCTGGGCCGGGAGGACTACTGGGACAAGCCGCCCTACCTCACCCTGTCCTCGGCGGACTGGATGGTCGACAACGGCGTCGCCCTCGTCGGCATGGACTGCATCACCGAGCGGCCGGACGACCGCAGCGGGCAGGTGCACCGACGGCTTCTGGGCGCCGGCATCCCGATCCTGGAGAACATCCAGAACCTCGACCAGGTCACCGGCAAGGTCGCCCAGCTGATGGCGCTCCCGGTCAAGATCGCCGGTGTGGAGGCCGCTCCGGCGCGCGCCGTGGTGTTCGACGGCTGGCCGGTCTGACCCCGGCGGAACACTCACGCAAGGGGGGCTGCATGGCTGGAAAGCCGACATTCGGCTGTCTTGAAAAGGCCGGGAATCACACGGCCGTCACCGGAACAGAAAGGGAAACGGCGCTGCTCCGGCCAGGGGGGCAATTATCGGACAGGGCGCAGGGTGGCCGAGACGCCATCAAGCCATATGTGTTTCGGCCAGTGCCCGGTCCTGGCGGATATCTGGAAGACCGCATTCCGCGATCGGACCGGACGGCCGGAATCCGCTATTCCGTGGGCCGTGACGTCCAAGAGCGCACCCGGTGTCCGTTCACGGCGCCGTTCTCGGACGATTCGGGCCCCCTTTCCCGCTCGGCACCCAAGGAGTTGGTCTGACGTGTTGTCCATTCCCGTACTCCGTGACGGGGAGGAGCGGAGTTCCCGCGACACGCGTGTCCTGCACGGCGTGAACGGCGTCCCCGTCGCCACCGTCCACGAGGCTCCCGCCCTGGTGTCCAGGCTCACGGTCAAGCGCATGCGCGCCGCACCGCCCATGGCACCGGACGAGCGCCTCGCGGTGCTGGCCGACGCGGGCCGCCGGTTCGCCGAGGCCACCGTGGGCGGACAGACCCCGGAGGAGTACTGCCGCGTCCAGGCGGCCGTCTCCGGCGTGCCGATCGGCGTGGCCCGCCAGACCCTCGGGCGGATGCGGGACGACTGCGGGCTGCTCGGCGACGTCGTCGCCAGGCAGTCGCCCGCCGGCGTCGGCCGCACCGCCCGCTGGGCGCGCCGCGGCTCCGTCTTCGGTGTCGTGGCACCCAGCAACCACCCGGCCACCCACGGGGCCTGGCTCCAGGCCGTGGCGCTGGGCTACCGGGTCGTGGTGCGCCCGGGCACCCGTGACCCCATCACCCCGCTGCGCCTCGTACGGTCGCTGCTGGAGGCCGGTCTCGCCCCCGGGTGGATCAGCCTGCTGCCCGGGCCCCACGCCGCCGCCGACGCTCTCGTGGAAGCGGCCGACCTGTCCCTCGTCTACGGCAGCGAGGCCACGGTGGCCCGGCTGCGCGGCAACGACCGGGTGCTGGTCCGCGGTCCCGGCCGCAGCAAGATCCTGGTGGACGTCCCGGCCGACGAGGCGGTACTGGACCACCTCGTGTCCGAGATCTCCGCGGACGGCGGAGTGCGGTGCACCAACACCACCGCCGTCTTCACCTCGGGCGACCACCGCGCCCTGGCCGAGGCGCTGGCCGAGAGGCTGGCCGCGCTGCCGGGCCTTCCGGTCACCGACGACCGGGCGGTCCTCCCCGTCCGCCCGCGCAAGGAGGCCGAAGGCCTGCGGGCGGCTCTCCGGCAGGCCGCGCAGGATGCCGTCGACCTGACGGAGCGGCACTACGAGGCGGACGGCGGTCCGGTGCCCGTCGTCGACGAGGATGCCGCGGCACTGCGGCCCGCCGTGATGTGCGTGGACCGGTCCGACCATCCGGGGCTGGGCACGGAACTGCCCTTCCCCTGCGTATGGGTGGCACCGTGGGAGCGGTCGGAGGGCATCGCCCCGCTGGACGACTCCCTGGCGCTGACCCTGCTCACCGACGACGCCGCGCTCGTCGACGACGCCCTGGACACCCCCGGCATCCGCACGGTCCTGCACGGCAGGGTCCCGCGCTGGTGGCGGGATCCGTATCTTCCGCACGACGGGTACCTGGCCCAGTTCCTCATGGAGGCGCGTGGTTTCGCCGGACCGTGAGACCACCCCGTGAGACCAGCGGTCCCTGACCGGCCGCTGCCAGGCCACCCCGAAGACGTTGAGGTGATTGACATGTCTGCTGCCTGTCCCGATATCCCGATAGTCATCCTTCCCGAGAACAACCTGGTGCGCGGCCGCACCCGCCCCGCCGCACCGGTCCTCGCCGCCCTCACCGCGGCGACCGACGCGCTGCTGCGTCTGCACGGCGAGCTGCTGAACCCGGCGGGCGCCGGCGAGGCGGCCCGCAAGGCGATGGACGTGGCGGTGGAGGCGAACGACCGGCTCGCCGTCGAGGCCATGGTCGCCCCGATGGACGCCGCCGCGCTGAAGCCGATCGTCCCCAACCACGAGTACTTCGGCGTCCGCACGGCGCCGATCGACGACGCCCGTCTGGTCTCGGAGGTGACGACGATCATCGCGCGGACGCTGCGCGATCTGCGCACCGCGCGCCTGGACCTCAACGACCAGGCCTACGAGGTCCACGCCATGGCCACGATCCTGCGGAACCTGGTCGCGGACGACGGCGCCGAAGCGCGGTCGGACGAGGCCCCCGTGGGAGGTCAGACGCCCTATGCCCCGGGCGACGACGAGCTGACGCGGTGGGTCATCACCCACCACTTCTACTTCGTGCTCAACCTCTCGGCGGCCGACGCCGTCTCCCGGGCGACCGCCGCGCTGGCGGACGGCGACCGCGACGCGGCGTTCGACGCCCTCCAGGAGGCCATCGTCCTTGTCCGCGGCTTCACCGCGGCCATGATGCACTCCGGGGACATGTCGGCTCCGTGCTACGACGCGAAGGTCCGGCCGACCATGCAGCCGCCGGCCGTGCCGGTGGCACTGACCGGCCGGACGCAGCCCGAACACAAGGCGTTCAGGAAGGCCATGCGCAACCTCGTCAAGGTCTCCGCGCAGTCCTTCGCGGACCTGGCGGCGACCGACCCCGAACTGGCGCTCGCCCGTGACGCGCTGCTGGAGGCCGACTTGCAGGACATCGAGCGGCACATCAGCGTGACGGCCGCCCTGGTCGGCGACGACCGCTCGATCGTCCAGGGCGAGGCCTCGGCCGAGAGCGCGATCGGCGTGCTGCGTACCATGCGGCACTCCCGGGCGGAGCTGTACCGCGACCTGATGAGGTTCGGCGACACGGTCACCCTCCTCGGCACCTGAACGACACTGAGATGACCGGATCGTCCGGCCGGGGCGTTCTCGCCGCCGCTCCGGCCGGGCCCTCCGGCCCCCCATCCCCCTGAAGGGAACAGCGTGACGAAGACCGCACAAGACCGTGGCGACGCACCTCCGTTCACTCTTGTGGCGACCCTGGCCGCGCTGTCCGCGCTCGGCCCGCTCTCGATCGACATGTACCTCCCGGCCCTGCCCGAGCTGGGCAGGGACCTCGGCGGCGGCGCTTCACTGATCCAGCTCACCCTCACCGCCTGCCTGGTCGGGCTGGCGCTCGGCCAGGCGGTGGCGGGCCCCGCCAGCGACCTGCTGGGACGGCGCCGGCTGCTGCTCGGCGGCATCATCGGCTACACCACGGCGTCACTGCTGTGCATGGTCGCACCGAACGTCTGGCTCCTGATCGCCTTCCGGCTGTTGCAGGGCGCCTCGGGCGGAACGGTCATCGTGATCGCCCGCGCCGTGGTCCGGGACCGCAACGAAGGGCCCGCCGCCGCCCGCTTCTTCGCCAGTCTCGTCCAGGTCAGCGCGCTGGCGCCGATCATCGCGCCCCTGGCCGGCGGAGCGCTGCTCCAGGTCATGCCCTGGCGCGGTCTGTTCGCCGTCATCACCGGGCTCGGCGCGATCCTGGTCGTCGTCGTGTACCGCGGCATGCCCGAGACGCTGGCCCCCGAGGACCGGCGCGGCGACGGGCCGAAGGCCGTCCTCGTGACGTTCGGCAGACTGGCCGCCGACCGGGCCTTCGCGGGCTACATGCTCACCGGCGGCCTGGCCTTCGCCTCGATGTTCACGTACATCTCCGGTTCGCCGTTCGTGATCCAGGAGGTCTACGACCTTCCCGAGCTGGCGTTCGCCGGCATCTTCGCCGCGAACGGCCTGGGCATCGTCGTGGCCGGCCGCGTCGGCGCCCGGCTGCTGGACCGGCACGGCTCGCGCAGGCTGTTGGGCATCGGTCTGTCCATCGCCGCCGTCGGCAGCCTGACCGTGGTGAGCTCCCTGGCGGCCGGACTCTGGACCCTGCTGCCCGGCCTGTTCCTGGTGGTCGCGCCGATCGGGCTCATCCTGCCGAACTCGATGGCGCTCGCGCTGTCCGGCCGTCCGCCGCGCATGGCGGGCACCGCCTCGGCGCTCATGGGGCTGGCCCAGTTCGCCCTCGGCGGCCTCGCCGCCCCGATGGCCGGCCTCGGCGGTTCCGGCACCTCGGTCCCGATGGCGCTGGTCATCGTCGGCCTGAGCCTGTCCGCCCTCGCCGCCTTCGGCCTGACCCCGCGCCCACCGGTGACCGACTGAGCCGTGCCGAAGGGCACAGGCACGGCGAGCGGCAGCGCCCCGGGGCCCCGCACAGAAGGGCACCGGGGCCCGGCCCCCTCTCGCCCTCCACCAACTCGCACGGAGAAAAGGCACCTTGACCCTGGACAACATCGTCGTCGTGGGCGGCGGACTCGCCGGCTCGCACGTCGCCGCGGCACTCCGCGCCCGCGGCTACCGCAACGCGCTCACCGTCATCGGCGCGGAACCCCATGCGCCGTACGACCGCCCGCCGCTCACCAAGTCGGTGCTGGCGGGCGAGGAGACGGACACGTCCTTCCCCACCGACTGGGCCGAGCTGGGGGTCGACCTGCGCCTCGGCGAACGCGCCGAGGCCCTCGACCTGCACGACCACCTGCCGGGCGGCGCCCTGAAGACGACGCGGGGCACGCTCCCCTTCGGGGGACTGGTCCTCGCGACCGGCGCCGAACCGGTGCGGCTGCCCGGCGAAGGGCGCCAGCACGTGGTCCGCACCGTGGACGACGTGCGGGCGCTGCGCCCGCTGCTGCGGCCCGGCACCCATCTCGCCCTCGTCGGCGCGGGGTGGATCGGCGCCGAAGTCGCCACGGTCGCGGCCGCGAAGGGATGCCGGGTCACCGTCCTGGAAGCGGACCGGGCCCCGCTCGCGGCAGCCGTCGGCGCCCGGATCGGCGCGTGGACGGCCCCCTGGTACGCGGAGGCCGGCGTCACCCTGCGCTGCGGGACGGCCGTCGCGTCCGTGGACCCCGGCGGACTGCGCCTGGCCGACGGGGAGTTCCTCGCGGCGGACGTGGTGGTGGTGGGCGTCGGCGCCCGCCCCGCGGTCGGCTGGCTCAGGGACTCCGGCCTGGAGATCGCGCGCGGCGTGGTCGTCGACGCGTCCCTGCGCACCGCACGGCCCGAGGTGGTGGCGCTCGGCGACTGCGCCGCCTGGTGGTCACCGCGGTACGGGCGGCACATGGTGGTCGAGCACTGGGACACCGCGTTGAAGTCGAGCGAACTGGCCGCCGCCGCGCTGCTCGGCGAGGACGTGTGCCATGACCCGGTCCCGTACTTCTGGTCGGAGCAGTTCGGCCGCATGGTGCAGTACGCGGGCGACCACCGGGGCGCCGACCAGGTGGTGCTGCGGGGCTCACCGCAGGACGCGGAGTGGGCGGTCCTGTGGCTGGAGGGGGACCGGCTCCTCGCGATCCTCACCGTGAACCGCCCCCGCGACCTGGTGCAGGCACGCCGTGCCCTCACGACCGGCTGTGTGGTCGACCTCCCGGCCGCCATCGACCCCGGCACCGCGCTGCGCGACGCCCTGCGCGCTCCATGAACGACCCGGAAGGGACCTCTGTCATGACCACCCAGGAACAACTGCCCCGGTTCCGCGCCGCCGTGCGCGAACTCGTGAGCTACCGGCCCGAGAAGCCGGCGCTCTCCCCGGAGGGCCGCTCCTACGCCCTCGCCGCCAACGAGACGCCGTTCGGCCCTCTGCCCGAGGTGGCGCGGGCGATCCAGGAGCAGATCGGGGGCATCAACCGCTACCCCGACAACGGCGGCCAGGCCCTCACCGCGGAGATCTCGGAGCGGTTCGGGTTGGCACCGGACGGCATAGCCCTGGGCTGCGGTTCGGTGGGCGTCACCCAGCAGCTGATCACCGCCGTCGCCGGACCGGGCGACGAAGTCCTCTACGCCTGGCCCTCGTTCGAGGCGTACCCCCTGCTGACCAAGCTCGCCGGGGCGGTCCCCGTCGCGGTGCCGCTGCGCGAGGACGTCCACGACCTCGCGGCGATGGCGGCACACCTCACCGACCGCACCAGGCTGGTCTTCGTCTGCAACCCGAACAATCCGACCGGGACGGCCGTCGGCCGCGCGGAGCTGGAGGAGTTCCTGGGCCGCGTGCCTCCCGGCTGCCTCGTCGTCCTGGACGAGGCCTACCACGAGTACGTGCGCGACAAGGAGGTCCCCGACGGGCTCTCCCTCCTGCCCGGCCGCCCTCATCTCGTCGTCCTGCGCACCTTCTCCAAGGCGTACGGACTGGCGGGGCTGCGCATCGGCTACGCGGCCGGCCACCCCGACGTGATCGGCACCCTGCGCAAGGCCTACCTGCCCTACAGCGCGGGCAGCCTCGCGCAGGCGGCCGCCATCGCGGCGCTGCGCTCGGGCGAGGAGGTGGCGAGGAGGACGGACCTCATCACGGCGGAGCGCGCGCGCCTGACCGCCGCGCTCGAAGGGCGGGGATGGCGGCTGCCCGCGAGCGAGGCCAATTTCCTCTGGCTCCCCCTCGGCGAGCGCGCCACCGCCTTCGGCGCGCACTGCGCGGCCGCCGGGGTCTCCGTACGGGCCGTGGCGGGGGCCGGTGTCCGGGTGACCCTGGGCCTGCCCGCCGACAACGACGCCTTCCTGGCGGCGGCCGCGTCCTTCCCCCCGGCCTGACTCGCACCTACTGGGAGCCGGCGGTGTACCGGCTCGAAATGGGGGACGCATGTCCTTTGTCCGCCCTCGCTTCCCGGGCGAACGAGCCCTCGTCTCCGGCATCGCCGTGGACGCGGTCGGCTCGGGGATGTACATCCCCTTCAGCCTGGTGTTCTTCCACCAGGTGACCGGCCTGCCGCTGCCGGTGATCGGTCTGGTGCTCACCGTCACGGGGCTCGTCGGCATCGCCGCCGTCCCCGCGGTGGGCATCGCGGTGGACCGCTTCGGCGCCCGCACCATGCAGATCACCGTGTACGTGGTGCGGGGGCTGAGCTTCGCCTGCTTCCCGCTCGCCGACACGCTGCCGCTCTTCGTCGTCGTCTCCCTCCTCACCTCGGTGGGCACCCGTGCCTTCCCCGCCGCCCAGGAAGCGCGGATCGCCGAACTCGCCGAAGGCACCGACCGGGACCGCCTGCAAGCCCTCAGCCGCAGCCTGGGCAACGCCGGCCTGGGCGCGGGCACCCTGTTGGCCTCGGTCGTCATCGCCACCGCGGGCGACTTCGGCTACACGGTCACCGCGCTGGCCAACGGAGGGAGCTTCCTCCTCGCGGGCCTCCTCGCCGCGCGCACCCCGGCGGCGCCGCCCCGCCCCCCGGCGGGCCCGCGCGTACGCGGGGGCGGCTACCGGATCGTCGCCAAGGACCGCCCCTTCCTCGTCCTCGTCTGCGCCAACCTCTTCGTCGTCCTCGGCTTCTCGGCGCTCACCACGCTGCTCCCGCTGTACGCGACGGGCTGGCTGGACGTGCCCGAGGGGCTCGTCGGCAGCGCCTTCCTCCTCAACACCGTGCTGTGCGCGGTCCTGGGCGTCCCTGTGGCCGCCCTCACCCGGCGCTGGTTCACCACCCGGCCCCGGGCCGCGGCCGTCGGCGCCGCGCTCTTCTCCCTGTCCTTCCTCGCCCAGGCCGCCCTCGGCACCGTACGGCCGCACGGCGTCGCGCTCCTGCTCGCCGGACTGCTCGGCGCGGTCCTCGTCATGACCGTGGGCGAGATGATGTACACCCCCTCCGCCGGGGCACTGTCGCAGTTCGTCGCGCCCCAGCCGCTGCGCGGCCGCTACCTCGCCACGTACCAGCTGTCCTGGTCGCTGGCGTACGCCCTGGGCCCGACGGTGTTCACCTCGCTGCTCACCGTCGACGGCCGGCTGCCGTGGCTCCTGGTGGCGACCACCGCGGCGCTCGGCTCGCTCCTGCTGGTGCGCGTCGAGCGCCGTCTCCCGCGCGACGCCGTCGCCTTCGCCCCCGCCGCCGCTCCCGGGGGCACGGCCACGACGGCCGCCAAGTGACCCCCCGTCCGGGCCCGCCGCCCGCCCCACCGCACCGATCCTCGTACCGAAGTGCTTCCGGCACCGTCCCAAGGAGATCACTGTCATGAGAGCCGCTGTATTCCACGGCAGGCGCGACGTCCGGATCCAGGAGTGGCCCGCCCCCCGGGACCCCGGGCCCGGGGAGATCCAGCTGGCCGTGGTGCGCGCGGGCATCTGCGGCACCGACGTCGAGGAGTACGCCTCCGGCCCGCACCTCATCCCGATCTCCCGGCCGCACTTCGCGAGCGGTCACCAGGGCCCGCTGGTCCTCGGCCACGAGATGGTCGGCGAGGTCGTCGCGACCGGCCCGGGCGTCGACGCCTTCACGGCCGGTGACCTGGTCGTGCCGGGCTCCGGGGTGTCCTGCGGCGACTGCCGCTGGTGCGCGCGGGGGCGGACCAACGTCTGCGGGCGGTACTACACGCTCGGGCTGCACGTGGACGGCGGGCTCGCCGAACGGGTCAACGTCCCGGCGGCGATCAGCCGTCCGGCGGGCGGGCTCACCCCCGATGTCGCGGTCATGGCGCAGCCGCTCGCCGTGGCGCTGCGGGCGGTGCGCGGCATCGTTCCCGAGCCGGGCAGGACCGTCGTGGTGATCGGCCTGGGCAGCATCGGGGCGCTGGCGGTGGCCGCCTGCGCGGCCCGGGGAGTGGCGACCATCGGCGTCGACATCTCGGCCGCCCGGCGCGAGACGGGGCGCCGGGCCGGCGCGGAGCTGCTCGTCGACGCCTCGCGCGAGGACGCGGCCGCCGCGATCCGAGCGGCCACGGACGGCATCGGCGCGGACGTGGTGATCGAGGCCTCGGGAGCGACCGCCGGCCTCCGGACGGCGATGGACGCGGTCTGCCGGGGCGGGCACATCCGCCTGGTCGGCCTCCACCGCGACCCCTCGCCGCTCGACCTGACCCGGCTGGTCCTGGAGGAGATCACGCTCGACACCTCGAAGGTCCACGTCTGCGACCAGGACCTGCCCGAGGCCCTGGCCCTGCTCACCGCCCACCCGGAGATCGCCACGTCCGCGCTGGACGCGGTCATTCCGCTGGACAGGCTCGTCCCCGACGGCCTCGAACGCATCGAGCGGGGGGACGCCACGGGCAAGATCCTCGTCCGCCTCCCGTAGGACGCCGCGGGCCGCCGCCCGCACACCGCCCGCCGGCTCCGGTCGGCGGGCGGATGTGCCGTGGCACCTCGCACAGCGGCCCCGCTGCCAAGTACGGCCCGGCGAAAGGGCCGTGTGCGGTGCATACTGGTGGGCCGTGACCTGCCGTCTGCCCTTGCCGTCGGGCGGGCGGACGCGTACGAGCCGCCCGAAGGAGCCGATTCCGTGACCCCGGCGACCGCGACGAAGCGGTCAGCGCCACGCGCGCCGCACCACACCGTCGCGGACCACGGCGCGTGGTTCCTGGTGCTGCCCGCGCTCATCCCGATCCTCGTCCTGAGCGTCGGCCCGCTCCTCTACGGCATCGCGCTGGCGTTCACCGACTCCCAGTCGGGCCGCACCGAACCCACCGAGTGGATCGGCGCCCTCAACTTCCAGGACCTGCTGCACGACACGCTGTTCTGGGACTCGTTCCGCATCGGCCTGCTCTGGGCGTTCGGTGTCACCGTGCCGCAGTTCCTGCTCGCGCTCGGCCTCGCGCTGCTGCTCAACCAGAACCTGCGCTTCCGCTGGCTGGCGCGGGCGCTCGCGATCATCCCGTGGGCGATGCCCGAGGTGGTCGTCGGCATCATGTGGCGCCTCGTCTACCACCCGGACGCCGGCGTCCTCAACGAAACACTCGCCGGCCTCGGCCTCGGGGACGGCAAGGACTGGCTGACCGGTACGGGCACCGCGCTCCTCGCCGTGATCGTCGTCGGCGTCTGGGCGGGCATGCCGCAGACCACCGTCGCGCTCCTGGCCGGACTCCAGAACACGCCGCGCGAACTGCACGAGGCCGCCGCGATGGACGGAGCGGGCGCCTGGCGCCGCTTCCGCACGGTCACCTGGCCCGCGATCAAGCCGGTCGCCCTCGCCATCACGGCGCTCAACTTCATCTGGAACTTCAACTCCTTCGCCCTGGTCTACGTCCTCACCCAGGGCGGCCCCGGCGGCCGCACCCGCCTGCCCATGCTCTTCGCCTACGAAGAAGCGTTCCGCTACGGCCAGTTCGGCTACGCCGCGGCCATGGGCTGCGTCATGGTCGCCGTGATCTCCGTGATCCTCGCCTGCTACCTCGCGGGCCGGCTGAAGGGCGGCGACGAGGCATGACGCGTACGAAGAAGTCGACGCGCGCCGCGCAGTACGTGGCGCTCGCCGCCTATCTGGTCTTCCTCGCCTTCCCGTTCCTCTGGCTGATCTCCACGGCCTTCAAACCCGCGCGGGAACTGGGCGGCCTGCACCCCACCTGGATTCCGAAGGACCCGACGCTGGACAACTTCCGGCAGGCCTTCGACGAGCAGCCGCTCCTGCGGGCCGCGGGGAACTCCCTCATCGCGGCGGTCGGCGCGGCCCTGATCGCCGTCGTCATCGCGACCCCGATGGCGTACGTCATGGCCAGGCACCGCACCCGCCTCGCGAAGGCGGCCACCGGCTGGGTGGTGATCAGCCAGGCGTTCCCGTTCGTCCTGATCATCATCCCGCTCTTCCTGATCCTGAAGAACCTCCACCTGATCAACTCCCTGCTGGGACTGGTCATGGTGTACGTGGTGTGGTCGCTGCCCTTCGCGCTGTGGATGCTCGTCGGGTACGTCCGCGCGGTCCCCGCCGAGCTGGAGGAGGCGGCGGCGGTCGACGGCGCGGGCAGGGTACGGACGTTCGTGTCGGTCGTCGCCCCGCTGCTGGCGCCCGGCGTCGTGGCCACGGCGATGTTCGCCTTCATCACCGCATGGAACGAGTTCTTCTTCGCGCTCGTCCTGCTCAAGACCCCGGAGAAGCAGACGTTGCCGGTCATCCTCAACCGCTTCATCGGCGCGGAGGGCGTCGCGGACCTCGGACCGCTCGCCGCCGCGGCGTTCCTCGCGACCATCCCCTCGCTCGTCGTCTTCGCGGTCATCCAGAAGCGGATCACGGGCGGCATGCTGGCCGGGGCGGTGAAGGCGTGAGGCGTACGGCACTCCGCCCGATGGCCGCCGTCGGCACCGCGCTCGCCCTGCTCCTGACCGGATGCGGCGGCGGCTCCGACGACGGCGGCGGCGACGGGCGGATCATCCTGCGGTTCCAGTCCCTGGCCTGGCAGAAGGAGTCCGTCGACGCCAACAAGGCCCTGGTCGAGGAGTGGAACGCCACCCACCCCGACGTCAAGGTCGAGTATGTCCAAGGCAGTTGGGACAGCGTCCACGACCAGCTGCTGACCTCCTTCGAGGGCGGCGAGGCGCCCGACATCATCCACGACGCCTCCGACGACCTCGCCGACTTCGCGTACGGCGGCTATCTCGCGGACCTCGGCGAGCTGCTGCCCGACCGCCTGAAGTCCGACATCCCGCGGCGCAGCTGGGAGACGACGACGTTCGGCGGCAAGGTCTACGGCGTGCCGTTCCTCCAGGAGCCGCGTGTCCTGATCGCCAACGCGAAGTGGCTGAAGAAGTCGGGCGTACGGATTCCCACCCCCGAAAAGCCGTGGAGCTGGGCGGAGTTCAGGGACGTCGCCAAGGAGCTCGGCGACGGCGACGACGGGAAGTACGGCGTCGCCTGGCCCCTGAAGGAACCGGTCTCCGCGACGCTCAACCTCTCCCTGTCGGCGGGCGGCCGGATGTTCCACCGCGGCGAGGACGGCAAGGTCGACGTGCGCTTCGGCAAGGCCGACGAGATCGTGCCCCGCACGGTCCACGACCAGGTCAACGACGACAGGAGCGCCTCCGGCACGACCCTCGGCATGGGCGGCTCCGACACGCTGCCCGGCTTCTTCGGCGGCAAGTACGCGATGGTCCCGCTCGGCTTCTCCTACCGCCAGCAGATCGCCCAGCAGGCCCCCGAGGGCTTCGACTGGCAGGTACTTCCCGCGCCCGCCGGGTCCGAGGGGCTCGCGCAGGGCGTCAGCCCGCAGACCCTGTCGGTCGCCGAGGACAGCCCGCACAAGAAGGAGGCGGCCGCTTTCCTCGACTTCTTCCTCCAGCCGCGGAACATGGTGAGGCTGGCGCGCGGCGACTGGATGCTGCCGACCGGCGAGAAGGCGCTCAAGGACCCCGCGCTGCACACGGAGAAGTACGACTGGGCGGTGGGCACGGCCCTGGCCGAGAACCTGCGCTCGGCCCCCGCCCAGTCGGTGCGGGGCTATCCGGAATGGAAGGACAAGGTCGCCACCCCCGCCCTCCAGGAGTACTACAGCGGGGCGATCGGCCTGGACGAGCTGCGGAAGCGGCTGGTGAAGGACGGCAGTCTGGTGCTGGCCCGCTATCAGCGCTAGGCGGTACCGCCCGGCCGTGCCGCCGGGGGCGTCACACCCCCACCGACTCCTCCATCTCCTCCTCCTGGTCGGCCCGGTCCGCGTCACGGGAGGCCGCGACGGGTGCCGCCGCCACGCGTCCGCGCCGCTCCCAGAGCCCGGCGGCACCGACGCACAGCAGCCCGGCCGCCAGCCAGCCCGCCAGCGTCCAGACGTGCGCGCCGAGGTCGTGGCCGCCGAAGTAGAGGTGGCTGCGGATGCCCTCGACGAAGCCCGCGCCGTTCCAGAACGCGTGCAGCGAGCCGAAGAAGCCGTTCTGGAGTTCGGGCCGGAACAGGCCGCCGGAGGTCGTGAAGTTGAGCATCACGAACAGCACCATCATCGTCAGCGTCGTCCAGCGCTTGAGGAAGGTGTGGAGTCCCACGCCGATGAAGAGGACCCCGGCCGAGTAGAGCCAGCACATCGCCCACACGCCCCACAGGCCCTGGTGCGCCAGGTGGAAGAGCGGCCCCGCGAGCGCCGCGCCGATCAGGCTGACGGCGAAGGAGACCCCGACCGCCAGACCCGCGCGGACCCGCATCCGCAGCCCCGCGCCGGCGGCGCCGAGCACGGCGACCGACGCGTACGAGCCGATGCTGACGGCGACGAGCAGGAAGAACAGGCCCTGACCCGTCGGGTCGTCGGCGACCGGCGCCGCCACGTCGGTGACCTTCAGCGGGGCGCCCTGCTCCGCCGCGATCGGCGTGAAGATCTTCTGCGCCGCCATCGCGCTCATGTCGGACCCGGCGGAGGCCACGATCAGCTCGGGCGTCCGGGCGCCGGGCACGAAGGCCCCGGCGATGTCCAGGGACTTGAGCGCGTCGACGGCCCGCGCGCGGTCGGGGAGGGTGCGCACGTCGAGCGCGTCGCCCGCCTTGTCCTCGACGGTCTGCGCGAGCACCTGGGCCTGCGGGCCCGAGCCGACCACGGCGACCGGCATGTCGTTCGGCTCGGGCGTGACGAAGGCGCCCATGTAGGCGAGGCCCATGCCGAGGCACATGAGCAGGGGCGTCACGAGGTGGAGGAGGACATGGCGCAGGACGTCGCGCGTTCGAGGGGCGGCTGCTGCTGGGGCTTCCGCGGTGGCGGACATGCGGTACTCCGGTTGGGATGTCGGGGCGGATGGTTGGTATATGCAACTCAAAGTGGTTGGTATATGCAACCCGCTTTATGTTGTACTCTACAACCGTTCAGGGAGAGGGAGAAATCGTGACCGATCGAGACAGGCCCCGGTCCGGGGCGCGGGACGACTCCATCGAGATCATCCAGCGGGAGATGACGGCCTTCGCCCGCCGGGCGCGCGCCACCGCCGCGCGGATGCACCCCGAACTCTCGCTCGTGTCCTTCACGCTGCTCGGCCACCTGGAGCACCAGGGCGGCTGCCGGGCCACGGACCTGGCCGCGCACTACACCCTCGACAAGTCGACGATCAGCCGGCAGGTGGGCGCGCTGGAGAAGGCCGGGCTCGTCGAGCGGCGGCTCGACCCCGCCGATCACCGGGTGCACGTACTGCACCTCACCGACCGGGGCCACGAGGTGCTGGCGCAGGTCGGCGCCGCGCGCCGGGTGGCGTTCCAGGAGCGGCTGGCGGAGTGGAGCGGGCCGGACCTGGCGCGGTTCGCGGAGTACCTGCTGCGTTACAACGAAGCCGCGGAGCGCGAGGCGGCGAGCGAGTGAGGAGCGGTGGGCACTGCGGGAGGGGCGGCAAAACATTGCACGAGACGTATCGTCTCGTTTAAGGTCGTCGCATGACGACCGCACCTCGCCCCGCCCACATCGCCATGTTCTCGATCGCCGCCCACGGGCATGTGAACCCGAGCCTCGACGTCATCCGTGAGCTCGTCGCCCGCGGCCACCGCGTCACGTACGCCATCCCGCACATCTTCGCGGCGAAGGTGGCCGCGACCGGTGCCGAGCCCAGACCCTACGAGACGACCCTGCCCTCACCGGACGACGACCCACAGGCCTGGGGCACCGAACTGGTCGACAACCTCGAACCCTTCCTCACCGACGCGATCCAGGCCCTGCCGAAGCTGGCACGCGCCTACGAGGGCGATGAACCCGACCTCGTCCTGTACGACATCACGTCCTACCCGGCACGCGTCCTGGCCCGCCGCTGGGGCGTCCCCGAGATCTCCCTCTCGCCGAACCTCGTCGCCTGGGACGGGTACGAGGAGGAGGTCGCCGAGCCGACGCAGGCGCAGCTGAAGGCCTCCGAGCGGGGCCGGGCCTATCTGGCGCGCTTCGCCTCCTGGCTGGCGGAGAACGGCATCACCCAGGTCCCCGACTCCTTCGTCGCCCGGCCCCCGCGCTCCCTGGTGCTGATCCCCAAGGCCTTGCAGCCATTCGCCGACCGGGTCGACGAGAGCGTGCACACCTTCGTCGGCGCCTGTCAGGGGGAGCGTGCGGAGCGGGGGGAGTGGGAGCGGCCCGCCGGGGCGCGGAAGGTGCTGCTCGTCTCGCTCGGCTCGGCCTTCACCAAGCAGCCCGGCTTCTACCGCGAGTGCGTCAAGGCCTTCGGCGACCTGCCGGGCTGGCACATGGTGCTCCAGGTCGGCAAGCACGTGGGCGCGGAGGAACTGGGCGAGCTGCCCGCGAACGTGGAAGTGCACCCGTGGGTGCCGCAGCCGGCGATCCTCAAGAAGGCCGACGCGTTCATCACGCACGCCGGCGCGGGCGGCAGCCAGGAAGGGCTCGCCACCGCGACCCCGATGGTGGCCGTGCCGCAGGCCGCCGACCAGTTCGGCAACGCCGACATGTTGCAGGGGCTCGGCGTCGCCCGGCACCTGCCGATGGAGCAGGCGACCGCCGAGGCGTTGCGCGAGGCGGTTCTCGCGCTGGCCGACGATCCCGAAGTCGCCCGGCGGCTGGCCGAGGTCCAGGCCTCGATGGCGGCGGAGGGCGGCACCCGGATGGCCGCCGACCTCATCGAGGGGGAGCTGGCGAAGGCGCGAGCCCAGGCTGCCCTTAGGTGACGGTCCGTGACGTGCCGGCGGTTCCACTCATTCGATAACGCTCTGGTAACGCACCAATGTCCTGGAATGGCCATGGACTCCATTCGAAAGGTTGACCGTTACCCCCGGTGAAAGGTTGCACTCCGTAGATCTTGTTCCTTGGGCGAAACCTTCCTTAGCGTGAGATGAACTTTCGTCGAACGCCAGGAAGTTGACCCCCATGCGTCGAGACATACCGCCCCTCCCCGAGGTGCGTCGCATCACTCAGAAGAAGCGCGACGCGTGGTGGACCGTGTTGCTTGTCGACCCGGTCGCCACGCCGCTCGTGCGGTTCACCGCGATGCACACGAGGATCACGCCCAACCAGATCACGTGGGGCGCGTTCCTTCTCGGTCTCGGCTCCGCCGCGTGCTTCGCGTTCGGCGACTGGAAGTGGCTCGCCCTCGGCGCCGTCATCTACCACCTGAGCTTCATCCTCGACTGCATGGACGGCAAGGTCGCCCGCCTCACCGGGCAGGGCTCGGTCTTCGGCGCCTGGCTCGACTTCGTCTTCGACCGCATCCGCGTCATGGTGTGCGGCGTCGCCCTGATGGGCGGCCAGTACGAGCGCACGGGCGACACCCTGTACATCTGGCTGGCGCTCGCCGTGGTGGCGCTCGACACCCTGCGGTACATCAACTCGCTGGAGATCTTCAAGATCCGGCACACCATGCGCAAGCAGATCAAGGCGCGCATGCGGGCCGCGCGGCGCGCGCAGAACCAGGCGGAGCTCGCCTTCATGGAGGACCTGCTGCGGGAGAACCCCTCGGCGGACATCGAGCAGGACCTCCAGCGGGCCGCGGGCGAGGCGCCCTACGACCCGCAGGTGCCCGTGGAGGCCGGTGCCGACGGGGAGGCGGCACCGGCCCCGGTGGCGCCCAAGCCCCAGGTGATCGACCTGCACCAGGAGTTCCGGCGCAAGTTCCCGGCCTATCTGCGGGCCCGCTCCTTCCTGCTGCGCCACCGCATCCGCGCGCACCTGGTGAGCGGCATCGAGTTCCAGATGGGCGTCTTCATGATCGGTCCGCTCTTCGACGTGGTGATGCCCGCGACGATCGTGTCCGGCGCGCTCCTCCTCGTCTTCGAACTCGCCATCATCTACAAGCTGCTGCTCTCGACGCGGGACTTCACGCGGACCATCGACTCCTTCGAGGAGCAGAAGGTGCCGGTCGCGGTCTGACCGTGCGGATGGGGTGCGGTCGTGCGGCGCCGGTGCGATGCCGGGCGGCCGGGGAATTCCCCCGGCCGCCCGGCATCGCGCGTGTGGCGCAAAGTGTCTGGTGTTACCCGGAGTTGGGGCGAGTGGGTCCCTGGATGTCCGTTCCGTAGCGACCGCGACCGGTTTGTGATTACGGAACCTTGTTGAACAAGTCACAGCTGCATGTAGGTATTGATCTGCGCGCGTCAATCGGTCAGGGTTTCGTCCCAACACCCGGAGATCTTCCGGGCGTCAGGGCGCGTCGCGATGAACTTGTCGTGGCGGCACGCCTCTGGCGAGACAGCTGAATACCCCCCACAACCCCCCACACAGCACTGAGGAGACCCCTCTTCATGGCAACACACAAGCGTGCCCGCACGATGAAGCTCACCGCCGCCATAGCCACCGCCGCCACCGCGGTCGGCGTGACGGTCTTCGCCACCTCCTTCGCCGGCGCGGCCACCCCCGCCGAGGGCAAGGTCTACGGCGCCGACGCCAAGGGCGCCGTCGCCGGCAGCTACATCGTGATGCTCGACGAGAAGGCGGACCGCGACGCCAAGTCCGACCTCGCCGAGGAGTACGGCGGCGAACTCAAGCGGAACTACTCCTCCGCGATCAACGGCTTCTCCGCCAAGGGCCTGAGCGAGACCGAGGCCAGGCGCCTGGCCGCCGACCCGGCCGTCGGCAAGGTCGTCCAGTCCAAGAAGTTCACCATCGACGCCACCCAGGACAACCCGCCGTCGTGGGGCCTGGACCGCATCGACCAGGCGGACACCGCGGCCGACAAGAAGTACACGTACCCCGACGCGGCCGGTGAGGGCGCCACCGCGTACGTCATCGACACGGGCGTCCGCGTCAGCCACAAGGACTTCGGCGGCCGCGCGGTCTCCGGCTTCGACGCCATCGACAACGACGACAACGCCGACGACGGCAACGGCCACGGCACGCACGTCGCCGGCACCATCGCCGGTGAGGCGCACGGCGTCGCCAAGAAGGCGAAGATCGTCGCCGTCCGCGTGCTCGACGACAACGGCTCGGGCACCACCGAGCAGGTCGTCGCGGGCATCGACTGGGTCACCAAGAACCACCAGGGCCCCTCCGTCGCCAACATGAGCCTCGGCGGCGGCGCGGACGAAGCGCTCGACGCGGCCGTCCAGAAGGCGATCGCCTCGGGCGTCACCTTCGCGGTGGCCGCCGGGAACGAGTCGGCCGACGCCGCGCAGGGCTCCCCGTCCCGCGTGAAGGAGGCCATCACGGTCGCCTCCTCCACCAAGGACGACCAGCAGTCGGACTTCTCCAACTTCGGCTCCGTCGTGGACATCTACGCCCCGGGCTCGGACATCACGTCGGCCTGGAACACCGGTGACGACGCCACCAACACGATCTCCGGTACGTCGATGGCGACCCCGCACGTCGTGGGCGCCGCCGCCGTCTACGTCGCCGCCCACCCGGACGCCAAGCCCGCGGACGTCGCCAAGGCCCTGACCGACGGCGCCACCCCGGACAAGATCTCCAACCCGAGCGAGGGCACGCCCAACAAGCTCCTGAAGATCGTCGAGTGACCCTCGGCACCCGCTGAGCCGCGGCCGTCGTGCCCACCCCCACGGGGCACGGCGGCCGCTCTATCGTGTGCACATGGTGATCAGGACATACGCGGCGCTGCTGCGCGGCATCAACGTGGGCGGCCACAAGAAGGTGCCGATGGCCGAGCTGCGCGCGCTCCTGGAGGGGCTCGGGCACAGCGGCGTACAGACGTATCTGCAGAGCGGCAACGCGGTCTTCACGGCCGCGGGGGGTGACGAGGGGTCACTCGCCGCCGAGCTGCGCGAAGCGATCGGGGAACACTTCGGCTTCGCCGTCGACGTGCTGGTGCGCGACGGCGCGTATCTGCGGGCGGTGGCGGACGCCTGCCCGTTCCCGACCGCCGGCCTGGAGGCCAGGCAGCTCCACGTCACCTACTTCTCCGCACCGGTCGACGCGGCCCGCTTCGCCGCCATCGACCAGAGCGCCTTCCTCCCCGAGGAGTTCAGGCTCGGCGACCGCGCGCTCTACCTGTACGCGCCCGACGGGCTCGGCCGCTCCAGACTCGCCGAACAGCTGTCGAGACCCGGCCCGACCAAGGGCCTCGTCGCCACCACCCGGAACTGGAACACCGTCACCCGTCTCGTGGAGATGACCCGTGACTGACCGCACCCCGGCCGTGGAAGCCGCCATCGAGGGCGAACTGCGCCTCCTCGACCCGGAGGTGCGCGCCTCGCCCGTTCTCCTCGGGGCGCTGCTGCACCCGGAGTTCACCGAGTTCGGGGCGTCCGGGACGCGCTGGGACCGGGATGCGATCGTACGGGCCCTCACGGCCGCCCCGGCGCCCGCGAGCCGCCCCACGACGACCGCGCACATGCGGGGCGTCCAGCTCGCCGACGACCTGGTGCACCTGACCTTCGACACGGACGACAACGGGCGTCGCGCGCACCGCAGTTCGCTGTGGCGGCGCACGGATGACGGGTGGCGGCTCTGGTTCCACCAAGGGACACCCTTCGGCGGTGACCCCGCCTGAGTGGCCCACGGCACGTACGGCGTCGACTTCTACTCCGACCCGGCCTGCCCCTTCGCCTGGATCACCTCACGCTGGATGCCGGAGGTCGAACGCCGCCGCGACCTCGACCTTCGCTTCCACGTGATGAGCCTGTACTTCCACCACAGGGGCGACGAACTGCCGCAGTGGTACCGCGACCTGTACACCGCTTACGGCACCCGGATCCACCAGGACAAGAACGAGGACTGCGCGGAGGTCGCCGCACGGTCCTGGCCGGGCCGGGCCTGCCGGAAGAGCTCGCGGCCGCGGCGGGCGGCGCCGCGTACGACGAGGCGCTGCGCCGCAGCCACGACGCGGGCAAGGACCCGGACGCCGACGGCTGCGTCGGCACACCGACGATCCACGTCGACGGCACCGTCTGGTTCGGCCCCGTGCTGCGCGCCATCCCGCGCGGCGAGGAGGCGGCCCGGCTCTTCGACGGCTTCCGGGTGCCGGCGGGACACCCGGACCTCTTCGAGCTGAAGCGCACGCGAACGGGCGGCCCCGACTTCTCCTGAGGGCGCCCGGCGGCCTCAGCCGCCGGCGGGCGGCGGCACCGGCAACCGGGAGGTGAGCAGCAGTGTGGTCCTGCCGTCGGCCTCGGGCACCGCGCGGCCCTGCGTGTAGCCGAGGCGCTTGAGGACCGAGAGGGAGGCGGTGTTCTCCGAGTCCACGGTCGCGTGCACCTCGGCGAGCCCCAAAGACTCGTGGCCGTACGCGGTCAGGAGCCGCGCCAGCTCGGTCCCGAGCCCGAGGCCCCAGCTCTCCCTGGTCAGCCCGTAGACGATCTCGTGGCCGTCGAGCCACGACTCGGGGGAGGGCTTGATCTCGGCGTGCCCGACATAGCGCCCCTCGTACCGGACCGCCCAGACGGGAAAGCGCTTCTCGGCGTAGACAAGACTGAATATCCGTCCGAACAGGGCCCGGTCCTCGGCGGCGCTCTGCACCCCGTCCCCGAACCAGCGGCCCACGGCCTCGTCCTGGAACAGCGCGACGAAGTCCGCCTCGTCGGCGGCGGCATAGGCCGAGAGGCAGAGGCGTTCGGACCGCAGTTCGGGTGTCATCCGCGAGACGCTAAGGGGACGGGCGGGACGGGGCAAGCGGTTTCACCGCGCCCCGTGTCACCGGGCCGCGCCGCTCACCCCACCACCCGCGGCAGTCCGATCGGATTGGGGAACGGCACGATGCCGGAGTTCACGATGGCGCGGGAGGCCGGGTGGAGTGCGGCGAGGAGGGCGTCCGCGGTGGGCTTGGGGAGGGGGCGCAGGAGCTGGTCCGTCAGACGGTCCGTGTCGTCCTCCACCGACTCCCGTTCCGTCACGCCCCGTTCGGTCACCCGGCCCGCCGCGTCGATCAGGCCCCGGCCGCGCAGACGGTCCGCCGCCGCGTGCCACTCGTCCTCGGTCCAGCCGCGGTCCTGCCGGATGCGGGACGCGTCCACCCGGCCGGTCGCGGCGGCCAGGGCGAGTGCCTCGCGGGCGTCCAGGCCGTGGTCGGCGAGGACCGCGATGTGGGCGTCACCACGGAACTCCCGCACGCACGTGACCAGTTGCCACAGGCGCTCCACCGGGTCCACGCGGTCCGTCAGGTCGCGGTTGGCGGCGAAGAGCGGGCGGGCCAGCGGGGGAGCCTCCTCGACCAGGGCCGTCAGCGGCCCGTTGGCCGACGTCGTCAACACCGCGATGTCCGGCACCAGTTGGCGCAGCGCGCGGGCCGCGAGGCGGGCCCGCTCCTCGACGACGCGGTCCGGCGACGCGTACTCCCAGGCCGACGGGAGGGCACGCGCGACCATGCCCGGCGCGAAGACACCGAGCGCCGCCGAGGCGACGCCCGGCCCCACGCGGCCCATCGGCGCGGTGCGGGCGGCGAAGTACCCCATCCAGAAGCCCTTGAGGCCCACCGCCCGGCCTAGGCCGCGGCAGCGCTCCTCGAAGTAGATCACCGCGTGCAGGGGTTCGGTCCGCAGCCAGAGCGTGCGGGAACGGCTCGGGGTCATGGACCCACAAGCTAGGCCAGTGCGGGAATCCGCGCCAGAGGAGCAACAGGGCAGGTGTCCGGCGCGTACGCCTCGTCGTAGCGCCGCACGAGCAGCCGCGCCACCGCGGGCGCGGGGCCCAGCACCTCCGCCCGTACGTCGGCCTCGGCGGCGCCCCGCGCGATGCGGTCCGGCAGGAAGCCGGGCGCGAGGACATAAGGGGCGACGGCCACCCGTCTGACCCCCGGTACGTCCCGCAGCGCGCGCACCGCGTCTTCCGTGCGCGGCAGGGAAGCGGAGGCGAACGCAGGCCGCACGGCGCACCAACCGGTGTGCCGCCACTCCCGCGCGATGTCAGCGATCACTGCGATCGCCTCCGGGTCGGAGGACCCCGCCGAGGCCAGCACGACCCCGGTCGAGGACTTGTCGGCGGGGTCGAGCCCCGCCTCGTACAACCGCTGCTCCAGAGCGGACAGGAGCAGGGGCGACGGGCCGAGGACCGCTGCCCGGCGGACGCGCAGGGACGCGGGGGCCGCGCGCAGCACCGCCGGGATGTCCGCCTTGGCGTGGAACGCCCGCGTCAGCAGGAGGGGGAGCGCCACGACGTCGCGCACGCCTTCCGCCGCGAGCCGGTCCAGCACGGCCGGCACGGAGGGGGTGTCGAAGTCGAGGAACGCCGTCTCCACCCGGAGCCCGGGGCGCAGGGACCGCACCCGGCGCACCAGCGCGTGCACGGTCGCGGCGTGCCGCGGGTCGCGGCTGCCGTGGGCGATGACGAGGAGCACGGGCCGGTGCGGGGTGAGGTCGGGTCGGCGCATGGCGGGTCAGCTCTTCACGAGGAGCCCGCGGCCGCGCAGCACGCGCCGCTCCAGCGGGCTGAAGATGAGCAGGTCGATGGCGATGCCGACGATCAGGATGAGGAAGATCGCCAGGAAGATCATGGGCATGGAGCTGGCGTTGCGGCCGTTCTCCAGGAGCTGGCCGAGGCCCACGCCGAGCTCCGGCGAGGACGCGATGATCTCGGCGGCCATCAGCGAGCGCCAGGAGAACGCCCATCCCTGCTTGAGCCCCGCCAGATAGCCGGGCAGCGCCGCCGGGAGCACGATGTGCCAGGTGTGCCGCAGCCCCGTCGCGCCGAGCGTGCGGCCCGCGCGCAGGAACAGCGGCGGCACCTGGTCGACGCCCGACACCAGGCCGTTGGCGATGGAGGGCACCGCCCCGAGCAGGATCACCGCGTACATCATCTGGTTGTTGAGCCCCAGCCACAGCACCGCGGGCGGCACCCACGCCACCGACGGCAGCGACTGGAGTCCGGAGAGGATCGGGCCGATCGCGGCCCTGATGAACCGCACCCGGGCGACGATCAGGCCGAGCGGCGTGCCGATCGCGAGGGCGAGCAGGAAGCCGAGCAGGCCGCGTGAGACGGATGTCCAGATGTAGTCGAGGAGCGTGCCCGCGAGCCACGCGTCGCGCACCTCGTCCCACACCGCGGACGGCGACGGCAGCTTGCTCGGGTCGTCGACCACGTCGAAGGAGACCAGCGCCTGCCAGACCACCAGGACCAGCAGCACCGCGGTGAGCGGCGGCAGCACCTTCCGGGTCAGGACCTGGCGGACCGGCGTGCGGGCGGGCCTCGCGGTCGTCTCCAGGGCGTCGAGCCCCGCCTCCAGGCCCGCGAGGTCCTGGCCGTCCTCCTTGCCGGCCGTCGCGGAGGCCGGGCCGGCCGTCCCGCTGACCGGACCGGACGTCTCAGTGCTGGCCATGGCGGCGGATCTCCCCACGCAGTTGTTCGGTGATCTCGACGGACAGTTCCGCCACGGCGGAGTCCTCGATGCGGCGCGGGTGCTCGATGCCGACCCGCCACTCGTGCGCCACCCGGCCGGGACGCGACGAGAGGAGCACCACGCGCTGGGCGAGGCGCACGGCCTCGCGGACGTTGTGCGTGACGAAGAGGACGGAGACGTTCGTCTCGCGCCAGATCCGGGTCAGCTCGTCGTGCAGCACGTCGCGGGTGATCGCGTCGAGCGCCGCGAACGGCTCGTCCATCAGCAGGAGCCGGCTGTCCTGCGCCAGGGCCCGCGCCAGCGCCACGCGCTGGCGCATGCCGCCGGACAGCTCGTGCACCCGCTTGCCGTACGCGCCGTGCAGCCGCACCAGTTCGAGCAGCTCCTCGGCCCGCGGGCGGCGCTCCGCCTTCGGCACGCCGCGCAGCTTCAGGGCGAGTTCGATGTTCTTGCCCGCGGTCAGCCACGGGAAGAGCGCGTGCTCCTGGAACATCAGGGCCGGGCGGCCGTCGGTCGTGATGGCGCCCGCCGAGGGCTTGTCGAGCCCGGCGACCAGATTGAGCAGCGTCGACTTCCCGCAGCCCGAGGCCCCGAGGAGGGTGACGAACTCGCCCGGCGCGACATCGAGCGTGATGTCGTCGAGGACGAGCTGTGACCCGGCGGGTCCGCCGAAGGACTTCGAGACGTGCTCGATCCTGGCGGCGTGCGTGGTCGCGGGGCTGATGTCCTCCGCGGCCGTGGCGAGGGTGGTCGCCATGGTCGTCACCTCCTGGGAACTCGACTTCTGGACGGGCTACTTGACGCCGAGACCGGCGTCGTCGACCGGGGACTCGCCCGCGGCCCGCAGGACCTTGTTCAGCGGCCGGAGGTCGTAGATGCCCCGCAGGTCCGGCTTCTCCAGGAGGCCGGCCTTGACCGCGTGGTCCGCCTCCGCCTCCAGCGTGGCGGCCAGCGGGTCGTCGGTCGTCCGGATGGACTTCCACGCCGGGTCGAGCACCTCGGCGGGCAGCGCCTTGCCGGAGTCCGCCTTGAGCTGGGCGTTCGCGGCGGCCTTCGCCTTGTCCGGGTTCTTCTCGATCCAGGCGTTGGTCTTCACCGCGCCGCGCAGCACGGCCTCGACGACCTTCGGGTGCTCCTTGAGGAAGCTCTGCTTCACGATGATGTTCGTGATCACGAACTTCTTGTCCGGCCACAGGTCCGCCTCGTCGAGGAGGACCTTGCCGCCCTCGGCGACCAGCTTGGACGCGGTGGGCTCGGGCACCCACGCGCCGTCGATGGAACCGGACTTGTAGGCGTCCGGGGTGATCTTGTTGTCGGTGCGGACCACCGACACGTCACCCTTGCCGCTCTCCGCGTCGACGTCCCAGCCCCGCTCGGCGACCCAGTGGAGGAACGCCACGTCCTGCGTGTTGCCGTGCTGCGGCGTCGCGATCTTCTTGCCCTTGACGTCGTCCAGGGACTTGATCTTCTTGGGGTTCACCACGAGCTTGACACCGCCGGAGGCCGAACCGCCGATGATGCGCAGGTTCTTCCCCGCCGACTTGGTGTAGCCGTTGATGGCCGGGGAGGGGCCGATCCAGCCGATGTCGATGGAACCGGCGTTCAGCGCCTCGATCTCCGAGGGACCCGCGTTGAACTGCGAGTACGTCGCCTCCGTGCCCCCCAGCTCCTTCTGGAAGAGCCCCTCGCGGTTGCCCACCAGGGCGGTGGCGTGGGTGAGGTTCGGGAAGTAGCCGATCCGCACGCTGTCCAGGCCGTCGATCTTCTTCGCGCCCGCGGCGATCTCGGCCTTGCCCTCGTTCTCGACCGACTCGGAGCCGTAGCCGCAGGCGCCGAGCGTCAGGGCCAGCAGGGGCAGCGCCAGCAGGGCGGCGCGTCGGGTACGTGGTGCAGGCACGGGAGGTGTTCCTCTCGTCGGCCCGGCGCACGCCGTCAGGTCGTGGCCGGGAGGTCGGCAGGTCTTCGTCTTCGCGTACGTCGTACGGGGCCACCCCGCAGGACGGGGTGGCCGTGGGCGCGCGGGCGGTGCGCGTACGTCAGCGCGCACATCGCGCGACCCCGCCCTGCCCGCTTCCGAGGGCGCCGCTGCCGATGCGGCCGCCCTCCTTCGCGAAGGTCGAGAACATGTCGAGGCGGGCCATGTCAGAAGTCCCAGCCCTCGTCGTCGGCCGGGACGGTCTCCTCGGCGGCGGTGGCGAACGCCTCGCCCGCCATGCCCGCCGCGAGCGTCGTGCCGTCCGCCGGGTCGATCAGGAGGAACGACCCGGTGCGCCGCGAGTCGGCGTAGGAGTCCAGCGCGAGCGGTTCGGCGGTACGGACCTTCACGCGCCCGATGTCGTTGGCGACGAGCCGGCCGGGCTCCGGGTGCTGGGACAGGTCGTCCAGGGTCAGCCGCGAGGGGATCTCCTTGACGATCGCCTTGACCGTGCGGGTGGTGTGCTTGAGCAGCACCCGCTGGCCGACGTTCAGCGGCGTGTCGGCGACATGGCAGACCGTCGCCTCGATGTCCTGCGAGGTCGGCGGGGTGTCCCCGCTCGGCACGATCAGGTCGCCGCGTGAGATGTCGATGTCGTCCTCCAGGAGCAGGGTGATGGACTGCGGCGTCCAGGCCACGTCCACCGCCTTGCCCAGCAGGTCGATCCCGGCGATCTTCGAGGTGCGGCCCGAGGGCAGGACGGTGACCGGCTCGCCGACGCGGAAGGTGCCGGCGGCGATCTGGCCCGCGTAGCCGCGGTAGTCGGGGTGCTCGGCGGTCTGCGGGCGGATCACGTACTGCACGGGCAGCCGCGCGTGGCACGAGGTCAGGTCGTGGCTGACCGGGACCGTCTCCAGGTGCTCCAGGACGGTGGGGCCGCCGTACCAGTCCATGTGCGCGGACGGCTCGACGACATTGTCGCCGGCCAGCGCGGAGATCGGGATCGCGGTGATCTCCGGGACGCCCAACTCGCCCGCGTACGCGGTGAATTCCTCGGCGATCTCGGCGAAGACCCGCTCCTCGTACGCGACGAGGTCCATCTTGTTGACGGCGAGGACGACGTGCGGCACGCGCAGCAGGGCGGCGACCGCGGCGTGGCGGCGGGTCTGCTCGATGACGCCGTTGCGGGCGTCGACCAGGACCACGGCGAGGTCGGCCGTGGACGCGCCGGTGACCATGTTCCGGGTGTACTGCACGTGCCCTGGGGTGTCGGCGAGGATGAACCGGCGCCGGGCGGTGGCGAAGTAGCGGTAGGCCACGTCGATGGTGATGCCCTGCTCGCGCTCGGCGCGCAGGCCGTCGGTGAGCAGCGCCAGGTCGGGGGCGTCGGCGCCGCGGCTGGCGGACACGCGCTCGACGGCCTCCAGCTGGTCGGTGAGGACCGACTTGGAGTCGTGCAGGAGGCGGCCCACCAGGGTGGACTTGCCGTCGTCGACGGACCCGGCGGTCGCGAAGCGCAGCAGCGTGGTGGCCGACAGGTCACCCAACTGCTGTGTGGTGGCGGTGGTGTTGCTCATGGTTAGAAGTACCCCTCGCGCTTGCGGTCTTCCATCGCGGCCTCGGAGAGCTTGTCGTCGGCCCGGGTCGCGCCGCGCTCGGTCAGGCGGGAGGCGGCGATCTCGGCGATGACGGCGTCCAGCGTGGTGGCGTCCGAGTCGACGGCGCCGGTGCAGGACATGTCGCCCACCGTGCGGTAGCGGATGAGGCGCTTCTCGACGCTCTCGCCGTCCTTGGGGCCGCCCCACTCGCCCGCGGTCAGCCACATCCCCGAGCGCTTGAACACCTCCCGCTCGTGCGCGAAGTAGATCTGCGGCAGCTCGATGTCCTCGCGGGCGATGTACTGCCACACGTCCAGCTCGGTCCAGTTGGACAGCGGGAAGACACGGACGTGCTCGCCCGGGGCGTGGCGGCCGTTGTAGAGCTGCCACAGCTCGGGGCGCTGGCGGCGCGGGTCCCACTGCGAGAACTCGTCGCGCAACGAGAACACCCGCTCCTTGGCGCGCGCCTTCTCCTCGTCGCGGCGCCCGCCGCCGAAGACCGCGTCGAACCTCTCGCTCTGGATCTTCTCCGTGAGCGGCACGGTCTGGAGCGGGTTGCGGGTCCCG
>NZ_JAFEXF010000004.1 GCF_016905445.1 Streptomyces sp. G44
GCGGCACCCTGCTCGCCCTCGGCCTCGCGACCCCGGCGGCGGGCTCCGCGGCGGCGGGCGCGATGGCGGGCGCCGCCGCCGTGCACGCGCCGCAGGGCTTCTTCAGCCAGGGCGGCGGCTACGAGTACCCGGCGTTCCTCGGCATGGTCTGCGCCGCCCTCGCCGTCACCGGTCCCGGCCGCTACTCCGTCGACCACGCGCTCGGCCATGGCCTCAACCGCGCCTGGATGGTGCCGGCGGCGCTCGCCGGGACGGCCGTCGGGGTGCTGGTGACGCTGGGCGCCAGGAAGAAGCAGGTCCGCGAGCGGAACGAGGGCCTCTCGCCCGAGGCGTAGCCGCCGTGGCACGCTGCGGGTCATGGACGATCACCCGCACCCGCGCCCTCCGGAGCCCCGGCCCGGTCCCCCGCAGGACTCCCCGGACCTGTGGGACACCATCGACCGGCTGCACGGCTGGCTCGACGCCCACAACGAACGACCTCCCCAGGAGGCTCTGCTGCTGCGCATGCTGAAGCTGTCGGAGGAGGTCGGCGAGGTCGCGCAGGCGGTCATCGGCGCCACCGGCCACAACCCGCGCAAGGGCACCACCCACACGTGGGACGACGTCCGGGCCGAGCTGTGCGACGTCGTCGTGACCGCCATGGTGGCGCTGCGCACCCTGACCCCGGACACCCGGACCGTCCTCACCGAGCATCTGCGGCGGGTGAGCGAGCGCTCGGAAAACCATGTGCGGGAGGGTGGTCGAGACGTTAGCGTCGCCGCCCATGACCTCTGACGACGATCAACCGCCCCGGCTCACCGCGCTCACCTTCCACGGCCCGTTCTCCGAGGACCGCGCGCGGCGGCTCGTGGATAGGCTCGCGGCGACCGGGCCCCGTACGGTCCTCGACATCGGCTGCGGCTGGGGCGAGCTGCTCCTGCGCGTCGTCGGGGCCGTCCCGGGGGCCACCGGCGTCGGGGTGGACATCCGGGCGGAGGATCTGGCGCGCGGCCGGGCCGCCGCCGAGGAGCGCGGCCTGGCGGACCGGGTCGTCTTCGCCGAGGAGTCGGCCACGGACACCACGCGCGGCCCGGCCGACGTCGTGCTCTGCCTCGGCGCGAGCCAGGCCCTCGGCTCCGCCCCGCCGCCCCGCTCCACGGTCGAGGCGCTCCGCGCGCTCCGCGGCCTGGTCGCGCCCGGCGGCCGGGTGGTGCTGGGCGAGGGCTTCTGGGAGCGGACCCCCACCGCCGACGAGCTGGCCGCGATGTGGCCGGACGCCCGCGCCGACGAGCACCTGTCGCTCGGGGACCTGGTGGACGCGGCGATCGAGGCCGGGTTCCGGCCGCTGTGGGTGGAGACGGCGAGCACCGATGAGTGGGAGGAGTTCGAGTCCGGCTACCGCTGCGCCACCGAGGAGTGGCTCGCCGCACACCCCGGCCATCCCTCGGCGGCCGCGGAGCGGGCCCGCGTCGACGCGCAGCGCGCCGGCTGGCTGCGCGGCTACCGCGGCGTGCTCGGGCTCGCCTACCTCACCTTGGCCCCGGTCGCCTGAGCCGGGTTAGGGTCACGCGGTAAGGGCGGCACGGAACGTCACGCAGGAAGTGGGGGCCGCACGATGGGTGCGCGGGTCACGGCGGTCAGCAGCAACGCCACGTACTCCTTCAGCAAGCCGAACCGCGAGAGCGTCACGCTGCTCGCCGGGCTCGGCGTCGAGGGGGACGTGCACGCCGGGGAGAAGGTCAAGCACCGCTTCCGGGTGCGGCAGAACCCGGACCAGCCGAACCTGCGCCAGGTCCACCTCATCCACGAGGAGCTCTTCGACGAACTGGCGGCGGACGGCTTCGCCGTGGCGCCGGGCGAGCTGGGCGAGAACATCACCACGCGCGGCCTCGACCTGCTCGGCCTGCCCACGGGCGCGCTGCTGCGCATCGGCGGGGACGCCGTCGTGGAGATCACAGGGCTGCGCAACCCCTGCCGGCAGATCGACGGGTTCCGGGCCGGGCTCATGAAGAAGGTCGTCGGGCGCGACGCGAGCGGCGCCGTCGCCCACCGGGCGGGCGTCATGAGCGTGGTCCGGCAGGGCGGCGAGATCCGCCCCGGCGACGCGATCGAGGTCGAGCTGCCCGAGGGCCCGCACCGGCCGCTGAAGACCGTCTGAGACTCCGCTCCCCTTCCTCCGGAGCCCCCGCGGTCACAGCTCCTGCCCGAACCACGTCTCGGCGAGCGCGTCGAGCGTGGGCTCGGGCGAGGCGGGCAGTTCCCGCAGGTACCAGGGCAGGTGGCTGTACACGTGGAGCAGCGTGTACGCGAGGAGTTGGCGCGGGTCGTACGTCGTGCCGTACGCCTTCATGAAGCGCGGCAGGAGCCCCGGCTCGGCACGGGTGACGAAGAGCCCGACGCCCACGAAGTCGTACGCCGGGTCGCCGATCATGGCGGGCTCGAAGTCGAAGAGGCCGGTGAGGCGCCAGCCGTCGGCGGGGTCGACAGCGTCGACAACGAGATGCTGGCGCATGAACTCGGTGTGCAGCAAGGAGCGCCGCCCGTCGGCGGGCAGCGCCACGGAGTCCAGGAAGCCGGGGATCTGCTCCAGCCAGCTCTCGGGCAGCCCGCGCTCGCGCTGGCGGTCGACCGCGCCGGCGCGCTGCCCGGCGAGGAAGGCGTCCCAGTCGCCGGGGCCGAGGACGTCGGCGAGCGGTTCGTGGTCGAGGGCGTGCAGCGCGGCAAGGGCCTGCGCGGCGTCGGTGACGATCCGCTCCCGGCCCGCCCGGGGGATGCCGGGCCAGGCGGTGGCGAGGCCTTCGCCGGGCAGGCGGGACATCAGGACGTAGCGCCAGCCGTTGACGTACGCGCCGGTGTCGTGGACCTCGGGGGTGGGGACGGGGAGCCTGCCCCGGACGTGGGCGAGCACGCGGGCCTCGGTGACGCAGTCCTGGGCGTCGAGTGCGGGGAACAGTTTGAGCACGTGGTGGTCGCCGACCGCGTAGACGGCCTGTGACCCTTCCGGGAAGCGGGTCAGGGGCGCCGCGCCGAGGCCGAGCCGTGCGCACAGGTCCTCGGCGCCCGGCCGCATGACCGCGTCGTCCGGGACGACGCGGTCCCATTCCTCGTCCGTGGTCACCTCGGGCAGCATGAGCGCACCGTAGTACCGGGCGGAGGGTGGCCGCGAACGGTTATTCGGCGCCGCCCCCCTCCGTCGCGGCGGTGACGCCCTCGGCCAGGAGATCGACGTACGCACCCGTCCACGCCTCGACCGTGGCGCGGTCCCACAGGTCGGTCGAGAACTCCAGGTAGCCGGAGAGGACGTCGCCCGTGGGAATCAGCCCGAAGTTGAACTCCGAGCGCGCGCCGGGCACCGCGAGGTCCTCCACCGCCGTGGTCACGCCCGGCAGCTCGATGTCCGTCTCCAGCGAGCTCTGGTACTGGAAGCCGAGCGGCAGCCGCTCCGGGACCTCGGCGCCGAGCCTCTCGCGCAGCTCCGCCGCCACCGTCCGGATCGGCGCGGCATGGTCGATGGCCCCGACCGCGCCGCGCGCCACCTGGTCCACCAGCGCCCCGAACGAGTCGGCCTCGGCGCCGCGGACCCGCAGCGTGAAGGAGGACACCGTGCAGGCCGCGAGCGCCTCGAACTCCCGCCGCTCGCGGTTGGCGTAGGAGATGGCGAGGACGACGTCCGGCTCGCCCGACACCTGCCCGATGAGCCGTGCGAGGGCCGCCGCCGTCACCGCGAAGGGCGTCGTGCGGTGCCGCCGGGCCATCGCCTCCACGCCCGCCCGTATGTCGCGGTCGACCGTGAACAGCACGACGTCGCCCGCGCCGCTCAGCTCCTGTGGGCGGGGCCGGTCCAGCGGCAGCGGCAGGCCGAAGGGCGCGCCTTCCAGCTGCCGGGCCCAGTAGTCGACCAGGCGGCCCCGGTCCTGGGTGCGGCCGTGCTCCCGCTGCCAGCGCGCGTACTCGCCCGGCTGCGGCACGCTCTCCGGCAGGCCGTGCGGCGACCCGGTGACCGCCGCGCCGTACAGGGCGGCCAGATCGCGCAGCAGGAGGCTGACCGACCAGCCGTCGCAGGCGGCGTGGTGCAGGACGAAGAGCAGCGCCCAGCGGTCGCGTCCGGTGCGCAAGAGGCGGAAGACGGGGGCGAGTTCGGCGCGGATGTCGAAGGGCGCCGCGGCCGTCTCCGCCGCCAGGCGCTCGCCCTCGGCCTCCGCCTCGGCCGCCGAGCCGAGGCGCGCGACCAGGTCCTCCTCGGGCAGCGCGACCGGCCGGGGGCGCAGCGCCTCCTGCCGCCACTCCCCCGTGGCCGCGTCCTCGACGAGCCGGGTGCGCAGCGCCTCGTGGCGGGCGACCAGCGCGGTCAGGGCGGTGCGCAGGGCCGGGACGTCCAGCGTGCCCGTGAGGGTGAGGCGCATGGCCACGTTGTAGATCTGCGGGCGGGGGTGGGTCAGATGCCGGGTGAGGAAGGCGCTCTGCTGAGCGGTGACGGGGGCGCTGGTGAGCACGTCGGCGTGGGTGCCGGCCGCGGCTCCGGTCCCGCCCGCGGTCCCGCCCTCGGCTTCGGCTTCGGCTTCGGCTTCGGCTGCCAGGTATGCCGCCATCGCGCGCAGCGTGGGCTCCTCGTAGAAGCGGGCGACGGGGTACTCGACGCCGAACTCCTCCCGCACGCTGTTGGCGAGGCGGATCGCCGTGAGGGAGTGGCCGCCCAGCTCGAAGAACGAGGCGTCGGGGCCGAGCCCGCCCGCGTCGGTCCCGAACTCCGCGGCCCACAGCTCCCGCAGGCGTGCCTCCACGTCCTTCGGGGCGGGGCGCGCGCAGGCGGCGGGCGGTGTCCGCCGGGGCCCGGCCGGAGCGGTGGGCGAGGTGATGAGCGCGGGGGCGGGCAGCGCGGCCCGGTCCAGCTTTCCGTTGCCGGAGAGCGGCAGTGCGGGCAGCACCGCCCAGGCGCGCGGCACCAGGTGGTCGGGCAAGCGGGCGGCCAGTTCCCCCGTGAGGCGGTCGGCGAGCTCCTGGTGCGGTGCCGTCGCCGTCGCGGGTACGACGTAGGCGGCGAGGCGGGCCTCGCCCCGCTGGTCGCGGCGGGGCAGGACGACCGCTTCGGCGACGCCCGCGAGGCCGCCGAGGGCGCGCGTGACCTCCTCGGGCTCGACGCGGTAGCCCCGTATCTTCACCTGGTCGTCGCCGCGGCCCCGGAACTCCAGGGCGCCCGACGCGTCCCAGCGCACCAGGTCCCCGGTGCGGTACATCGGCTCCGTGCCGCCCAGCGGATCGTGGACGAAGCGCTCCGCCGTCAGGTCGGGCCGCCCCAGGTAGCCGGTGGCCACGCCGGGCCCGCCGACGTACAGCTCGCCGGCCTCCCCGGCGGGCACCTCGCGGCCCCGCGCGTCGAGCACCCGCAGCGTGACGTTGTCGACGGGGCGGCCTATCGGGATGGGCGCGTCCTGTGCGCCGGGGGTGCCGGCGGGTGCCACCGTCTGGGCCGTGCACAGCACCGTCGTCTCGGTGGGCCCGTACACGTTCACCGTCTCGTACGGAGCTCCGGGGCGCGGCCGGGTGCGCAGCACGTCGCCGCCGAGCAGCAGGTGCCGCAGCGGGGGCTGGAGGTCGTCCGGCAGGGCGAGGACCGCCTCACCGAGGGCGGTGGGCAGGATGGAGAAGGTGATCCGCCGGTCTTTGAACCAGCGGGCCAGGGCGGCCGGGTCCTTGCGGACCGTCTCGTCGGCGACGACGACCGTGGCGCCCGCGGTCAGCGCGGGCCAGAGCTCCAGCACGGCGGCGTCGAAGCCCTGGCTGCACACGGCGGCGGAGCGGTCGTCCGCCGTGAACCCGAAGCGTTCGTGGTGCCACTGGCACAGGTCCACCACCGCGCGGTGCGGCACGGCCACGCCCTTGGGGGTGCCGGTGCTGCCGGAGGTGTAGATGGCGAAGCAGAGGGACTCCGGGCCGGGTGCCGGGAGGAGCGGGGCATGGCCGTCGTCGTCCTCCGGTGCGGGCGCGGATGTCACGTCCACCACGGCCGTGCCGGGCGGGGGCGCCGGCCGGGTGTGCGCGGGCGCCTCGCCGTCGACCACGAGGACCCGGGCGCCGCTCTCCGCGAGGATCGTCTCGGCCCTCGCCCTGCCCTGGCCGGGGTCCAGCGGCACGTAGCCGTGGCCCGACTTGAGCGCGGCGAGCATGGCGACGACGAGGTCGGTGCCGCGCGGCAGCCACAGGGCGACCGGCGCGCCGCCGGCGTCCCGGCCGCGCAGGACGGCCGCGAGCCGTTCGGCGCGCTCGTCCAGCTCGCGGTAGGTCAGCGTCTCGCGGCCGCTGATGACGGCGGTGCGGTCGGGGGCCGCCTCGGCCCACCGGGACGCCAGGGCGTGGACGGTGCTGCGGGTGCGCTGCCGCACGCGTCCGCGCCGCCAGGCCTCCGGCACGGCGTCCGGGCGCGCCTCGCCCACCGCTTCCGCGAGGACGTCGCGGAACGTCCCGAAGAGCGCGTCGACCGTCGCCTCGTCGAACAGGTCGGTGTTGTACTCCAGGTGGCAGCGGATGCCGTCCGGCTGGTCGGTGAAGTACACGCTGAGGTCGGTCAGCGCCTTGTCGGGGCCGGAGTCGAGCGGCGTCGCCCGCACCCCGGGCAGGTCGAAGCGGAAGGGGTCGCCCGGCTCGAACTCGGCGAGCGTCTGGAAGACGGGCGTCCGGTCCAGTGCCCGCGCGGGGGCGAGCTCCCGGACGACGGCCTCGAAGGGCACGTCCGCGTGGTCGTACGCGTCCAGGGCGACCGCCCGCACGCGGTCCAGGAGCGTGCCGAAGTCCGGGTCCCCGGAGAGGTCGAGGCGCAGCGCCAGGGTGTTCACGAAGAACCCGACGACGTCCTCGTACGGCGGGGTGCGGTCCGACATGGGGGTGCCGACGACGAGGTCGTCCTGGCCGGTGACGCGGCCCAGCGCCGCCGCGTAGCCGGCGAGCAGCGTCATGAAGAGGGTGCTGCGCCGCTTCCGGCCGAATTCCCGCACCGCCGTGGAGAGTTCGGGCGACAGGGCACGGAACAGCGCGCGGCCGTTCGACGTCATGACGGCGGGCCGTGGCCGGTCGGTGGGCAGGGCGAGGACCGGCAGCTCGCCGTCGAGCGCCTTCTTCCAGTACGCGAGGTCCTCCGCCGCCTTCGGGCCGCCGAGGGCGTCGAGCTGGCGGCGGGCGTGGTCGGCGTAGGTGTGGGTGAGGGCGGGCAGTGCGGGGGCCGGGGCGCCGCCCGGGAGGTGCGCGCGGTAGAGGGCGGAGACGTCGCGGGCGAGGACGGCGGCCGACGCCGCGTCCATCACGATGTGGTGCAGGGACAGGACCAGGACGTGCCGCTCGGCGCCCAGCCGGACCAGGCGCGTGACGAACAGGGGTCCCTCCGCCAGGTCGAAGCGGCGCTCGCTCTCGGCCTTGAGGGTGTCGGCGACCGCGTCGCCGCCGGGGGCCGTCCCGTCGACGACCGCGAAGTCCACCACACCCGGCTCGCCCTGTCGCCGCGTGAACTGCCGTGCCTCACCGGCCACCTCGCGGAATACCGTACGCAGCTGCTCGTGCCGTTCGACCAGCGCGCGCAGGGCGGCGCGCAGGGCGTCGACGTCCAGGGGGCCTTCGAGGCCGATGGCCTTGGTCTCGTTGTACGCGGTGCGGCCGGGCAGCATCCGCTCCAGGAACCAGACGCGCTGCTGGCCGGGCGACAGGGGCGCGCCGGGGTCGGGCGCCGGGGTGGCCGGGGTGGCCGGTGCGGGCGTGGCCGTCGTGCATGAGCGGCGCAGCGCGTCGAGGTGGACCAGTCCCGCGCGCATCGCGGTGGGCGCCACGCCGAAGTCGACCAGCGCGACGACCTCGTCGGCGCCCGCGGCGCGCACCTCGTCGACGACGGGCCGCACGCTCTCGGGGCTGCCGATCAGGGCCCGCTGGTCGCAGTAGCGGTCGTAGGCGCGGCGGAACACCACGTCGAGGTCGTCCTCCGACATCGCCGACAGGTCGACCTGGTGGCCGAGGCTGTTGGCGACGCCGCCGAACAGCGACAGGGACGCCCGCATGTACCGGGAGAGCGGCTCGCGGGCCTCGGCGCGCGCCGCCGCGTGGTCGTCGGCGAGGTAGGTGTGCAGGAGTACGGCGACGTGTCCCGCGTCCGGGTCGAGGCCGTGCGCGGCGCGCGTACGGCGGTACAGGGCGATGTTCTCGCGGAGCTGCTCGACGCCCTGCGTCATGAGGTTGGTGACGATGCCCAGGTCGTGGCGTGCGGCCAGTTCGTACGAGGCGGGGTTGCCGACGACGGCCGTGTACATGGGCGGGGCGTCCTGGACGGGCCGCGGGAACAGGCGCAGGTCGCGCTCCCCGTCGCCGGTGGTGCGGCGCACGGGCTCGCCGCGCCACAACTGCCGTACCTGGGCGACTTGTTCGTACATCGTCTCCTTGTGGGAGCCGAAGCGCTCGGGGAAGAACACGAAGTCGTTGGCGTGCCACCCGCCGGCGCAGCCGATGCCGATCCGGCCGCCGGAGAGGTTGTCGACCATCGACCATTCCTCGGCGACGCGGATCGGGTCGTGCAGCGGCAGCACGACGGAGCCCGCGTTGATGCGGATGCGGTCGGTCTCGCGGGCGAGCGCGGCGGCGAGCACGACCGGGTTGGGGAAGAGGCCGCCGAAGGAGTGGAAGTGCCGTTCGGGGATCCACAGGGAGTGGAAGCCGTTGCGGTCGGCGAAGCGGGCGGTCTCCAGGAGGTGGTCGTACTTGCCGTGCCGGGGGCTGTGCTCGTCCTGCGGGTAATCGCCGAAGAAGTAGACGCCGAAGTCGAGGGGGCGGGGGCGGGGTTGGCTGCGGACGGGGGCCGGGGCGGCGGCGGCCGCGACGCCGTTCCAGGCCATGGCCTGCGGCTTGGGCGTCGGCTTGGGCGTCGGCTTTTCCGGCACCGAAGCGGCCGGGCGCGCCTTCGCCTTCGCCTTCGCATGGAAGAATCCGGCGTCGCGCAGCTCCCGCAAGGAGCCCTTCACCGCGTCCGCGATGAACTCGATGTCACCGTCGGAGTGTTCGGTGGAGAGGAAGAAGTTGCGCCACTCCCACACGTGGACGCCGCGCAGCATGAGGTGGTGGTAGAGCAGCTCCATGTCGGCGCGGTGCTCGAACCGGAACATCGAGCCGAAGTGGCTCATGCTCAGCGCGAACTCCTCCTCTTCGAAGAAGGAGTTGAGGGTGGCGGCCAGCTCGTCGGTGCGGGCGTTCAGCCGCTCCTGGAGCCGTGGGCTGTGCTCCTTGAGGTGGGCAAGGACGGCGCGGGCGGCGACCATCGACACGGGGTGCTGGATGTAGGTGCCGCCGAAGAACGTCGTGTCGGCCGCCGGGTAGCTGTCGTCCCCGTAGCTCCAGTATCCGCCGTCAATGCCGTCCATGATGTCCGCGCGGCCCGCGATGGCCCCGATGGGGAAGCCGCCGCCGAGCAGTTTGCCGTAGGTGGCGAGGTCGGGGGTGACGCCGTAGAGCTCCTGGGCGCCGCGCGGGGCGGGGCGGAAGCCGGTCAGCATCTCGTCGAAGAGCAGGACGATGCCGTGCCGCGCGGTCAGTTCGCGCAGCCGCCGCACGAAGGCCGCGGGCCGGAGCGAGGGGTGGCGGCTCTGCACCGGCTCGACGACGACGGCCGCGATGTCGTCCGCCTGCCGCTCGATGACGGCGAGGCTCTCCTCGCTGCCGTAGGGCAGGACCAGCAGGTCGGCGACGGCGTTCTGCGGGACGCCCGCGGACATGGGAACGGTGGTGAGGCCCTCGCCGCCGGTCCGCGGGGAGCGGCCGAGGACGTTGTCGTTGTGCCCGTGATAGGCGCCCTCGAAGGTGATGATCCGGGTGCGGCCGGTGGCGGCGCGGGCCAGGCGGATCGCGGCGGAGTTGGCCTCGGTGCCGGAGTTGGCGAAGGCGACGCGTTCCATGCCGGTCAGCTCGGCGAGCAGTTCGGCGGCCTCGCCGGTCTCGACGTTGCGGGGGCCGAGCTGGATGCCGCGCGACAGGTGCTCGCGCACGGCCTCGGAGACGAAGTCCGGCTCGTGGCCGAAGAGCAGGACGCCGAAGCCCATGGTGATGTCGACGTAGCGGTTGCCGTCGGCGTCCTCCAGCCACGAGCCCTTGGCCCGCCGCCCCGCGATGGGGTACAGCATCTCCTTCGTGCTGCTGCGGAAGCCGACCGCGGCCCGGCTGTCGGCGAGCACCCGGCGGTAGCGCTGGGCGATCCGCTTCGAGGTGGGCGTCTTGGCGGTGTAGCGGCGCACGAGGTCGTCGAGGTGGGCCCGCTGGGACTCGGGCGAGCCGCCGCGGACCATGCCGGAGGAGCGGGCCACCTCCAGGCGGGGGCCGTGCTGGGCGGGCCGCGCGGCCTCGGCGGGCGGCGTCGGGGCCGGTACGCCCATCTGTTCGGCGATGCGCTGCGACAGCTCGGCCATCGCGGCGAGGTCCTGGTCGACCGCCGCGGAGACGGAGCCCTGCGCGCCGCTCATCGGTCCGCCCCGGCGGCCCGGGGGGCCCGCGCCGCCTGGGACGCCTGCGCCGCCAGCAACTGCGAGAGCTGCCCCATCAGTTGGAGCTGCATCTGCGAGAGCTGGTGCACCTGGCGTACGAGGTCCTCGACCTCCTGGCGGGTGGCGTACTCGGGGTGGGCGGCGGGCGTGGGTGCGGGCACGGGAGCGGGAGCGGGTGCGAGGGCGGTGACCGGGGCGGGCGGCTCCTGGGCCGTCGGCGAAGGGGCGGGAGACTCGGGCGCGGGCGGCCCGGGGGCGGGCGGCCCGGGGGCGGGTGTCACCTCCGTCCCTCCCATCTTCCGCACGATGATCAGCGCCAGCCCCTTCGCCGACCCCGCCTCCTCGAAGAGCTCCCGCATCGACACCTTGACCCGGTGCTCCTCCTCCAGCTCCCGCAGCACGCCGATCATCTGCAACGAGTCCGCGCCGAGGTCGAAGAAGGAAGCGTCCTCGGCTATCTCGCTCGTGTCGTAGCTGAGGTGTTGCGCGGTGACCTTGATGATGTGCTGGAGCACACGCTCGACCGCTGCCTCGTCCTGTGCCACTTCGGCCTCATCCCTTGCCGGTTGTGCGGGCCGGGGAAGGTGGTTCTCCGGCCCTGTCCAGTAGTCCTTGTGCTGGAAGCGGTAGCCGGGCAGGGGGATCCTGCGCCCCGCCCCGCCCATGAACGTCCGCCAGTCGATCGGCGCCCCGGCCAGGTGGAGGCCGGCCGCCGCGTCCCACAGCGGTGCCAGTCCGGCCCCGCGCCGCAGCGTCGGATACGCCGTCCGGTCCGGCAGCTCCCGCCGGGCGAGGCCGCTGAGTGTGGTGTGCGGGCCGAGCTCCAGGAGCGTGGGGGTGGCCGGGTGCGACGTGGCGAGTTCGCGCAGGGCGTCGGCGAATCTCACCGGCTGACGCGTCTGTCGTACGGCATAGTCGGTGTCCGGCAGCCAGCCCGGCGGCCGGGTGCGTCCGTCGACGCCGCTCACGAACGGCACCTCGACCGGCCTGAACTCCACCGCCGCGCACAGCTCGCGCAGCCCGTCGAGGGCCGGGTCCATCAGGGCCGTGTGGAAAGCGTGCCGCACCGGCAGCTCCCGCGCCGGGATCCCGCGCGCGGCCAGCAGCGTCCTCAGGTGCTCCACGGCCGCGGCAGGGCCCGCGAGGACCTGGCTGCGGGGGCCGTTGACGACGGCGAGTTCCACGCCGGGGACCTCGGCGGCCAGCTCCTCGGCCTCGCCCTCCCCGGCCTGGACCGCGATCATCGCGCCGGGTGCGCAGTGGCGGCGCATGAGCGCGCCGCGGCCTGCCGCCAGCCGCAGCCCGTCCTCCAGGCCGAGCGCCCCGGCCGCGTACAGCGCCGCGTACTCCCCCACGCTGTGCCCGGCCACCACGCCCGGTGTGATCCCGGCCTCCCGCCACAGGCGGACCAGTGCGCACTGGAGGGCGAAGAGCGCGGGTTGCGCCAGCTCGGTGGGCCAGGGCCGCTCGGTCCCGGGGCCCTCTTCCTCGCCCAGCAGCGGTGCCAGCAGGCTGTCGCCGCCGGTGAGCGTGGCGTACTGCCGTTCGCAGGCCGCCAGGACCTCGCGTACGACGGGGAAACGCTCGTGGAGGTGGCGTGCCGCGCCCCGGTGGAGGCTGCCCTGTCCCGTGAAGAGGAACCCGGTGCCGGCCCCGTCCGTCCCGGCCGCCGCCGACCGTGGGTCCGCCGTGAGCCAGGCGTCGAGGGCGGCGGTGAGCGCGGCCACCGTGTCGCCGCGTACCGCGAGGCGGTGCCTGCGGTGGGCGCGGCCGAGCGCCAGCGTCGTCACGACGTCCGCGGGGTGCGTGCCGGGGTGGGCGCGCAGGTGGTCGCGCAGGGTCCGGGCGTTGTCGGTGAGCGCCGCCTCGGTGTGGCCGGAGACGACGAGGATGCCCGGGGGCGGCGGGGTGCCGGCGGCGGGGCGCGGCGCGGGCTCGGGGGCCTCCTCCAGGACGACGTGGACGTTGGTGCCGCCGACGCCGAAGGAGCTGACGCAGGCCCGGCGGGGTGTGTCGCCGCGGGGCCAGGGGCGGGCGGACCGGGGGATGTAGAAGGGGCTGGCGGCGAGGTCGAGGGCGGGGTTCGGGCGGCGGAAGCCCGCCATCGGCGGGATGACGCCGTGCCGCAGCACGAGCAGCGCCTTGATGAGGCTCGCCAGGCCCGAACACACGTCGAGGTGGCCGATGTTGGCCTTGACCGAGCCGAGCGCGCAGTAGCCGGTGCGGTCGGTGTCGGCGCGGAAGGCGGCGGTGGCGCCCTCGAACTCGATCGGGTCGCCCTTGAAGGTGCCGGTGCCGTGGGTCTCCAGGTAGCCGATGGTGTCCGCGCCGACGCCCGCCCGCTCCAGGGCCCGGCGGATGGCGCCGCGCTGGCCGTCGGCGCTGGGCGCGCTGAACGCCCGCTTGTCGGCGCCGTCGTTGTTGACGCCCCAGCCCCGGATGACGCCGTGGATGTGGTCGCCGTCCGCGAGGGCCCGGTCGAGGCGCTTGAGCACGACGGCCGCGACGCCCGTGCCGCCGACGGTGCCGTCGGCGTCGGCGTCGAAGGGCCGCAGACAGCCGCTCTTGGAGAGGATGGACCCCTTGACGTACCGGTAGCCGACGACCTGCGGCACGTGGATGGCGGTGGCCCCGGCCACCGCGATGTCGCACTCGCCGTGGACGACGGACTGCGCGGCGAGGTACACCGCCGTCAGCGAACTGGAGCAGGCCGTCTGGACGTTGAGGGCGGGCCCGGTCAGGCCCAGGCGGTACGCGGCGCGGTTGGCGGTGAAGTCGGTGAAGTTGCCGACGGTGACCTGGAGCCCGGCCACCCAGTCGGCGACGCCGGCCGGCAGGACGTTGTGCTGGAGGTAGGTCTGGAGGGAGTACAGGTGGTAGCCGGTGCTGGCGTAGACGCCCACCTGGTGGCCGTCCCCCGCGTCCCCGCCCGCCGCCTCCCCTCCCGCGTACCCGGCGTTCTCCAGGGCGTGGTGGACGCATTCCAGGAAGATCCGCTGCTGGGGGTCGGTGATGCGGGCCTCGTGCGCGCTCATCCCGAAGAAGCCCGCGTCGAAGCCGGCGATGTTCTCCAGGACGCCGCTGGCCCCGACGAAGTCGTCGGCGCGGTACTGCTCCTCGGGCACCCCGGCCGCGGCGAGTTCGGCGTCGGTGAAGCGGCGGATGCGGTCGGCGCCGTCGTGGATCGTGCGCCAGTACTCCTCGGGGGTGTCCGCGCCGGGCAGCCGGAAGGACATCCCCACGACGGCCACGGCGTGGGGAGCGGCGTCGGGGGCGGCGGTGGTCATCGGGCCTCGCTCTCGACGGGCGGCACGTCGCGTTCGCGCACCGCGCCGGCCGGGGGCCGCTCCCGGCGGCCGTACCGCACCAGCACGACGAACATCGCGAGGCACAGGACGATCGCCAGCCCGTGCAGCAGCCCCACGACGTGCACTGGGCGGAAGTGGTCGAGGAGCGCGCCGCTCACGAGCATCCCGAGACCGAAGCCGGTGTTCTCGACGGAGGCGGAGAGGCCGAAGAGCCGGCCGCGCTGCTCGTCGGGGGCCGCCTGGAGCCGGCTGACGTAGGCGATCTCGGTGAGCCCGTCGGCCATGCCCGCCACCAGGGCCGCCGCGACGGCCACGCCCGTGGGCAGCCCCGCGAAGACCACGATGAACGCGGCCGACATCACGCAGGCCCCGATCGCGAAGGCCCGCTCCCCCGGCCCCTGCCGTCCGCCGCGCCCGGCCCAGCGGCCGCACACCTGCTGCATGACGATGTTGCCGATGGCCCACGTGGCCCAGAACTGGCTGACGAACGTGGCCGGATGCGACGGGTCGAGGGCGCTGGAGTAGACGGGCAGGGCCACGTTGTGGGACGACGACCCGAGGCCGTCGGCGGCCCTGACGGCGATCATGACGGCGAGCACGGGGGCGGCACGCAGCAACAGCAGCGAACCGGCCTGCCGCCGCCGCGCGGCCTTCCCGCCACCGGGCTCGCCCTCTTCCGGGGCGGCGGCCTTCGTACGGATCGGCAGGGCGAGAAGGACGCCGGCCGAGACGGCGAAGGAGGCGGCGTCGAGGGAGATGGCGGCGACGTAGCCGAACTGCGCGACCACGACGCCCGCCGAGGCGAACCCGGCGATCATCGCGAGCGAACGCCCGGTGGCGATCAGCGAGTTGGCGCGGACCCGCAGGTCGGCGCCGACGATCTCCGGGATGCTGCTGCGCAGGGCGACACCCGAGAGGGTCGAGCAGAACCCGGTGACGACGGCGAGGACGTACAGCAGCCCCGCCCGCCCGGCCTCGGGCGCGATCAGCAGCGCTACCATGGCGAGGCACTGCGTGAGATCGGCGCCGACCATCAACCTCTTGCGGTCGTGCGCCGAGACCAGCCGTCCACTCACAAAGCCGGATACGACGCTGGTCATGAGACGTACGGCCATGAACAGACCGGCGGCCAGGGCGCTGTCGGTTACCTCGTAGATGAAGACGTTGAGGGCGACCATGTTCAGGTAACTGCCGTAGGCCGAGACGCCGTTGCCCACGACGAGCAGGCGAAAGTGCCGCAACGTTTCCCCCGTTCCCCCCGGTCCGCCCGTTCCCCCCGGTCCGCCCGCTACACCGGGCCCGCGTCGGCCCTGCGCCGCTTCCGTGCCGGGCTTGTGCTGCGGCATCACACTCACCCGGCCCGAAGCACGCCTAAAGTCACCCGAGTTGGTGACTTGACAGCAGCAACAGGCCTCGGTAGGCGTGGCTTGGGTGAGGGCTCCGCCGGGAGGCGGGCGATTCCTTTCTGTTTCCGCACGGCCATGGTTAGATCAAACCGAGCCGTGGCCACAGCCTCGTAGAAATCGCCAGTCCCTCCCGGAGGGAAGATGCCAGCAAGCGACCGCCCGCAGAGCGCACCGGCGCTGTCCCACCGAGAGCGTCAGGTGCTGGCGCACATCGCGGCAGGCCTCTCCCACAAGCAGGTGGCCAGGCGCCTGGGCATCAGCGTGCACACGGTGAGCACGTACTTGCGCCGCATCCGCAGCAAGCGGACGGCGCCGACGGTGGCACATCTGATCCGGTTGAGCATGGCGGAGGGCGTGGCGACGTCCGCGTCGGGGCCGCGGCCGGTGTCCTGAGCCGCCCGGCCGCGGCACTCCGTCCCCCGCGCCGCTCTCCCCCTACACCCCTGTCGCCCTCCCCCTGTGCCGATCTCCCCCTGCGGCGCTTTTCGGCTATGCCGCACGTTTCCGGCCGTCTTCCTTGACCATTCGTCAGTGACGGCTTCATAGTTTCTTCACCTCGAACACACGGACTGTTTGCTCGAACACACAGGCTGTTCGAGAAGCCGACGCCTCACTCCCCACGACACGACGGAACCGACAGACGCTGATGGAGCCCCGCGCCCCCGGCCCGGGTCGGCGCTCCGCAGGACCTCACCATGCCGTTACGCACCAAGAAGCTCACCGCGCGCCTGCTGCCCGCCCGTGTCCGCGCGGAACGGGCCCGGCAGCGCGAGGAACAGGCCGGAGCGGCCAAGGCCGCCGAGGCCGCGGCGGCGGAACAGCGGCGGCGGGAGAAGATCGCGGCCCGTCGGCTCGCCCTTCTCGCGTCGGACCCGGAGGTCCGCGAGATCCGCTTCGAGGGCCACACGTACTACGGCCGCACCGTCGGCCACTTCACGGCCACCGGCGCCTCCGCCCGCAACCTCGGCCTGGTGGCCGACGCCCTGGGGAGCGCGGGCGTCGACTACTTCCTGGTTCCGGGCCGCTCGCACACCCGCCATGTCATCGGCATGCGCCTCGCCGACCGCAAGAGGCTGCTCGACGAACTGCGAGCGATGTACGGGGCCACCGCGCTGTACGCCGTGAAACCAGGCACCGCCCCCTTGCCGTCCGGCGCGGTCCTGTACGCGGACGGCTCGCTCCCCACCGCACTGAAGCGGCAGGACGTCATCCGCTTCGGCGAGATCCTGCTCGACCCGTCCGGCCGGATACTCGCCGACCTGTCGTACGGCTGCGACGTGGAGTTCTGGCAGGACGGCGGCCAGCTCCTCGACGACGAGCGGGCGGCCCCGCACGTCGACGCCCTGCGCACGCAGGCGCCACCGGCCGTGCTCGTCGACTCCCTCGTCGCCCCTCGCCCCAACGCGGTGACCGACACGCTCCCGCTCCAGGCCCAGATCGCCGTCCGCCGCCCGGTCGGGGACCGCGACCACCCCACGTACGAAGCCTTCGCCCACCCCCGCGTCGACGCCGTCGACTTCCCCGTCGACCTCGTCTACACCTGGGTGGACGGCGCGGACCCGGCGCTGCGGGCCCGCCGCGACTCCTGCCGCGGTGTGGCGCACACCGCCCGCATCCACGAGCGCGAGACCGGCGCCTCCCGCTACACCAGCCGCGACGAGCTGAAGTACTCCCTGCGGTCGGTGGAGATGTACGCGCCATTCGTGCGGAACATCTACCTCGTGACGGACGGGCAGGTCCCCGCCTGGCTGGACACGAGCGTGCCGGGCCTCCAGGTGGTGGACCACAAGGAGATCTTCACCGACCCGTCGGTGCTGCCCGTCTTCAACTCCCACGCCATCGAGACCCAACTCCACCACATAGCGGGCCTGGCGGAGCACTACCTCTACCTCAACGACGACTTCTTCTTCGTGGGCCCGGTCACCGCCGGGAACTTCTTCCACGGCAACGGCATCGCCAAGCTCCCCTTCTCCTCCTTCCAACTGGGCCTGGGCACCCCGCATCCGGACGAACCGGCGCCCAACTCGGCGGGCAAGAACGTACGAAGGCTCCTCCTCGACGCCCACGACCGCCTCACGGTGAGCAAGTTCAAGCACGCGCCGCAGCCGCAGCTGCGGTCCGTGATGGCGGAGCTGGAGGAGGCGTTCGAGGAGGACGTGGCGCGCACGAGCCGCAGCCGTTTCCGCTCCGTCGAGGACATCGCGATGACCACCGCCCTGCACCACCACCACGCGTACCTCACCGGCCGGGCGGTGCCCGGAAAGTACCGGCAGCGCTACATCGACATCGGCAAGACGGACGTACGAGAGGCCCTCACGGAGTTCGGCCCCGGGCACAAGTACGACTTCCTCTGCCTCAACGACGTCAACACCCCGGCGGCCGACCAGGAACGGGTCACGGCCGAGGTGCGCGCGTTCCTCGCCACGTGTTTTCCCTTCGCCGGCCGGTGGGAACGGGCGGAGGAACAGCCGTAGCCCCCGCTCCGGGGCAATCCTGACTTTCCCGGTGCCCTTGACCTTCCCGGTGTCCCTGACCTTCCCGGTGTCCCTGACTTACCCGGTGCGACGGAAGCGCGTCCCGACGCGCGGGGGCTTGCGCCGAGCGCGCCCAGGACCGATTGCGCCGGCCACAAGGCGGGGAACAGCCACCCCACGTCCAACCGCCCAGCGCCTGCATCTCTCGATGGAGGGCTGTTCGATACGCTACGGGGCGTAGGTGGCGTGTGCGCTGGCTGTGACGGCGATTCCGGTCGCGAAACCCACCACATGAGTGGGGGCGCACGGGGGTGGAATCCACCACCGGCGGCACTGTATGTACGACGACCTGGTCACCTACTGAAGAAGAAGCGCAAACTGTGAGCGAACACCCGGCGGTGACCCAAGCGGACGGGCTCATCACCCTTGAACGGTACGACGAGGCCAGGGCTCTGCTGAGCCGCCGCCTGGCCGAGGAACCCGGTGACGTCCGCGCATGGGTGAAGCTAGGACGCTGCCTGATAGGCGCGGGGGAGGCGCAGAGCGCTGTCGAGGCCACCACCGAGGCGGTGCGGCTCGCACCCGAGGACGGCGGCGCGCACTTCATGCGGTCCTACGCGCTACGTGAAGCCAAGCGCCTCCCCGAAGCCGAGGAGTCCGCCCGCGAAGCGATCCGCTGCGACCCGGAGTGGTGGGGCTCCTACTCGCTGCTCGCAGAGATCCTGTGCTTCCAGCCGGGCAAGGGAGACTTCCTCGAGGGCGTCGACATGGCCGAGGAAGCCATACGTCTGGCACCCGAGGAAGTCGATGCGTACGAAACCCTCTGGAAGATCGCCGCGGTGGCCCAGGACCGTGAGGGGATGGACGCACTCGAGCACTACATTCTGCGACTCGATCCCCACCACGAGATCGCCCTGTCACGGCAGGTCGCCAAGTCCGCTGAGACATCCGGCGCGACAGACTCCGAAACCGCCGACATGTACGCCGACGCCCTCGCCGCGGTTCCCGGCTCCCGGTGGCTGCGCAGTGATCTCGACCATGCCGTCTACCGCATGCTGCGCGGCACCCGCTGGCTGGCGCTCCTCTGTCTGGCACTCGCCATAGTGATGGTGGACCTCATCGCCCCGGAGGGCGAGGCACAGCGAGACCTCCCGGTTCCGCTCGGCGAGCGACTCTGGGCACTGGCACTCATGGCGGCGCTCTGGGCGTTCGGCGCTTGGCGCCGCTATCGCAGACTACGCAGCGGCGTACAGCTGAACATCCGCTCTCTGCTACGCCGCGGCTTCTGGACGCGGATCGTCTGCGCCCAAGCCGCCTGTGCGATGCTCTGCGCCCTGGCCATCTCACAGATCCCCTGGACGGAGCGCACCATGCCCCAGGTCCTCTTCTGCGTCGGCCTCTTGCCCATCCTCGCCACCGTCTGGTTCGACCGGAAGAAGGCACGGTGAGCGGAACACCAACCGACACGCAGGGACCGCGGCAGCTTCGGCGGGCCGCAGCCGAAGCAGGCGGCCTCCGGCAGGCGTGCGACCGGATCGGCAACCGTGCCGGTGCCAGTCCGGGTCCGCACTGACGTTGTTGCCGAGCTGGCCAGAAGCCCCAAGCGGCAGACGAGTCGGGCTGTACGCCGGGTTCTGTGCCGCGGGTCCTCGCGGACGTCGCGGCGACGGCCATCCATCTAGGGCCGGCATTGCTGCCGGCCTCGTGCGGTCTACCCGCGGACTCGGGCGGGCAGCCCTCGAACGTCCGCGCAGAGCGCGTGTGACCGCGCTCCTTTTGACCTTGCTCCAGGTGGGGTTTACCTAGCTGCCCAGGTCACCCTGGGCACTGGTGGTCTCTTACACCACCGTTTCACCCTTACCGAGGACCGAGGTCCCCGGCGGTCTGTTTTCTGTGGCACTGTCCCGCGGGTCACCCCGGGTGGCCGTTAGCCACCACCTTGCCCTGTGGAGCCCGGACGTTCCTCGGGAAGGTCCCCCGTGGGGGTCTTCACGCGGCCGTCCGCCCGGCTCGTCTGCCGTGTCCACCATGTTACCCGGCGGGAGGTCCGCCCCGGCACCGGTGCGGGGCGCGGCCCGACACCCTCGTCCTGCTCCTCGGCGTGCAACGCGGCCTCCGTGACCCGTCCGCACGTGCTGTCGCCCGGGGGACGTGCGGGTGCGGCAGGGCGTCCACCGTGACCTGCGGATTCCGTGGGAGCTGAGCGCTTCCGTACGGGGTGAGCGGCGCTGCGCGCACGAGGCCGCCGACGGGGTCCTGGACATCCCGGTCGCGTCGCAGACGTCGCCAGCGCTCCGGGACCGGCTTGCCCGCACTCCCGCGGAGGCCGGCTGAATCCTCGCCCGGGCCGGACCGGCCTCACGCAGGCGTGAACCTCACCTTCGCCGCCCCCGGATCCGCCTGGGTGAGGCGTACGCGCAGGCGTTCGCCGAGGGGTAGCGCCGTGGGGCCGCCCTCGACGCGGGCCACGATCGCCGGGGTCGTCAACTGCACCGTGCCGACGGCCGGTTCGTGGTCCTTCACGTCCACCACCACCGCGTCGAAGAGCTCCCCGACCCGGTCCTTGAGCAGGGCCGCCTCGACGATGTCCACGCATTCGCGCTCCACCGTGTTGCCGCGCCGGGTGCCCTCCGCCATCTCCTTGGGCAGCTCGTCCAGGGCGGCAAGGACCCACTGCGGGACGCCCGCGCCGGCGCAGGCCGCGAGGCAGAGTTCGTTGGCGTGGCGGTCGGCGAGGCGGCGCAGGGGGGCGGTGCAGTGGGCGTAGGGGGCGGCGACCGCGGCGTGCAGGGTGTGCTCGGGGAGCTCGCCGCCGCTGAACGCCGTGTAGCCCGCGCCGCGCAGCAGCGTCGTGCACTCCTGGAGGAACGCGGCGTGCTGCGGCTGCCGGGGGTCGAGGGACCGTACGAGTTCCGCGTACGGGACGTGGTGCGGCCAGTCGACGCGCAGCGCCTTGGCGGTGCGGCGCAGCCGGCCGACCGCGCCGTCGGGGGCGGTCGGCAGGGTCCGCAGGATGCCCGTACCCGAGGCGAGCATGATCTCGGCGGCGGCCATCCCGGTGAGCAGGGAGATCTGGGCGTTCCAGCCGTCGGCGGGCAGGGGGGCGCGGTAGGCGAGCTCGTACGTGCTGTCGCGCTCCACGATCTCCTGCTCGGGGACGTTGAGGGAGATGCCGCCGCGCTCGGCCTCCAGGCGCTCGCGCAGGGTCCCGATGTCGCGCAGCAGTGCGACCGGCTCCTCCGCGGTGCCGTCGTCGATGGCGCGCTGCACCCCCGCGTAGTCCAGTTTCGCCCGGCTGCGGACGAGGGCGCGGCGCACGTCGGTGTGTTCGGCACGGCCGTCCTCGTCGAGGTCGATCGTCCACAGGACGGCCGGGCGGCTCCGGCCGGGGAGCAGGCTGGCGGCGCCCTCGCTCAGGGCGGTGGGGTGCAGCGGGACCTTCTCGTCGGGGAAGTAGAGGCTGGTGACGCGGCGGTGGGCCTCGGCGTCGAGCGCGCCGCCGGGCGTGACGTACGCCGCGACGTCCGCGATCGCGTACCGCACCCGGTAGCCGCCCGACTCGCGCCGCGACAGGTGCATGGCCTGGTCGAGGTCGACGGAGGCGGGCGGGTCGACGGTGAAGAAGGGGATGTCCGTCGCGTCGTGGTCCGGCAGCCGGGGTGACGCGGCGGCGCGCTCCGCCTCCGCGAGGGCGTCGGCGGGGAAGGCGTCGGGGACGTCGAGCGTCGTACGCAGGGCACGCAGCGCGGCCCGCAAGGGAGCCTCCGCTGCGCCGGTGACACGGAGCTGGCGGTGCGGCATGCCCCGAGCGTATGGCGGACCGCGCCCCTCGGCACGCGGGACGGCCGAGCCGACCGCGGGGTCACCGCCGACGCCCCTCCCGCACCGGCCCCCGGACCAGGCCCCCGGGTCCGGCCCCAGGAGCGCGGGATCACCGCCGACGCCCCTCCCGCACCGGCCCCCGGACAGGCCCCCGGGCCCAGCCCCCAGGACAGCCCCCGAGCTTCGGCCCCCGCACCCCGTACCCTTTCGCAGGGGCCGCACCCCTCCCCGTACCACCTCCCCCGCACCGCCCAAGGAGTCCGATCGTGCTCGTCCTGCTGCCGCCGTCCGAAGGCAAGGCCTCGTCCGGGCGGGGTGCCCCGCTGAAGCCCGAGACGCTGTCGTTGCCGGGGCTCACCGAGGCGCGGCGGGCCGTGCTCGACGAGTTGGTCGAGCTGTGCGCCGCCGACGAGGAGAAGGCGCGGCTCGTGCTCGGGCTCAGCGAAGGGCTGCGGGGCGAGGTCGCCAAGAACGCCGAACTGCGCACGGCCGGCGCCCGTCCCGCCGGTGAGATCTACACCGGCGTCCTCTACGACGCCCTGGACCTGGCCTCGCTCGACGCCGCCGCCAAGCGCCGCGCAGCGCGGTCCCTGCTCGTCTTCTCCGGGCTGTGGGGCGCCGTCGGGGTGAGCGACAGGATCCCCTCCTACCGCTGCTCGATGGGCGTGAAGCTGCCCGGCCTCGGGGCGCTCGGCGCGTACTGGCGTACGCCGATGGCCTCCGTCATGCCCGAGGCGGCCGGCGACGGGCTGGTGCTCGACCTGCGCTCGTCGGCGTACGCGGCGGCCTGGAAGCCGAAGGGCGAGGTGGCGGGGCGGACGGCGACCGTGCGGGTGCTGCACGCGCAGATGGTGGACGGGGTCGAGAAGCGGTCCGTGGTCTCGCACTTCAACAAGGCGACGAAGGGCCGCATCGTCCGGTCCCTCCTGACAACGGGGGCCCGTCCCGAGAGCCCCGCCGAGCTGGTCGAGGCGCTGCGGGACCTGGGGCACGTGGTGGAGGCGGAGGCCCCCGCGAAGGCGGGCAAGCCGTGGGCGCTGGACGTGGTGGTGCGGGAGATCCACTGAGGCCGGCCGGCCACCGAAGGCGCATCGCGTTGCAGCATGTGCAATGACCTTTGCGCATGCTGCTGCCTCCGTGCAGGATGCCTGCATGGCCCGCTTCTCCTCGCCGCCCCCGCTCCCCTCGCCCTCCGTGCTGGACCTCGCCCCCGTCGTCCCCGTGGTCGTCGTGGAGGACCTCGCCGACGCCGTGCCGATGGCGCGGGCCCTGGTCGCCGGGGGCCTGCCCGCGATCGAGGTGACGCTGCGGACACCGGTCGCGCTCGACGCGATCAGGGCCATCGCCGCCGAGGTGCCGGACGCGGTCGTCGGCGCCGGCACCGTGATCTGCGCGCAAAACGCCGACGACTCCGTGGCGGCCGGCGCCCGATTCCTGGTCAGCCCCGGCTGGACGGAGTCGCTGCTGGCCGCGATGAAGGGGTCCGGGGTGCCGTTCCTGCCCGGCGTCTCGACGGCCTCGGAGGTCGTGGCGCTGCTGGAACGCGGCGTCAGCGAGATGAAGTTCTTCCCCGCGGAGGCCGCCGGCGGAACCGCGTACCTCAAGTCCCTCGGCGGCCCGCTGCCCCGGGCCCGCTTCTGCCCGACCGGCGGCATCACGGCCGACAGCGCGCCGGCGTATCTCGCGCTGGAGAACGTCGGCTGCGTGGGCGGCAGTTGGATGCTCACCTCCGACGCGGTGGCGGCGAAGGACTGGACCCGCGTGGCGTCCCTGGCGCGGCAGGCCGCCGCCCTGCGGTGACGCGTGACGCTCGCGGCCTACCGCAGGTGCGACGTGTCGTTCAGGAGCCGTACCGAGGCGTTGCCGTCGGCGTAGTAGGCCACCGCGGAGACCGAGGCCGCCGCGAGTTCCATGCGGAACAGTGACTCCGGCGGGGCGCCCAGCGCGAGGCGCACCAGGGTCTTGATGGGCGTGACGTGGGTGACGAGCAGGACCGTGCGGCCCGCGTACGCCGAGGTCAGCCGGTCGCGGGCGGCAGCCACCCGGCGGGACACGGCCGCGAACGACTCTCCGCCCGGCGGCGCCGCCTTCGGCGAGGCCAGCCAGGCGTTCAGTTCCTCGGGGTGGCGCTCGCGCACCTCGCCGAAGGTGAGCCCTTCCCAGGCCCCGAAGTCCGTTTCGCGCAGGCCCTCTTCGAGGCGGACGTCGAGCCCGAGGCGGGCAGCGACGGTGCGCGCGGTCTCCTGGCAGCGCCTGAGCGGCGACGAGACGATCGCCTGGATCGTGCCGCGCGCCGCGAAGGCCGCCGCCGCGCGCTCGGCCTGCTCGCGCCCCACCGCGGACAGCGACGGATCGGTGCCGCCGCTCCCGGAGAACCGCTTCTCGGGGGTCAGCGGGGTCTCGCCGTGCCGCAGCAGTACGAAGGTGGCGGGCGCCCCGAGGTCGGCGGGGGCCGCCCAGCCGACGGGCGGGGTGCGCGCCGCGCTGCTCGCCGCACGCCGGTCGGCGCTCTCACCGGTCACCACGGCCTCACCGGCCACGGCCGTCACATCAGCCACCGCCGTCACATCAGCGGCACCGGTCACGCTGGCCACGCCAGTATCGGCCTGCGGAACCGGCGTCACACCCGAAACGCCCGCACCCGCACCTGTACCAGCAGCTCCCGTCCCCGCCAGAGCCGCCCGCGCCCGCGCCGCGCCCGCCACCGCGTCCCCCGGCGGCCCCGACGGCTCCGGCACGGCAGCGGCCGCGCGCGCGGCCCTCGCGTCCAGCTCCGCCGTCGACGCCGACGGCGACCACGCCACGCCCCGCTTGCCCGCGTCCATCGCCTCGTTCGCGAGCCGGTCCGCGTGCTTGTTCTTCTCGCGCGGGATCCACTCGTACGTCACCTGGGACGACGGGAAGATCCGCGCCGCCTCGGCCGCGAGCGGCTTCATGTCGGGGTGCTTGATCTTCCAGCGGCCCGACATCTGCTCGACGACGAGCTTGGAGTCCATGCGGACGTGGACCGAGGCCGCCGGGTCCAGCTGGCGGGCCGCCTTCAGACCGGCGACCAGGCCCTTGTACTCCGCGACGTTGTTCGTCGCGACGCCGATGTACTCCGCGGCCTCCCTCAGGGTCTCCCCCGTGGCCGCGTCGATGACCACCGAGCCGTAGCCCGCGGGCCCCGGGTTGCCCCGGGAGCCGCCGTCGGCCTCGACGATGAACTCGCGCATGGAGCAGGGTCCCTACAGGCCGGACTCGGACGTGCGGACCAGGATGCGGCGGCAGTTCTCGCACCGTACGACGGTGTCCGGGGAGGCCGCCTTCACTTCGTTGACCTCGGTGATGTTGAGCTCCAGGCGGCAGCCCTCGCAGCGCCGCTGGTAGAGCTTGGCCGCGCCGACGCCGCCCTGCTGCGCGCGGAGCTTGTCGTACAGCTTGAGGAGGTCGGCCGGGATGGAGGCCGCGACGACCTCGCGCTCCTTGGTGGCCGTGGCCGTCTCGCGGTCCAGCTCCCCGGCGGCGGCGTCCCTGCGGGCCGTCGCGTCGTCGATCTTCGCCTGGATCGAGGAGACCCGCCCCGTCAGCTCGGCGACCCGCTCCTGCGCGGACTCCCGGCGCTCCATGACCTCCAGGACGACGTCCTCCAGGTCGCCCTGGCGCTTGGCGAGCGAGGCGATCTCGCGCTGGAGGTTCTCCAGGTCCTTGGGGGACGAGACCGCGCCGGAGTCCAGCCGCTGCTGGTCGCGGGCCGCGCGCTGGCGGACCTGGTCGACGTCCTGCTCCGCCTTGGTCTGCTCGCGGGCGCAGTCGCCCTCCTCGGTCGTCGCGGCGACGAGGAGGTCGCGCAGCTGCGTGAGGTCCTTCGTCAGCGACTCGATCTCGGCGTGCTCGGGCAGAGACCTCTTCTTGTGCGCGAGCTGCTGGAGGCGGGTGTCCAGGGCCTGGACGTCGAGCAGTCGGATCTGGTCGGCGGGCGCGGCGTTCAGTTGGGGGCTCCTGAGGAAGAAGAGGCGCGCGAAGCGCTCGCTGGAAGGGTGGTGGCGGGCGACGGGTGGGCCGAGGCCGCGTGGGCGGTCCAGGGGTCGGTGACCGTGTGCGAGACGTGGACGCGAAGGCCCCATCCGTTGCGGTCGGAGATCTGATCGAGCTGGGCTGCGGCCAGCTCGCACCAGGGCCACTCGGTGGCCCAGTGGGCGGCGTCGAGCAGCGCCAGCGGGGTGCGTTCGCGGGCCTCGGAGGCCGGGTGGTGGCGCAGGTCGGCGGTGAGGAAGGCGTCCACGCCGGCGGCGCGCACGTCGTCGAAGAGGCTGTCGCCGGAGCCGCCGCTGACCGCGACGGTGCGGATCAGGGCGTCCGGGTCGCCCGCGGCGCGGATGCCCTGCGCGGTGGCGGGCAGCCGCTTCGCCGCGCGCTCGGCGAGCTCGGCGAGGGTCAGCGGGTGTTCGAGTTCGCAGATCCGGCCGAGTCCGCGACGGCCGTTCCGGTCGGCGGGGTCCGGTACGAGGGGGCGTACGACCCGCAGGTCGAGGGCGCCCGCGAGCGCGTCGGAGACACCGGGGTCGGCGCGGTCGGCGTTGGTGTGCGCCACGTGCAGCGCGACGTCGTTCTTGATGAGGTCGTGGACGACGCGGCCCTTGCAGGTGGAGGCCGCGACCGTCGTCGTACCGCGCAGGTAGAGCGGGTGGTGGGTGACCAGGAGCTGGGCTCCGAGCCGCACCGCCTCGTCGGCGATCTCCTGGACCGGGTCCACGGCGAACAGGACCCGGGAGACCTCCGCGTCGGGGTCGCCGCAGACCGTGCCGACCGCGTCCCAGCTCTCGGCCAGATCGGCGGGCCACAGGGCGTCGAGGGCGGCGATGACTTCAGACAGACGGGGCACGGGGAAAGGCTACCTTCCCGCTGCGCTCGGCTTGTCGTGCGTTACTCGCCGTGGTCCGGCGGCTACGGAGTGCCTCTTCGGGGCCCGGAAGCAGGATGCGTCCGCGGCGCCCCCATGGTTGTTCGCGCAGTTCCCCGCGCCCCTGACGGGGCCCGCTCACGACCTCGTGCGCCGCAGTCGCGGAAGGCAGGACCGCCTCGCGCAGCACAACCGCCCCCGCCGGCTCAGGCCAACCGGGACATCTCCACCCTTCTGTGTGAAGCGGACAGCCGTGCACCCCACGTCAGCGCGTACGAAATCTAGCGTCGGAGGCGGAGGTGACACCGACCATGACAGCGGCAACGATCACGGTGGACGGTTCCTACGCGGCACGGCTCGCACGCCGGGGTGACTCCTGGTTCCCCGAGCGCTGGACGCTGGACTCCCCCGAGCCCTACGCGGTGCCGCTCGCCGGCCATCAGCCCGAGGAGCCCGGCACCGAGGTGCTGCCGCTGAGCGACGGCCGCGTCCTCATCCACCGCCTGGTGGCCGGCCGCCACGCCTTCGCGCTGCTCTATCCGACGGGCCCGAAGACCGGCGAGATCCCCCTCGGCACCGTGGAGTGCGCGGGCGAGCTGAGCCTGCTGCCGCCCGCCCCGGACGGCACCCGCGCCTACGCCCTCGCGGTCGGCGCCCGCTCGACGGACGTGTGGCTGGTGGCGGGCGGCTCCTTCGGGCCCGAGCACGTCGCCGAGGTGCCGGGGCGCTGTTCGGGCGGCGTCTGGCTGGACGGCACGGGGCGGCTGCTCGCCCTGGACCGGGAGGCGGCCGGGTGCGTGAAGACGGTGGCGGTCGACCTGGAGCGGGGCGGCGAGGTGTCACCGCTGCTCCAGATCGCCGAGGGGAGCGACGACCGGCTGCTGCTCGCCGACGCGGACAGCGGCCTGCTCCTCATCCGTTCGAACGCGCCGGGCCACGACCGCCTCGGCTGGGGCGTGCTCGGCGGCACCCGCCCCGTCCGCTTCCCGGAGTCGCTGCGGCTCCCGGACTGCGCGGTCACGCCGTTCGCGATCCAGCCGGGACAGACCCTCCTCCCCGAGGGGTGCGCGGTGGCGCTGCGGATCGACGGCGCGGCGGGCACCTGGCTCGGCGTCTGGCGGCCCGCCGAGCGCCGCATGCGGCAACTGCGCGCGCCCGACGGCTGGCTGGCCGGCGCCGGGCACTGGACGCGGGACGGCGTGCTGCGGCTTCCGTACGCGACGCGGGCCGTGCCCTGCGGTGTCGCGCGGGTGACGGCGCCCCCGCAGGAGCTGCCGGACGCGCCACCGCTCAAGCCGGTGCCGCCCGCCGCGCCGCGGCCCGTACCGCTGCAACAGGCGCCCCTGGGCGGGCGGGTGGCGGCCGGTTAGACTCGCCGGGCTGTACGAAGGATCTTCTTACGGGGTGAGCAGAGAGATGTCGACCGAGGCCATAACGAGGACGCAGACGGAGACACAGTGGGAGACCGACCCGCGGCAGGCGAGGGCCGCCGCCGTGACCGCGCGGTCCGGCGCCGGTAGGCACCGCGGACCGGTGGCCGAGCACGACGAGGCCACCGCGCCGAGGGGCCGCCACCGCAAGCAGCCGTCGGACTCCTGACGCACCGCACCACGCGCCACCACGCGCCCGCGTCGCGGAAAGCCCCGCCCGAGGCCGCCATGAGCGGTCCCCGGGCGGGGCTTTCCTGCGTTTCCACCAGACCCCGCCTACCCCCTTTTCAGTCCTTCTCCCGCTTCAGGCCGAGTATCTCGGCCGCCGCGAACGTCTCGGACGGGGGGCGCGCCGCGTAGTACGGCGAGAGCGACTCGTCCAGCTCTTCGAAGGTGAACGCCTCCTTCGCCGCGTCGAACTTCGCCGCCACCTTGGGGCGTTCGACGATCGCGACCATGCCGCCGTGGACGACGAGCAGTTGGCCGTTGACGCGGGCGGCGGCGGGCGAGGCGAGATAGCCCACGAGCGGCGCCACGTGTGCGGGTGCGAGCGGGTCCAGCCGGCCGTCCGCCGGCTCCTGGAAGCCCTGGAAGACGTCCTCGGTCATCCGGGTCCGCGCGCGGGGGCAGATCGCGTTGGCCGTCACGCCGTATTTCGCGAGCGCCAGCGCCGTCGACGTCGTCAGGCCGACGATGCCGCCCTTGGCCGCCGCGTAGTTGGGCTGGCCCGCGGAGCCGGCGAGGAACGCCTCCGAGGAGGTGTTCACGATCCGCCCGTACACCGGGCCGCCCGCGGCCTTGGAGCGCTCGCGCCAGTGGACGGACGCGAAGTGGGTGGTGTTGAAGTGGCCCTTGAGGTGGACGCGGATGACGGCGTCCCATTCCTCCTCGCCCATCGAGAAGATCATCCGGTCCCGCAGGATGCCCGCGTTGTTGACCAGGATGTCGAGCTTTCCGTAGGTGTCGATCGCCGTCCCGATCAGCGTGCGGGCCTGGTCGTGGTCCGCCACGTCGCCGGTGTGGGCCACGGCCTGCCCGCCCGCGGCCCGGATCTCGGCGGCGACCTCCTCGGCGGGCCCCGCCGACGCCTCGCCGGAGCCGTCGCGCCCCGGCTGCCCGAAGTCGTTGACGACGACGCTCGCGCCGAGCCGGGCCAGTTCCAGGGCCTCGGCCCGGCCGAGGCCGCGGCCCGCGCCGGTGACGACGGCGGCCCGGCCCTCAAGTGGCTGTGACTGCTGCACGGACATCGGCGTCCCCTCAGATCTCGATGCAGGTACGCAACGCGGTCCCGGTCCGCATCTGGTCGAGGGCCTCGTTGATCTCGGTGAGCCGCACGCGGTGCGTGATCATGTTCTCCAGGTCGATGCGGCCCGCCCGCCAGAGCGCGATGGCCCGCTCGTACGACTGGAGGACGTCGCCGCCGCCGTACATGGAGGGCAGGATCCGCTTCTCGTCGAAGAACAGCTCGAACATGTTGAGCTTGAGGTGGTCGTCCATGGCGCCCGCGCCGACGACGCACAGCGTGCCGCCGCGCCGCGTCGTCTCGTACGCGGTGCGGGCCGTGGCGGACTTGCCGACGACCTCGAAGACGTAGTCGAAGCCCTCGCCCGCGGTGATCCGCTGCTTGGCGTCGGCCAGTTCGCCGGGTGCGACCGCCTCCGTCGCGCCGAAGGTGAGCGCCGCCTCCCGGCGCGAGGCGACCGGGTCGACCGCGACGATCTGCGCCGCGCCCTTGAGCCGGGCCCCCTGGATCGCGGCGATGCCGACGCCGCCGCAGCCGATGACGGCCACCGACGAACCGGCCCGTACGTCGGCGGTGTTGATGGCCGCGCCGAGCCCCGTGGTCACCCCGCAGCCGATGAGCGCCGCGATGTCGAAGGGCACGTCGTCGGGGATGGGCACGGCGCACCCGGCGTCGACGACGACCTCCTCGGTGAAGGTGCCCGTGCCCGCGAAGCCGAAGACGTCACCGCCGGGGCGCTTGAAGTTGGGGGTGCCCGCGTTCAGGAAACCGGCGAGGCAGAGGTGGGTCTGGCCGCGCTTGCAGGCGGGGCAGGTGCCGCAGGCGGGCAGCCAGCAGATCAGCGCCCGGTCGCCCGGCGCGAGGCCGGTGACGCCGTCGCCGACGTCGAGGATCTCGCCGGCGCCCTCGTGGCCGGGGATGAAGGGCGCGGGCTGCGGCAGCACGCCGTTCATCGCGGAGACGTCGGAGTGGCACAGGCCGGTGGCCCGGACCCGGATCCGCACCTTGCCCGGTCCAAAGCCCAGCGCCTCGACGTCGTCGAGGACTTCGAGCTTGTCCTGGCCGATCTCGTGCAGTACGGCTGCGCGCATGGAGCGGCTCCTCTCGGCGTACGAAGCCCCGGGCGCGTCCCGGAGCGGCTCGGCCCCGGGGTCGCCCGGAGCGGCTCAGATGTGCTCGACGACGGTGTCCGCGAGGACCGGCGCGTCGTCCCGTTCGACCGCCGTGACCGTGGCCTGGACGCGGCCCTCGGTGCGCCACATGCGGATGCGCAGGGTCTCGCCGGGGAAGACGACCCCGACGAAGCGGGTGCCGTAACCGCGCACCCGGGACACGTCGCCGCCCAGGTGCGTGTCGACGACGGCCTTGAGCGTCATCCCGTACGTGCACAGTCCGTGCAGGATCGGCCGGTCGAAGCCGGCGAGCTTCGCGAACTCGGGGTCGGCGTGCAGGGGGTTCCAGTCGCCGCAGAGGCGGTAGAGCAGCGCCTGGTCCTCGCGGACGGGGCGCTCGGCCTCCAGGTCGGGGTCGCCCTCGGGGGCGGGCAGCCGGGTGGAGGGGCCGCGGTCGCCGCCGAAGCCCCCTTCGCCGCGTACGAAGAGCTGGGCGTCGCTCGTCCACAGCGGGCCCTCGGCGTCGGCGGCCTCGGAGCGCAGGACGAGGATCGCGGCCTTGCCCTTGTCGTACACCGCGGCGACCTTCGAGGTGGTCACGGCCTTGCCCGCGACGGGGATGGGGCGGTGCAGCGTGATGGTCTGGCCGCCGTGCAGCACCGCGGCGAGGTCCACCTCGATGCCGGGGGCCGAGAGGCCGCCCATGATGCCCATGCCGGCGCCCGCGACGGTGGCGAAGCTGGGCAGGACGTGCAGCCGGGACTCCAGCGTGTACCGCAGTTCGGCGGGGTCGGTGGCGGGCCGTCCTGCGCCGAGGCCCAGATGGTAGAGCTGGACGTCCTTGTGGTCCCAGCTGATCTCGGCGGACCGGGGTTCGGCGGCCACGGCCTTCGCGGCGTCAATGGGCATGGGGTGGCAGCTCCTCGGGTCCTCGGGCTCCTGGGCGCCGGCGAAGACCTCGGCGCGGCCGTCCGCACCGTCGACCGCACCGAGGCCGCAACCGGGCCGTTCTAGAACGCGTTCCAGTCCGGCGTCCCATGTATAGCCGAGGCCCGGGAAGTTGTGAAGGCCGTGGACGCGCGCCGCCTGACAGTACGTCAGATGCGCCGGTGTGGCACACGCACTGTCCGGTTCCGTACAACCGGCTCTGCCGCCCTCCCACCCGGACGGGGACCGTCGGCATGGACGGGAAGAGCGGGGCCGGCCGGGTCGGCCGCCGGATGGAGCGCGAGGACCAGGGCACGATGCGGGGTGCGCCGCCTTCGCCGGGCCCAGCCATCCGCGCCGCGCCATGGAGGCGGGAGCCGCCGGGTTCCTCGTCGGGGACGGTCCCGTCGAAGAGCCGACGGAGGGGATCCGCCGGGTGCTGCGGCGCGAGACCGTCGTCGACCCGGCGCCCGCGGCCGCGCCGGGCGCCGGGCCCAGCCCGCCGACCCGCCGCGAGACGGATGCCCTCGACGCGTCGATGGACGGCGCCGCGGTCGCCGACATCGCGGACATCGCGGACAGGCCGCACCTGTCGAGGCCGACGGTGCGGAACCACCTCTCGGCGGCCATCGGCGGGACCGGCACCCGCACCGCGCGGAGGCGGTACGGAAGGCCCGGCAGCGCGGCCGGCTCTAGGCGGCTTCCCCGGCTGCCGTCCGCCGCGTCCGCGGCATCCACAGGAGCAGCACCACCACGCCCGCCAGCAGGATGAACCCGCTCGTGCGGAACGCCATCGCGTAGCCGTCCGTCAGGGCCTGCCGTGACGTCGAGCCGTCCATCCGCGCCGCCGCCACCGTGGAGAGCACCGCGAGGCCGAGGGCGCCGCCCATCGTGCGGGAGGTGTTGATCAGGCCCGAGACGAGTCCGGCGTCGCCGACCGCCGCCCCCGAGGTGGCCAGCGAGGCGAGCGGCGTCGTGGCGAGGCCCGCGCCGAACATCATCACGATGCCGGGCAGCATGATCGAGGTGACGTACGCGCCGTCGACCGTCATCGTCGACTGCCAGCCGAAGCCCGCGGCGGCCACCACGATGCCGAGCACGGAGACGTTCTTCGCGCCGAGCACCGGCATCACGCGCGGCGCCAGCATCGAGCCGAGGACGATGGTGAGGGAGGACGGGATGAGGGCGAGGCCCGCCTTCAGCGGGGAGTAGTCGAGGACGTTCTGGGCGTACAGCGTCATGAACATCCACATGGCGAACATGCCGCCGCCGCACACGAACATCGCGGCGTTCGCGGCCGACACCGACCGCACCTTGAACAGCTTCAGCGGCATCAGCGGCACCTTCGTGCGCGCCTCCACCACGAGGAACGCCCCGAGCAGCGCGAGGCCGGCCGCGAGCGGCACGAGGGTGGCCGCCGCCGTCCAGCCCTTCTCCTCGGTCTGCACGATCCCGTACGCGAGGGTGGCGAGCCCGGCCGTGACGAGCACCGCGCCCGGCACGTCGAGGCGGCGCGCCTGGCCCGCCCTGCTCTCGGTGAGCCAGGCCGCGCCCGCGACGATCACCAGGGCGCCGATCGGTACGTTGATCAGGAGCACCCAGCGCCAGGAGAGCAGGTCGGTGAGGACGCCGCCGACCAGGCCGCCGGCCGCGCCGCCACCCGCGCCGACCGCGGACCAGACGCCTATCGCCCGGATGCGGGCCGGGCCCTCGGGCACGGCCGAGGTGAGGATCGTCAGCGTCGACGGCGCGAGGATCGCGGCGCCGAGCCCCTGCACGGCCCGCGCCGCGAGCAGCTGCCACTCGGCCTGCGCGAGGCCGCCGCCGAGGGAGGCGGCGGTGAAGAGCCCGAGCCCGAGGAGGAACATCCGCTTGCGCCCGAAGAGGTCACCGGCACGGCCGCCGAGCAGCATGAAACCGGCGAAGGCGATGGAGTAGGCGTTGACGACCCATTGCAGCCCGATGGCGCTCATGCCGAGGTCGGCGCGCATCGAGGGCAGTGCGGTGTTCACCACCGACACGTCGAGGACGACGAGGAACTGGCCGGCACAGGCGGCGAGCAGGACCGCCCACAGCGGGGCGGAACTCTTCGACGGGGCGGTGGCGGCGTCGGGCGTGTAAGTGGTGGAGGGCGTCTGGACCATGACAGCCATCCTCTCAAGCCGCGCGAGCCGCACGCATCGGAAATTGGCTGCACGTGCCTGGGCCGAAGGGCCTAGGACTTCGGGCCGCCCGTCCCGACTGCCGCGGCGCCCGGCAGCCGGGGCCCGCCCGTGCCTACCTCCGCAGCAACGTCACCACCGCCGCCCCGCCCAGCCCGATGTTGTGCGCGAGCCCCACCCGCGCCCCCTCGACCTGCCGCGCCCCCGCCTCGCCCCGCAGCTGCCAGGTCAGTTCCGCCGCCTGCGCGATGCCGGTCGCGCCGAGCGGGTGGCCCTTGGAGATCAGGCCGCCGGAGGGGTTCACCACCCAGTGCCCGCCGTACGTCGTGGCGCCGCTCTCGACGAGCTTCCCGGACTCGCCGGGCGCGCAGAGGCCCAGCGCCTCGTACGTCAGGAGTTCGTTGACGGAGAAGCAGTCGTGCAGCTCGATGACGTCCACGTCCGCGATGCCGAGTCCCGACCTCTCGTACACCCGGCGTGCCGCCTCCCGCGTCATCGGCTGCCCGACGGCGTCGACGCACGAGCCGGAGGCGAAGGACTCGGCGGTGTCCGTGGTCATCGCCTGGGCCACGATCTCCACGGCCCGCTCCGCCAGGCCGTGCCGCTCCACGAACCGCTCGGAGACGACGACCGCGGCCGCCGACCCGTCGGAGGTCGGCGAGCACTGGAGCTTGGTGAGCGGCCGGTGGACGGTCCTGGCGGCGAGGATCTCGTCGACGGTCCAGGCGTCCTGGAACTGGGCGTACGGATTGTGCGCCGAGTGCCGGTGGTTCTTGGCGCCGACGGCGGCGAGCTGCGCCTCGGTCGTGCCGTACGCCGCCATGTGCTCGCGCGCGGCGTTGCCGAAGATCTGCGCGGTGGGCGGGGTCGTCCCGAAGCCGTGCCGGGCCGCCATGATCCCGTAGTGGCGGGCGACGGGCGACGTCTTGAAGTCCCCTTCGCTCCCGCCTCCGAGGGAGCCGCGCGCCATCTTCTCGAAGCCGAGCGCGAGCACGCAGTCACCGGCCCCGCCCTCGACGAACTGACGGGCCATCATCAGCGCGGTCGAGCCGGTCGCGCAGTTGTTGTTGACGTTGTAGACCGGGACACCCGTCAGGCCGAGTTCGTAGACGGCGCGCTGCCCGGCGGCCGAGGGCTGGAAGCAGTAACCGGCGGCGACCTGCTCGACCCGGTCGTACGTGATGCCGGCGTCCTCCAAGGCCTTCGTGCCCGCCTCCTTCGCCATGTCCCAGTACTGCCACTCACGTGTCCCGGGCTTCTCGAACTTCGTCATTCCGACGCCGACGACGTACGCCTTCATGGTGGTCCCTTCGCAATCGGACGGTTCCGTCACGGGGCAGATGGCCGGGCAGCGCGCAGAGTAGAACACGTTTCAATCCGATGGAAGCCCAGGCGCCCTCGCCCTCGCCCTTGGCGGCTCCGGCGACGAGTCCGCCGGCGAGCCGGTCAACAAACGGTCAAGAGTTCCCCTCGTACGACGCCTGTCGGAATAGTCGCCCGGGGAAACAGGTTCGAGCTACACGTACCTACGCCGACCACCGTGCTCCCGCCGAGCCCGACTTCCGCCCGGAGGCCCCACGCAATGTCGTTGACGACGACCCACCCACGCGGCATACGCGGAGTCGTCCCCGTACTCGCCTTCTCCGGCATCGTCGTCGCGGTGATGCAGACCCTGCTCGTGCCGGTCATCAAGGACCTGCCGGCCCTGCTGGGCACCGCCCCCTCGAACGCCACCTGGGTCCTGACCGCGACCCTCCTCGCGGGCGCCGTCGCCACGCCGATCATGGGCCGCCTCGGGGATCTCTTCGGCAAGCGGAAGATGCTGCTCGTCAGCCTCGCCGTGATGGTCGTCGGCTCGCTGGTCTGCGGTTTCACCGACGATCTGCTCGTGATGATCGCGGGCCGCGCCCTCCAGGGCTTCGCCATGGGCGCCATCCCGCTCGGCATCGGCCTGATGCGCGACCAGCTGCCCCGCGAGAAGCTCGGCTCCGCGATGGCCCTGATGAGCTCCTCCATCGGCGTCGGCGGCGGCATCGCGCTGCCGCTGGCCGCGCTCGTCGCGCAGCACGCCGACTGGCACGCGCTGTTCTTCGGCGCCGCCGGGCTCGGCGTCCTGTCGATGGCGCTCACCCTCGTCTACGTGCCGGAGAGCCCCATGCGGGCCAAGGGCACCTTCGACGTGCTCGGCGCCCTCGGCCTCTCCGCCGGGCTCGTGCTGTTCCTGCTGCCCATCACCAAGGGCAGCGACTGGGGCTGGAGCTCGGGCACCACGCTCGGCCTGTTCGCCGCCGCGGCCGTCGTCCTCGTCCTGTGGGGCGTGATGGAGCTGCGCCTCAAGGCGCCGCTGGTGGACCTGCGCACCACCGCCCGCCGCCCGGTGCTCTTCACCAACCTCGCCTCGATCATGGTCGGCGTCGCCTTCTACGCCGTCTCGCTCGTCCTGCCGCAGCTGCTCCAGCTGCCGTCCGCCACCGGTCACGGCCTCGGTCAGTCGATGGTCGTCGCGGGGCTGTGCGTGATGCCGCTCGGCCTGACGATGATGTTCACGGCGCCCGTCTACGCCCGCCTCTCGGCGAAGTACGGCCCGAAGACGACCCTGATCCTCGGCATGCTGATCATCGCCGTCGGCTACGGCGCGGGCCTCGGCCTGATGAGCGCCGCCTGGCAGACCATCGTCATCTCGGTGGTGCTCGGCGCGGGCATCGGTCTCGCCTACTCCTCGCTGCCCGCGCTCATCATCGGCTCCGTCGACCCCTCCGAGACGGGCGCGGCCAACGGTCTCAACACCCTGATGCGCTCCATCGGCACCTCCGTGTCGTCCGCCGTGATCGGCATGGTCCTCGCCAACACCGCGGACCACGTCGGCGGCGTCGCCGTGCCCACCATGCACGGCTTCCGCGTCTCCTTCCTGATCGCCACGGGCGCGGTCGCCGTCGGCCTGCTCTTCGCCCTGCTGCTGCCCTCCGCGCGCCGCCCCGCCACGACGCAGCTGCGGGCCAGCAGCGAGGAGGACGCCAACCTGGAGCGCGCGGCCAAGGCCCTCTCGGGCTTCCGGGGCCGGGTGCGCGGAGCGGACGGCGCCCCGCTGGCCCGCGCCAAGGTGACGCTGATCGACCCCCGCGGCAAGCAGGCGGGCGCCGCCCTCACCGACGACGAGGGCCGCTACGCCCTGGCCGTGCCCGCCGACGGCTCCTACGTCCTCGCCGCCACCGCCACGGGGCACGCGCCGCGCGCCTCGGCGGCGGCGTACCACGGGGACGACCGGCCGGTGCGGGTCGACCTGGCCCTGACGGGTTCGCCGGAGGAGAGCGACGTCCCAACCTGAGGCCGCGGCCCGACGTACGTACGCGGTCGGCACCCCCGTCACCCCGGTGGCGGGGGTGCCGTGCATCATGGTCTGCATCATGGGCGCCGGTACCACCCATTCGTACGCATGACCTGGAGGAAACCGTGGCCGTGGCCGCCGAACCCACGCCGGAGGTCCTCGCCGCGTTCGAGGCCGCCAAGGGCTTCATGCCGCGCGGTGAGGGTCTCGCGCTGTACGCGGCCGCCACGGAGGCCGCCGCCCTCGGCCTGCCCCTCCTGGAGGTCGGCACCTACTGCGGCCGCTCCACCATCCTGCTCGCCGACGCGGCCCGCGCCGCCGGGGTGAGCGCGATCACCGTGGACCACCACCGCGGCAGCGAGGAGCAGCAGCCCGGCTGGGAGTACCACGACCCGGAGACGGTGGACCCCGAGGTCGGCCTGATGGACACGCTCCCCGCCTTCCGCCGCACCCTGCACCGGGCGGGCCTGGAGGAGCACGTGATCGCGGTCGTGGGCCGTTCGCCGCAGGTGGCGAAGGCGTGGGGCGGGGCGCTCGGCCTGGTCTTCATCGACGGCGGCCACACCGACGAGCACGCCACGGCCGACTACGAGGGCTGGGCGCCGCACCTCGCGGAGGGCGGGCTGCTCGTCATCCACGACGTCTTCCCCGACCCGGTCGACATCATGACCGGGCAGGCGCCCTACCGCGTCTACCTCAGGGCCCTGGCGTCCGGGGCGTTCACCGAGGTCTCGGCGGTGGACTCGCTGCGCGTGCTGCGGCGAACGGGAGCGGGGATCTGAGCGCGCGGCTAGGCTCGCCCTCGTGTCGTACGTAGGTCCGGAATTCGATCCGTCCCAGCCGCCCAGGCGCCGCATCGGCCGCCCGCTGACCGTGGCGGTGGCCGCGCTGGTGCCCACCTGCCTGGCGGGCTGGCTGGTCTACCAGGCGACGAGCGGGCCCGACGGGAACGGACCGGCGGGATCGCTGCCGGCGCCGTCGAGCCCGTCCGCCGAGCGGTCCACGCCCTCCGAGGCCGGTCCGTCCTCCTCCGCGCGCCCCTCGAAGTCCGGCAAAGGGAAGGAAGAGGGCAAGGGGAAGGGCGAGGACGGCAAGGGCGACGGCAACGATTCGAGCACGAAACCGCCCGCGCGCCGCCCCGCCGCCGACGGGCCCCTCAAGGGCAAGGTGGTCGTCGTCGACCCCGGGCACAACACGGGCAACTTCCGGCACACCGCCGAGATCAACCGCCAGGTCGACATCGGTACGAACCGCAAGGAATGCGACACCACGGGCACGTCCACGAACGACGGTTACACCGAGGCCTCCTTCACCCTGGACGTGGCCCGCCGCCTGCGTACGCTGCTCGAACAGCAGGGCGCCACGGTCACGTTCACCCAGGACGGCGACCGCCCCTGGGGCCCGTGCGTCGACGAGCGCGCCCGGATCGGCAACGAAGCCCGCGCCGACGCGGTGGTCTCCATCCACGCCGACGGCTCTGGCGCGGGCAACCGCGGCTACCACGTGATCCTGCCCGCGAAGGTGAAGGGCGGCGCGGCCGACACCTCTCCGATCGTGGCCCCCTCCCGCGAGCTGGGCGAGCGCATCGCCGGGAAGTTCCTGAGCGCGACCGGCAGCGCCCCCTCCAACTACGTGGGCGGCGGCACCGGCCTGGACGTCCGCAGCGACCTCGGCGGCCTCAACCTCTCCACCGTTCCCAAGGTGTTCATCGAGTGCGGCAACATGCGGGACGCGAAGGACGCGGCGCTCCTGAAGAGCGCGGAATGGCGGCAGAAGGCGGCACGGGGCATTTCTGAGGGAATCGACGGTTTCCTGCGGGGATAACGCGTGAACGTCCGCGCACCAAGTCGTGCACGTCTTTATCCCGAGCAGACACCCGCTGTGTACGGACGATATTGTCCTCCCTACGATGAGGGGCCACCCCCGCGCTTCGCGCACCGCGACACGAACGCGACTACGGCGACAGCGACGCCTCCACTGACGAGACGACTGACGAAGGACCTGAAGTGAATTTCCGCTCCCTCACTCGAGGCGACGGCGTGGTGATCGGAGCAGCGGTGTTGCTCTTCATCGCCTCGTTCCTCAATACGCTGGACCCTGACGGCGGCGACAGCGACAAGTTCCCCAACGCCTGGGAGAACGGCAACCTGCTGATCAGCGTGTATCTGCTCGGCATCATCGGTGCGGCGCTCATCGTCGTGGGCCGCGCGATGCCGCAGCAGCGCAAGGTCGCGGGTCTCGACCTCGGCCAGCTCGGGGTGGCGTTCACCATCGCCTCCGCCCTCAGCTCGCTCGGCGCGATCTTCGACACCGACCAGTCGTACGGCTTCCTCTTCGACCAATTCGGGGGCAGCAGCGAGAGCCCCGACGCCGGTGTCGGCCTCATCCTCGGCCTGATCGGCGCGCTCGTGCTTGCCGCCGCCGCGGTCGCCACGCAGATCGTCCCGGCCCTGAAGGCCCCCCTCATGGGCGCCCCGCGTCCGGCCGCCCCGCAGCCCTACGGCGGCCAGCCGCAGGGTGGCTACGGCTACCCGGGCGCCGGCCAGCCGCAGGCGGGCGCCCCCTACGGCGGCCAGCCCGGTCAGCCCGGCCAGCCGCAGGGCCAGTCCTTCGGCGGTCAGCCGCAGCCGCAGGGCGGGCAGACCCCGCCGCCCGCGCAGGCGCAGCCGTCCGGTGACTTCTCGCCGTTCTGGTTCGCCGTGCCGGTGCCGCGTCCGCTGTACGCGGAGGACGGCTCGCCCACGCCGATCGCCGAACTGGCGCCCGGCACCTGGTACTTGGCCGTCGAGCAGCGCGGCGCGACCCTGGTGGCCCAGACGCAGGACGGCCGCCGCGGCGTCCTCCAGGACACCACGGGGATCCAGCGCGGCTGACCCCCACGGCGCCTCGCGGCCCCTCGCCCTTCCGGGCGGGGGGCCGTTGTCGTACAGTCGCCCGCCAGCAGGTAACTGACAGACCGTCAGCAACCGGGAGGGCACGCGATGAGGCTCGGGCTCGCACTCGGCTACTGGGGGCGCGGCCCCGACCCCGGCCACCTCGCCCTCGCCCAGGAGGCCGAGCGGCTCGGCTACGACTCGGTGTGGACCGCCGAGGCCTGGGGCTCGGACGCCTTCACGCCGCTGACCTGGATCGCCGCGCGGACCTCACGGATCCGGCTGGGCACGGCCGTCGCGCAGATGGCGGCGCGCTCCCCGGTCACCACCGCCATGCACGCCCTCACCCTCGACCACCTCTCCGGCGGCCGGATGACGCTCGGTCTCGGCCTGTCGGGGCCGCAGGTGGTGGAGGGCTGGTACGGGCGGCCCTTCCCGAAGTCGCCGCTGACCGCCACCCGGGAGTACGTCGAGGTCGTCCGCCAGGTGCTGCGCCGCGAGGGTCCGGTGGAGGTCGCCGGCCGCTTCCACGCCCACCCCTACCGGGGCGAGGACGGCACCGGCCTCGGCAGGCCGCTCAAGCCGATCACGCATCCGCTCAGGGCCGACCTGCCGGTCCTGCTCGGCGCGGAGGGGCCCAAGAACATCGCGCAGACGACGCGGATCGCGGACGGCTGGCTGCCGCTGTACTGGTCGCCGACGCGCACGGACGCGTACGAGGCCTCGCTGGGCGGCCTGCGGGAGGGCTTCACGATCGCCCCGATGGCGCGGGCGAAGGTCTGCGACGACGTCGCCGAAGGGCTGCTGCCCGTCAAGGCCATGCTCGGCTTCTACATCGGCGGCATGGGGCACGCCGCCCGCAACTTCCACGCCGACCTGATGGCGCGCATGGGCTACGGGGAAGAGGCGCGGCGCGTCCAGGAGCTGTTCCTCGCGGGCCGCAGGGAGGAGGCCGTGCGCGCGGTGCCGGACGCCTTCGCCGACGAGATCTCCCTGGTCGGTCCGCGCGGACGCGTCGCCGAGCGGCTGGCGCTGTGGCGCGCGGGCCCGGTCACCGACCTGCTGCTCCTCGCGCCGGACCCGCACACCCTGCGGGTCCTCGCCGAGTTGAACTCCTAGGCGCTCTCCCCTGGACCAGCCGGCCGTCCGTCCGTTGCTCCCGGACCGGACACCGAAGCGCGAGCCGCGATCCCCAGGGGCCGCCCCGAAACGAAGTGACCGATTAATCCACGTGTGGGTTGCATGCATCTTTGGTGAGGATCGTCACGCAATGGTGATTGGCGGTGCCCCTGAGTGGTCCGTTATGTTCATGATCATTCCGCTCGGGGCCGGGCCCAACTTCGCCTCGAGTCAAGGAATTGAGGAATCAAAGGCGGATGTGGGCGCCAGTGCACAGGTTTCGCAGGCCAGGTGCACTCGTGACGCCCACACCCTTTTCACCTTCGATCAAGGAGCATACGTGAACCGCAAGGGACTGCGCATAGCCGCCGCCGCTGCCCTGGCCGGCGTCGCCTTCGGAGTCGCCGCCCCGATGGCATCGGCCACCGAGGCCCGCCGCGCGCAGGAGGCAGCCGTACAGTTCGAGGAGTCACTGCGCCCGACGGCGAGCGACGTGCGTGACCTCATCTCGCGCATGCGCGCCGATGGTGCGAATGAGCAGGAGATCGGGCAGTTCGAGCGGTACGCCCAGCAGTTGGAGAACCCCCACCACCGCACGAAGCGGGCCCTGGGCATGGGCACGATCGTGCGCAAGCTGATCGTCGCGGGTCTGCGTCACGGCGGCACCTGGGCCGGCAAAATCCTCGGCAAGGTCAACAAGAAGACCGGACGGTACGTCGGCAAGTACGGCAACAAGATCGCCGACGCCATCGAGGACGTCGAGGGCTGGAGCGAGACCGCCCTGAGCATCGCTCTGGTCCGCGCCGGCGTCCCGACCGACGTCGCTCACGACCTCGCGCACGCGATCATGCTCGTCGCGATCTGAGCCCTGTCCCATGAGCGTCGGACCGCGCTCTCCTTGCCTCGCGAGGGCGTGGTCCGCCTCAGGAACTGCCCACTTGCGCCAGGAAGGTGTCAGCGATGAGTGACGAACGTCGGCCAGAGGACGAGAAGGAGCCGACATGGGGTTCCTTCACCACCGGAGGGAAAGTACTCGCCGCGGTCGGGTTCACCGGGCTGGGGCTCGGCGTCGCAGCCCTCGTCATGCTCTTCCTCCTGCTCGTGGTCCTGGTGGTCACGGCTCTGTTCAGCGACCTGATCGAGTTCGATGGACTGAGCGCGCTGTTCTGGGCCGCACTGCTGTCTCTCCCCTGCGGGGTCCTCGCCGCTCTCTTCACCGCGCCGGTGCGTCTTCTCCTGCGGCTCAGCAGCCTCGCAGAGCGGACCAAGCGGGCTGCGGGAGAGGCCACTTCGTGCCTGACGACGTTCCTGGCCGCCCTCTTCGTCCTCGAGTTCACTCCGGGACTGCACGCCACCGACCCGTGGCTTCCTGCGGCAGCGGCAACCGTGCTCGGGGTCGTGGCGAACCTGATCGTGGCCCGAGTGGAGTCACGTATGCGGTGAGCCCGGGTCAGCCTCGCGCAGCCCGGCCGGCCGGATGGGTCAAGGCCTGTTGTACCACTCGCACGTGCGGGCGGCGTACGCATCGCCCAGACAGACGCCGACGGACGCCGCCCCGCCGGGCGCGTGCGCGGGAAGCACGGCACTGAACGGGTACGCCACGTCGCACTGCGTGCTGCTGCGCCAGGAGCCGAGCTCGTTGCCGGCGGCGCCGTAGGTGCTGAACCGCACGCTGTTGCAGCCGACGGACGTGAGTTTCCCGACGGCCCCGACCGACCGGTCGTACCACGTCAGGGTGCCCCGAACGGAGCTGGCTCCGAGCGTGACGTCGAAAGCCAGGCTCGGATAGGGGGCGCTCTGCGCGCCGACGGCGGCGGGAGGGCCCAGCAAGGTGCCCGCGGTCAGCACGAGGGAACCGAGGGCGGCGGCGAGATGTGTCTTCATGCGGTCTCCAGGGTGGGGACGACAGGGCCCGGGACGCGGTCGGGTACGGCATCATCCGGGTGAAGCGAACAGGGCGGCGGCCCGGTCCGGCACAGTCACGGCCTGACAGGCGACCGGGCCGACGAGAGCCGCGCGCCTGACGGTCCGGGTGGGCCGACCGCGACCTTGCCGGGCGGTCCACCCAGAACACCGGCGACATCCTGGACGACCGCCGCTTCCGGCGCTGTCCCGGCCGGCACCGCCCACGTGACGCTCAGCCGACAAGCCGGCAGCACGAAGAGCGCTGCGGTGTCAGTGCAGGCCGTCTATGCAGTAGCCGGCGCGGTAGCAGGTCTGTCCGTCGAGGTAGTTCTGGTTCTCGTCGGTCATGTAGACCCAGATGTTGTCGGACCCGCCGACGACGTTCGCGGCAAGGGTGAAGTCTGCCGGTCCGGATCGATTGCACCAGGTGCTGCTGCTCTTGAAGTCCAGCGAGGTGTCGCCGGCGAACGCCCGGGCGTAGACGCGCCGGCAGTTGCTGGCCTTGAACGATGCGTCGATGCCGACCGACCGGTTGGACCAGCTGGCCGTTCCCTCGTAATAACTCGCCCCATACACAATGGAGATGGGGGCGGAAGCGGCGGCGGCACTCGCGGGTGTCGCCGCGCAGGCCATCGCGGCGACCGACGCGGCCGCGGTCACGGCCACACCCGCCTTCCTCGTGCGGCTCTTCGCCTTCGCGGGGTCTTTCCATCCCACCATGTCGACCACTCCCAGGTTCTTCGGGTGACGGGTGCGCAACCTCACCGTCGCGCCGAGGCAGTCGCCTCAAGCCGGGCGGTGAACGCTGCTGCCGTTGTTCGGTGACACGACTCCACCACGCGGGAACCTCGCGCCGGAAAGCATTCGAGCCCGTTCAAATCCAACGCGACGACTGCTAGCGTCAAGACGGTGCTCACCCTGCGTGTAGACGCCACCACCATGGCCAGGACACGGTTGGCCCCGTCCCCTGCCTCGGAATCCATGGCGTGGCTGAGACTCGCCGCATCGTCGGGGCGGCACCCGGTCTTCGGAGATCCTGGTCCGCTCGCCCGCGCGTCACTCGCCCACCCGGATGTCGCCCTGCTCGCCGACCTGTTGCCGCGGAACGGCGACACCTACCGGCCCGACCTGCTCACCCCGCAGCCCGGAACGGACGCGTCGCACCGCGACCTGATCGACGAGCAGATCGCGCAGATCGAGGCCGCAGCGCAGGACGACCTCGAAACCCAGGTCCTCGCCCTCACCCGGACCCACTGGAACAGGCCGCTGCCGGCCACCACCCGCCGGATCGCGGAGTCGGGGCGGATGCAGCGGCATCTCGCCAACGGCCTCGCCCGGTTCTGGCGCGATACGCTGGCCGAGGGCTGGCCCCGACTCCGCTCGATCATTCATCAGGACATCGCCCACCGCGCGGGCGTCATCGCCACCCACGGCGTCGGCCGGATGCTGGGAGCACTCCACCCCGACATGACGTGGGCAGGCGACGCGATCACCCTGGCCAAGCCGTGGGACGCCGACGCCGATGCCACCGGCCGGGACCTGGTCCTGGTTCCCGGCGTGCTCACCTGGCCCGATGTCATCATCCAGGTCGACACCCCGGGGCAGTTCGTCTTCTACCACCCCGCCCAGCGGATCGGGGCCGACCGGGATCGCGGGTCCGGCAGGATCGCGCACGTGGTCGGCAACGCGCGCGCCACCTTGCTGGCGGACCTCGCGACCGCCCGGTCCACCGCGGAACTCGCCGCCCGGACCGGATACGCCCCGGGCACCGTCTCCTACCACCTCGGCGCCCTGCACCGCGCACGCCTGGTCACCAAGGTCAGAGACGGCCGCCACGTCCTGTACCAGCGGACCGCGCACGCGGCACGTCTGCTGGAAGAGGCCCGCAGCTAGCACCGTGACCGCGGATGCGTCGAGGAGCGCGCCGGACTGCGCCCCGACAGACGGGCCCATCGCGGTACTTTTCACTCTCGGCCTCGTCAGGCATGCGGGTGCGGCAGCCATGTCAACTCCCCTACACGGACGCCCCGTTAGCCTCCACGACCACACGCCGCACTTCTCACCGAAAACGATTGACACTCCCCGGCACCCCGGAGAAGGCTTTCTCCTCAGGTGTCTCCGAACAGCGGGGTGCCGAAAAGCCGCGCACCGGACAGACGCCACCGACCGGGTCGTCACGCGAACGTGGGGAGAAGTTCATGAGCGAGTGGATTCTGGCATTCGACGCCGACTGCCGGTTCTGCGAAGAAGTCGTCGACCGGGTGCGGGCGTGCGTCGGGGGAAGGCTGACCACGGCGGGCCTCACCGAACCCAGGATCCGTGCGCTGCGCGCGCAGGCCCTGGGGGACGCGGCCGTGTGGGCCCCGACCCTGCTGGCCGTCGACGGCGAACAGGTACGGGCCTGGACCGGTAGCGCGCTGTCCCTGCGCCTGGCACGGCTGCTGGGACCGGCCGACTCGCTGCGCGTGGTGCGCGCGCTGCGCGGCCTGGACGCGCTGCGGTCACCGGGCCGCAGGGGAATCCTCAAGGCCGTGCCGGGGCTGGCCCTGGGCACGTTCCTGGTAACCGGCGGCCTGGCCACCTCACCCGCGCAAGCGGCCTCCCGCGCCAAGGGCAGCAAGGCCTCGCGCTGGGTGCGGGCCAACCCCGGCCGACTGCCCACCGGCTACGCCGAGTTCGTCACCTATCCCGCGGACTACCGGCGCGCCGTCTACGCAGCGCTGTCCGCCCCGGCCCGGAGCGATCTGTGGGTGGCGCACTTCGCGCACTACCGCAAGACACACCCGGGACTGTCGGCCGGGCAGTCCGCCGTCCTGGACGACGCCACGCGGCTGGCACCGCAGATCATCGCGGGACGCGGGAAGAAGACAGCCGCCGATGATCTGGAGAGGGCGGTCGTGTCGGCGTTCGGCGCAAGCGGCGCTCGCGCGGTCCTGCGGACACTCGGGCCCGCCGACCCGCCCGGCACGGCACCGCGCCAAGACGCCGGCGTCCAGGCCCCGGACTGCAACTCCCGCTGCGGGACGGGCACCGGCAGCTGCTCCTCGGTGTGCTACGTCGGGTGCAACTGGACAGACTTCGGCTGCGGCCCCCTATGGCTGGCCCCTTGCAGCGGCCTCTGCAACTGAGAAGGGTCCAGGCAGCCCCCCGGTGCCGCGCCGCTCGCAGGTCTCACGGTCGAAGGGTGGCGTCGGTGCAGGCGGGGGCATCACGGGCGGGCATCGGCGGCGAGGTGGATCGCGTCGAGCAACCGAACCCGCCTGGCCGCCCCGCGCCCCGCCTAGCCGTTCTTGAGCTGCCCGGTGGAGGGCACCTTGTCCTTGACCTCCGCGCCCGCGCCCTTGCCCGCGTCCTTCACGGAGTTGATGACGCCGTCGAAGGAGTTCACGACCGAGTCCGTCGACTCGCCCTTGCGGAGCTTGGCGGGCAGGTCCTTCAGGGCGTCGATGCCGGCGGTCAGAGGCGCCACCGCCTTGGCGAGGGCCGGGTCGCCCTGCGCGTTCTTCGTGGCCGCCTTCAGCCTGTTGTACGTGAACGCGCCCGCGAGGCCCGCCTTGATCAGGGCCGTCGTCCGGCCGTTCGCGCCCTTCTTGAACTTGCCCGCGCGGAAGGGCTTCACGATCCACTGGTACGTGGCGCCCGCGGCGAGCCCCGCGTTGGCGACGAAGCGGGTCTTGGCGAACTTCTGCCTCTCGGCGGTGCTGGTGCCGGACGGCGTCGCCGCGGAGTCCTTGTCGTCGCTGCCGCAGGCCGTCGCCCCGGCGAGCAGCGTGCAGCACAGGGTGAGGGAGACTCCGGCGCGGCGGACGGATACGGGGGTGGGCACGGCAGCGGCCTCCAGAGGTGAGCGGTCCTCCCCGCAGCCTCGCCCCGGCCGCCGGGGGCCGCCACCGGGGCGGGCCCGTACGGGTTTCGAGGGGCGCGAACCCGGTACCCGGCCGCCATGTCCCCAGGTCGACGCACACGCGGCAGCAGCGCAGCGCAGATCATCGTGGTCATCGCGGATGTCATGGCCCTGATCCTCGGGCTATGGATCCTGATGTACCTCCTGGACGCCAATCGCGCCAACGACCTCGTCCAGTTCGTCCATGACGTGGCCCGTTGGCTCGCGGGGTGGTCCCATGACCTGTTCACCTTCGACGAGGCATGGGCGAGGGTCGTCGCGGGCTACGGCCTCGCGGCGGTCGTGTACCTGCTGGTCGGCCACGCGGTCGCGGGCCGGCTGCGCCGGTACTGAGACACTCGCCCGTACCCGGCTCCGCTACCGCGGGGCCTCGCAGCACTCCGGTGCGAGGCCCCGCGGCAGGCGGTCGCCGGAGAAGACCGCGCAGGTCGCCTCGTCGCCGCCGAGGGCCGCCACCGCCAGGAGGAGGGAGCCCGCCGTCCAGGTGGTCAGCTCCTCGGGCCAGATCGCCTTGTCCTCGAAAACGTAGCCCGTCCAGTACAGACCGCTCCCCGGATCCCGCAGGTGCTGGATGGACTGGAGTATCTCCAGGGCGCGGTCGGACTCCCCGACCATCCACAGGGCGAGGGCCAGTTCGGCGCTCTCGCCGCCGGTGACCCAGGGGTTCGGGAGGACGCAGCGCACGCCGAGGCCCGGCACCACGAAGCGGTCCCAGCCCTCCTCGATGCGCGCCTTGGCCTCCTCGCCGCTCAGCGCGCCGCCGAGCACGGGGTAGTACCAGTCCATCGAGTAGCGGCCCTTGTCGAGGAACCGCTCGGGGTGGCGGCGGATCGCGTGCGCGAGGGCGCCGGCCGCCAGCTCCCAGTCGGGCTGCGGCTCCTCGCGCTGCTCGGCGACGGCGAGGGCGCAGCGCAGCGCCTGGTGGATCGAGGAGCAGCCGGTGAGCAGCGCGTCGGTGACGGGGGTGCCGTCGGCCTCCCGCTTCCAGCCGATCTGCCCGCCGGGCTGCTGGAGCCCGAGGACGAACTCGACGGCGGCGAACACGGCGGGCCACATGCGGTCCAGGAACGCCTCGTCACCGGTGGCGAGGTAGTGGTGCCAGACGCCGACCGCGAGGTACGCGCAGAAGTTGGTCTCGCGGCTCCGGTCGGTGACGTCGTGCGGGTCGCCGTCGGCGTACGCGGCGTACCAGGAGCCGTCCGGGTTCTGGTGGCGGGCCAGCCAGTCGTAGGCGCGCCCGGCGGCGGCGTGCTCGCCGGCGGCGTCCAGGGCCATGGCGGCCTCGGTGTGGTCCCACGGGTCGAGGTGGTGTCCGCGGAACCACGGGATGGCGCCGTCCTCCCGCTGGACGGCGAGGATGCCGCGTACCGTCGCCGTCGCCTGATCGGCCGTCAGGACGCCGGGCAGGACGAGGTGTTCGGTCCGCTCCGGGCTCGTCACTTGGCGGCCGCCGCGGTGTCGGTGCCGGCCGCTGTCTTCGGCAGGTGCGGCTTGGTCGCGTACGCCACGAAGCTCTTGCCGACGACGGGGTTGAGCAGCCGCTCGGCGACGCGCGTGGCGAGGGGCTTCTTCATGATGTCCCAGACCAGCAGCTTGTGGTACGCCCGCACGGGCAGCGCCTTGTCGTTGTCGACGCCGAACGCGCACTTCAGCCACCAGTAGGGGGAGTGCAGCGCGTGCGCGTGGTGCGTGCCGTACGGCTTGAGGCCCGCCTCCCGCATCCTGGCGAGGAGTTCGTCGGCCTTGTAGATGCGGATGTGGCCGCCCTCGACCTCGTGGTACGCGTCGCTGAGCGCCCAGCAGACCTTCTCGGGGCCGTAGCGCGGGACGGTGACGGCGATGCGGCCGCCCGGCTTGAGGACGCGGACCATCTCGGCGAGGACGCCCTTGTCGTCGGGGATGTGCTCCATGACCTCGGAGATGATCACGACGTCGAACGAGGCGTCGGGGAAGGGGAGGTTGAGCGCGTCCCCCTCCATCGCGGTGGCCGTCGCGCCCGCCGGGGCCTCGCCCGCCTCCTTCATCGCGGCGAACCACTTGGCGACCTCGCGGATCTCCTCGGCGTTCTGGTCGAGGGCCACCACCCGCGCGCCGCGCCGGTAGCACTCGAAGGCGTGCCGGCCCGCGCCGCACCCCAGATCGAGGACGCGGTCGCCCGCGGCGAGCGGGAAGCGGGTGAAGTCGACGGTCAGCATCAGCGATGGCTCCCGGAGTGCGTCGGGGTGGGGGCCGCGGTGCGGCGGGGGTTCGTGGCGGCGGAGCGGCGGATGGCGTCGCGGTAGCGGTCGGCCGTTCCCTTGGCGGCCTGCGCCCAGGTGAACTTCCGCAGGACGCGCTCGCGGCCCGCGTGGCCGAGGCGGGCGCGCAGCTCGCGGTCGCCGAGGAGCCGGTTCAGGGCGGCGGCCAGCGCGCCCGCGTCGCCCGGCGGCACCGCGAGGCAGGTCTCGCCGTCGGGGCCCGCGACCTCCGGGATCGCGCCGCCGGTGGTCGCGACGAGGGGCGTGCCGGTCGCCATGGCCTCGGCCGCGGGGAGGGAGAACCCCTCGTACAGCGAAGGGACGCAGGCGACCTGCGCGGAGCGGACGAGGTCGACCAGTTCGGCGTCGGTGATGCCCTTGACGAACTCGACGGAGCCCGCGAGGCCGTACCGCTCGATGGCCTGGGCGACGGGCCCGTCCTCGGCGCGCTTGCCGACGACGACGAGGTGGGCGCCGGGATGCTCGGCGCGGACCTTGGCGAGCGCCTCGACGAGGTGCACAAGGCCCTTGAGCGGGACGTCGGCGCTGGAGGTCGTCACGATGCGGCCCGGCACCTCGGGCACGGCCGGGTCGGGCGAGAAGAGGCCGGTGTCGGCGCCGATGTGGATGACGTCGACGCGGTCCTCGCGCACCCCGAGGTGGTCGATGATCTCCTGGCGGGAGGAGCCGGAGACGGTGAGGATGGACGGGAGGCGGCGGGCGACGCGCTTCTGCATGCGGGTGAAGGCGTACCAGCGGCGGACGGACAGGCGGCGTTTGAGGTCGGGCGCGGCGTCCAGCTCCAGCTGCCGGTCGACGGTGATGGGGTGGTGGATCGTGGTGACCAGGGGCGCGCCGAGGTCGCCCAACAGGCCGTAGCCGAGGGTCTGGTTGTCGTGCACGACGTCGAAGTCGCCGCGCCGGGCGCGCAGGTGGCGCCGGGCCCGCAGGCTGAACGTGGCGGGTTCGGGGAAGCCGCCGGTCCACATGGTCGCCACTTCGAGGGCGTCGATCCAGTCGCGGTACTCGTCGCGCCCGGGCGTGCGGAAGGGGTCCGGGGAGCGGTAGAGGTCCAGGCTCGGCAGTTCGGTGAGCCGGAGGCCCTCCAGGCCCTCGCCCTCGTCGAGGACGGGGTAGGGCTGCGCGCCGATGACTTCGACGCTGTGGCCGAGCCGGGCCAGTTCGCGCGAGAGATGGCGTACGTAGACGCCCTGGCCCCCGCAGAACGGGTTCCCCTTGTACGTGAGGAGGGCGATGCGCAGCGGTCGGTCGCCGTCGGCGTCGGCGCCCTTGCGGGGGCTCGCCTCCATGGCCTCAGCGGTCACTCTCGGCCCCCTTCTCCGTGCAGTTGTCCGCGAGGTTACGCCGGGACGGTAACCTAGAACAAGTTTCAGACTTGATCGCCGAGTGATCGCTGAGTGATCGCCGAACGCGCTCTGAATCTACCGGCAGGTAGGCGAGCTGTAAGGCTCGGATCAGGTGATTCGCGCCACGACATGCTCCCTGCCATGCTGTGCGATCTCGGGAGGCGATTTCCAAAGGGGCATCGACATGACAGCGGAGGCCAAGGCGGCGAACCCTGCGACGCCGCCCCTCACGGAGCGCCAGGAGGCGCGCAGGCGCCGCATCCTGCACGCCAGCGCGCAACTGGCCAGCCGGGGCGGTTTCGACGCCGTGCAGATGCGCGAGGTCGCCGAGGAGGCGGGCGTGGCCCTCGGCACCCTCTACCGCTACTTCCCCTCCAAGGTGCACCTGCTGGTCGCCACCATGCAGGACCAGCTCCAGCACATGCACACCACGATCCGCAAGCGCCCGCCGGCCGGCGAGACGCCCGCCGAGCGGGTCGCCGAGACGCTGATGCGGGCCTTCCGCGCCCTCCAGCGCGAACCGCACCTGGCGGACGCGATGGTGCGCGCCCTGACCTTCGCCGACCGCTCGGTGAGCCCCGAGGTCGACACGGTCTCGCGGCTGACGACGGCGATCGTCCTGGACGCGATGGGCCTGCCGGAGCCGCCGACCGCGCGGCAGCTCTCCGCGGTGCGGGTCATCGAGCACACCTGGCACTCCGCCCTGATCACCTGGCTGTCGGGGCGGGCGTCGATCGCCCAGGTGAAGATCGACATCGAGACCGTCTGCCGCCTCATCGACCTCACGGCCACGCCCCGCGCCTGACCCCGGCGCCCGGGACCTCACTCCTCGGGCGGGAACACGGCCTCCCCGCTGCCGGCCAGCGTGAGGGTGATCGCCTCGACCGGGCAGCACTCGGCGGCCTCCAGGACCCGTTCGTCGGCGTCGCGCTCGGGCTCAGCGGGGCGGGACTGCCGGGCGATGTCCAGGGTGAAGGCGCCGGGCGCGGTGCTCACGCACATGCCCGAGCCGATGCAGACCGACCGGTCGACCTCGACGTGCCAGCGGTCGCCCATCAGGCCCCACCCGTCCCTTCGTGACCGGACGGTTCATGACCGGCCGGTTCATGACCGGCCGGTTCATGACCCGCGGGCAGGTGGATCATCTTGTGCTCGAAGTACTCGCCGTACCCCTCGGGCCCGAACTCGCGGCCGAGTCCGGAGTTCTTGTAGCCGCCGAAGGGGCCGAGCATGTCGAGGCTGAAGGTGTTCACCGAGTACGTTCCCGTGCGTACCCGCCGGGCGACGTCGATGCCGCGCTCGACGTCGGCGGTCCACACGCTGCCGCTCAGGCCGTAGTCGGAGTCGTTGGCGATCCGGACGGCCTCGTCCTCGTCGCCGTACGGGAGCAGGCAGATGACGGGGCCGAAGATCTCCTCGCGGGCGATGCGCATGGAGTTGTCGACGTCGCCGAAGAGGGTCGGTTCGACGTACCAGCCCTGGTCCAGTCCGGGGGGACGGCCGCCGCCCGCGAGGATCTTGGCGCCCTCCTCCTGGCCGATCCGGATGTAGTCGAGGGAGCGCTGCCGCTGCCGCTCGGCGACGAGCGGGCCGAGTTCCGTGGCGGGGTCCATCGGGTCGCCGACCTTGAGCGCGGACGCGGCGGCGGCGAAGGCCTCGGCGAACTCGTCGTAGCGGGCGCGGGGCACGAGGATGCGGCTCTGGGCGACGCACGCCTGGCCGTTGATCATCCAGGCGAACGGCACGATGCCGGCGACGGCGCCCGCCGCGTCGGCGTCGGGGAGGATCACGGCGGCCGACTTGCCGCCGAGTTCCAGGGTGACGCGGGTGAGGTTGCGGGCGGCGACCTCCATGACGCGCTTGCCCGCGGCGACGGACCCGGTGAAGGAGACCTTGTCGACGCCGGGGTGCCCGACGAGGTACTCGCTGACCTCGCGGTCGGCCGAGATGATCGACAGCACGCCTTCCGGCAGGCCCGCCTCCGCGGCGATCTCCGCGAGGACGTACGCGTCGAGCGGCGCCTCGGGCGAGGTCTTCAAAACCACCGGACAGCCGGCGAGCAGCGCGGGGGCGAGCTTGGCGGCGGCGGTGAACTGCGGGACGTTCCAGGGCACGACGGCGGCGACGACACCGACCGGCTCGCGGCGCACGAGCAGTTTCCCGAGGACTCCGTCGCGGCTCTCCTCGTAACGGAAGTCGCGGGCGACGGTGAGCGCCGCGTCCCACACCATCATCGCGGCGAGAGCCTGCACCATCACGCTGGAGGTGTACGGGGTGCCGTTCTCGGAGCTGATGAGGCGGGCGATCTCCTCGTGGCGCACCGCGAAGCCGTCCTTGATCCTGGTGACGACCGCGATCCGCTCGTCCAGGGACATGCGCGGCCAGGGGCCCTCGTCGAACGCCGTGCGCGCGGCGGCGACGGCGCGGTCCACGTCGGCGGGGGCGGCGTGCGGCACGCGGGCGAAGACCCGGCCGGTGTGCGGGGAGACGACGTCGATGACCTCCTTGCCGAGCGGGTCCACCAACTCCCCGCCGATGAACAGCTGTCCGTGTTCCACGAGCTCCGTCATGGCTGGCTGCCTCCTGCGGGGCGGTTCCCGGCACCGGTCCTGACAGTGGCCGGCGCCGGCCGGTCGCTGACGCTGTCGCAGAACTGATACCAGTTCTACTTGCAGGAGTCCACGCGCCGTACGGCCAACCACCCCGGGATCACGCCGACTTGGGCTACCACTGGAACCGGTTCTAGTTATAGTGGGCATCCGCCGACGAGAGACGAGGCGCCCATGGCCCCGCAGGTGACCGAACCGCCGGTGATCGAGCACGGCGGAGGCGTCTGGAGCGTCAAGGTCCCGATCCCCGACAACCCCCTCGGCTTCACCCTCGTCCACCTCCTGGACACCGACGAAGGCCCCGTCCTGATCGACACCGGCTGGGACGACCCCACGTCCTGGTCCACGCTGACCGCCGGGCTCGGCAGGTGCGGCGCCGCCGTCGAGGACGTACGCGGTGTGGTCGTCACGCACCACCACCCCGACCATCACGGACTGTCCGCGCAGGTCCGCGAGGCGTCCGGGGCGTGGATCGCGATGCACGAGGCGGACGCGTCCGTCGTGCGCCGCACCCGCGCCGAGCCGCCCGAGCACTGGTACGGCCACCTGGCCGCGAGGCTCACCGCGGCGGGCGCCCCCGCCGAGCACGTCGCGCCGCTGCTCCGCGCCCGCGACGAGGGCCGCCCGCACCGGCTGCCCGGCCTCGACCCGGCCCTGCCCGACCGCGACATCACCCCCGGCGAGCTCCTGGACCTGCCGGGCCGCCGCCTGCGCGCGATCTGGACGCCCGGCCACACCCCCGGCCACGTCTGCCTGCACCTGGAGGAGGCGCACCCGGCGGGGCTGCGGGGCGCCGGCCGCCTCTTCTCCGGCGACCACCTGCTGCCCGGCATCACCCCGCACATCGGCCTGTACGAGGACCCGGACGGCGGCACGGCCACCGACCCTTCCCCGAGCTCTCGGCTCCGCTCGACCAGGGGAGACCCCGTTGGCGACTACCTGGACTCCCTGGAGCGCGTCGGCCGCCTCGACCCGGCCGAGGTGCTGCCCGCCCACCAGCACGCGTTCACCGACGCCCCGGCCCGCGTCCGCGAACTCCTGGCCCACCACGAAGAACGCCTGACCGGCCTGCTCGCCCTCCTCTCCGAACCCCTCACCCCCTGGGGCCTCGCCGAGCGCATGGAGTGGAACCGCCCCTGGGCCGAGATCCCCCACGGCTCGCGCGGCATCGCGGTCTCGGAGGCCGAGGCCCATGTGCGCCGGCTGGTGAAGCTCGGGCGGGCGGAGGCGGTGGCGGGCAGCGACCCGGTGACGTACGTGGCGGTGTGACCCGGGGGTCCCCTGGCCGGGCCGGTAGAGTGAGCGGGTCGTCCTCACGTCCGCGCGGGGGGAAGCCGGTGCGCATCCGGCGCCGGCCCATCCCCGAGCTCTCGGCCCCGTTCGAGCAGGGGAGGCCCCATTCCGTATGGACCGCCCTCAGCGGTGAGCCGGAATGCCCGGCGCGGAACCGTGACCGGCTCGCTTCATCGGGACCCCCGATGAGCGGCACCGTCGAGGTACACGGAGCCGGAGCCGCCCGGAAGCCGTGCCCGCACGGTCCGTGCCGCCCCGCTCCCCGCAGGGAGAGGCAATCCGCCGCATCATGAACGTTCGCCGCAGCGCAGCGGTCCTGGCCGCCGTCGCCGTGTTCGGCCCGGCCGCCGCACCGGCCGCCTTCGCGGACGACGCCCCGTCGCCCTCGACCGCGCTCCCCTCGGGCCTGTACGGCAAGTCGGACCCCAAGTTCGACGGTGTCTTCCGGCAGTCGTACGCCCTGCTCGCGCTGGACACCGCGGGGGTCAGGCCCGCCCAGAAGGCCGTGACGTGGCTGGCCGGGCAGCAGTGCGCGAGCGGTGGCTTCGCGGCCTACCGCGCCGACGCGAGCGAGCCGTGCAACTCCAAGACGCCGGTCGACAGCAACTCCACCGCCGCCGCCGTGCAGGCCCTCGCCGCCCTCGGCGGCCGGGACAAGGGCCGGGACAAGAGCCTCGCCGAGACGGTCGGCAAGAGCGTGTCGTGGCTGAAGTCCGTGCAGAACCAGGACGGCGGCTGGGGCTACAACCCCGGACTGCCCTCCGACGCCAACTCCACCGGCATCGTCGTCGGCGCCCTCGCCGCGGCCGGGGAGAACCCCGCGCGCGTGAAGTCGCAGAAGGGCAGGTCCGCCTACGACGCGCTGCCGAAGCTCGCCATGGACTGCGGCAAGGGCGACGGCGCCTTCGGCCTCGCCGACGCCAAGTCCGGCAAGCTCTCGCCGAACGCGGACGCCACCGCGGCCGGTGTGCTCGGCAGCCTCGGCAAGGGCCTCGTCGTGACGCCGGGCAAGAAGTCCGCGGGCGAGGCCCCCGAGTGCGCGAAGCCGGACACCGCCGCGCAGGCCGCGAGCAACGGCACGGGCTTCCTGCTGAAGCTGCTCGGCAAGCACGACGACCACCTGATGTCCGCCATGCCGGGCGCCAAGGACCAGCCGGACCAGGGCAACACCGCGGACGCCGTGGTCGCCCTCGCCGCCGACGGGCAGAGCGAGCAGGCCGGGAAGTCCGCCGAGTGGCTCGCGAAGAACTCCGCGGCCTGGGCGAAGCAGGCCGGCCCCGCCGCCTACGCCCAGCTGGTGTTCGCCGCCCACGCGGCCGGCCTGGACCCCCGCGACTTCGGCGGCGCCGACCTCGTCGAGCGGCTGAGCGCCCAGGGCCCGCCGCCGGAGAAGGCGTCGAAGTCGTCGGGCGAGAGCGACTCCGCCGCCGACTCCGACGAGAAGAAGGACGAAGGCGTCAGCATCTGGTGGATCGTCGGTGTCGGCCTGGTCGCCGGCATCGGCATCGGCTTCCTGTTCAGCGCCAACCGCAGGAAGCAGCAGCCGTGACGCGGGGCCGGACAGCCCGGACGCGGGGCCGCCGGTGGCGTGCACGCACGGCGGTCGGGGCGCTGCTCGCCGCGCTGCTGTGCGTCCTCGCCGCCGCGCCCTCCCAGGCCGCCGGCTACCGCTACTGGTCGTTCTGGGACCGGGACGGCGGCACATGGACGTACGCCACTCAGGGCCCCGGCACCGCCCGCCCCGAGGACGGTGACGTGCAGGGGTTCCGCTTCTCGGTCTCGGAGAACTCCCAGGACGCCGCCAAGCCGCGCGGACCGGCGGACTTCGCGGACATCTGCGCGAAGACGCCCGCCCGGGACGGCCGCAAGCGGATCGGTCTCGTCCTCGACTTCGGCACGCGCGCGGACGCCCCGCGCGGCGAGTCGCCGCCCGCGCCCCGGCTGGCCTGCGCGCGCGTCGCCGAGGACGCCACCAGCGCCGAGGCGCTCGCCTCGGTCGCAAAGCCGCTGCGCTACGACAGCAAGGCCCTGCTCTGCGCCATCGACGGCTACCCGGAGTCGGGCTGCGGCGAGCAGGTCTCCGGCGACGGCACGGACCGCTCCCGCGCCGAGGAGAAGCCGCGCCCCGAGGGGACGGCGAACCAGGACCAGGGCGGCGGCGGGCCCTCCGTGGGTCTGATCGCCGGGATCGCCGCGGTGGCGGTGCTCGGCGGCGCCGCGTTCTGGCAGGCCCGGCGCCGTCGCGGCTGACGCGGCACCGGACACGGACGGCACGATGAGGGACCTGACCGGCCACGCCCGCGCGGGCGGCCCGCTGAGCCGCCGCCGCGCCCCCGAGGCGCACCGGAGCAACGCCCTGCATCCGGGCGCCTGGTGGGTGTGGGCGCTCGGGCTCGGCACGGCCACCTCCCGTACGACGAACCCGCTGCTGATCGCGCTGCTCATCGGCGTCGCGGGGTACGTCGTGGCGGCGCGCCGAACCTCGGCGCCGTGGGCGAAGTCGTACGGCGCGTTCGTGAAGCTGGCGCTGTTCGTCATCGGCATCCGGCTGGTCTTCGCGATCGTGCTCGGCTCGCCGATCCCGGGCACGCACGTCCTCGTGACGCTGCCGGAGGTCCCGCTGCCCGACTGGGCCAAGGGCGTGCGCATCGGCGGCCGGGTCACGGCGGAGGGCGTGCTCTTCGCGCTCTACGACGGGATCAGGCTCGCGGGCCTGCTGATCTGTGTCGGCGCCGCGAACGCCCTGGCGAGCCCTTCGCGGCTGCTGAAGTCGCTGCCGGGCGCGCTCTACGAGGTGGGGGTCGCCGTCGTCGTGGCCATGACCTTCGCGCCGAACCTCATCGCGGACGTGCAGCGGCTGCGGTCCGCGCGGCGGCTGCGGGGACGCTCCGACAAAGGCGTGCGGGGACTGCTCCAGGTCGGCCTGCCGGTCCTGGAGGGTGCCTTGGAGCGGTCGGTGGCGCTGGCCGCCGCCATGGACGCGCGGGGCTTCGGCCGCGCCGCCGCCGTGCCCCCGGGCGTGCGCAGGGCCACCGCCGTGCTGACGCTCGGCGGCCTGATGGGCGTCTGCGTGGGGACGTACGGACTGCTGACCGCGCAGGGCGGCTCCTACGGCGTGCCCGCGCTCGTGGCGGGACTGCTTGCGGCCCTCGCGGGGCTGCGGCTGGGGGGCCGCCGTGCGGTGCGCACCCGCTACCGGCCCGACCGGTGGGGCGTGCGGGCCTGGCTGGTCGCCGGGTCGGGAATCGCCGTGGCGGGCCTGGTGATTCGGGCCGCCTCGTCCGACCCGGCCGCCCTGCACCCCGGCGTCGTACCGCTGATCGCGCCGACGCTGCCGCTGTGGCCCGCGCTCGCGGTGCTCATCGGGCTGCTGCCGGCCGTCGTGGCGCCGGTGCCGCCGGAGGACGCGGCACGCGCGGGGAAGCCCGCCGACACGACAAGACCCTCCCCCGCTTCCCCCGAGGAGACCTCATGATCCGCTTCGAGGACGTCTCGGTGACGTACGAGGGCGCGGTGGGACCCACCGTCCAGGGCGTCGATCTCACCGTGCCCGAGGGCGAGCTGGTGCTGCTCGTCGGACCGTCCGGGGTCGGCAAGTCGACGCTGCTCGGCACGGTCAGCGGTCTCGTGCCGCACTTCACGGGCGGCACCCTGCGCGGCCGGGTGACCGTGGCGGGCCGCGACACCCGTACCCACAAGCCCCGCGAACTGGCCGACGTCGTCGGCACGGTGGGGCAGGACCCCCTCGCGCACTTCGTGACGGACACCGTCGAGGACGAGCTGGCGTACGGCATGGAGTCGCTCGGTCTCGCCCCGGACGTGATGCGCCGCCGGGTGGAGGAGACCCTCGACCTGCTCGGCCTCGCCGGCCTGCGCGACCGCCCCATCGCGACGCTCTCCGGGGGCCAGCGCCAGCGCGTCGCGATCGGCTCGGTCCTCACCCCTCACCCCCGGGTGCTCGTTCTGGACGAGCCGACCTCCGCGCTCGACCCGGCGGCGGCCGAAGAGGTCCTCGCGGTGCTCCAGCGGCTCGTGCACGACCTGGGCACGACGGTGCTGATGGCCGAGCACCGGCTGGAGCGGGTCGTGCAGTACGCGGACCAGGTGCTGCTGCTCGCGGCGCCGGGCGAGCCGCCGGTGCTCGGCGACCCGGCGGAGCTGATGGCGCGCTCCCCCGTCTTCCCGCCGGTGGTCGCCCTCGGGCGCCTCGCGGGCTGGTCGCCGCTGCCGCTGACCGTGCGGGACGCGCGGCGCAGGGCGGGCGCGCTGCGGGAGCGGCTCGCGGACCACGCGCCGCGCCGGGAGGAGACCGCCGTACGCCCCGCAGCACGGCCGTCCGGCCGGTGGCCCCGGTTGCGCAAGGAACGTATGGACGGCACCGACAAGACGCCGGCGGCGGCGCGTGTCGAACGCCTCGCCGTGCGGCGCGGCCGCGTCGAGGCGCTGCGCCGCGTCGACCTGACCGTGACGCCCGGCGAGACGGTCGCCCTCATGGGCCGCAACGGCGCCGGGAAGTCGACGCTCCTGTCGACCCTGGTCGGCCTCCTCGAACCGACCTCGGGCACGGTCCGCGTCGGCGGCGCCGTCCCGCACCGCACCGCACCGCGTGAGCTGGTCCGGCACGTCGGCCTGGTCCCCCAGGAGCCGCGCGACCTGCTGTACGCGGACACCGTGAGCGCCGAGTGCGCCGCCGCCGACCGGGACGCGGACGCCGCGCCCGGCACGTGCCGCGCCCTGGTGAGCGAGCTGCTGCCGGGCATCGCGGACGACACGCACCCCCGGGACCTCTCCGAGGGCCAGCGGCTCGCGCTCGCCCTGGCGATCGTGCTGACCGCGCGCCCTCCCCTGCTTCTCCTTGACGAGCCGACCCGCGGCCTGGACTACGCGGCCAAGGCCCGCCTGGTCACGGTCCTGCGGGGCCTCGCCGCCGAGGGCCACGCGATCGTGCTGGCCACGCACGACGTGGAGCTGGCCGCCGAGATCGCCCACCGGGTGGTGATCCTCGCGGACGGCGAGGTCGTCGCGGACGGCCCGACCCCGCAGATCGTGGTGTCGTCGCCGTCCTTCGCGCCCCAGGTCACCAAGGTCCTGGCGCCGCGGGAGTGGCTGACGGTGGCGCAGGTGCGCGAGGCGCTTGGCCCGGCACGGGACGCGTCGTGAGCGCCGCACCGCAGGCCCGCCCCGTCCGCCTGGGCCCCCGCTCGGTCGTGGCGCTCGCGCTGGTCGGCGCCGTGGGGGTGGCCGCGTTCGGGTGGCCGCTGCTCGCGGACGGCGACTCCGGGATCGGCACGCACGCCGCGGACGCGCCCTGGCTCTTCGCGGCGCTGCTGCCGCTGCTGCTCGCCGTGGTCGTGGCGACCATCGCGGACGCCGGCCTGGACGCCAAGGCCATCGCCATGCTGGGCGTGCTGGCCGCGGCGGGGGCGGCGCTGCGGCCGCTGGGCGCGGGCACGGCGGGCATCGAGCCCATGTTCTTCCTGATGGTGCTGAGCGGGCGGGTGCTGGGCCCCGGCTTCGGGTTCGTGCTCGGGGCGGTGTCGATGTTCGCCTCGGCGCTGCTCACCGGGGGCGTCGGGCCGTGGATGCCCTTCCAGATGCTGTCGATGGGGTGGGTCTGCATGGGCGCGGGGCTGCTGCCGGGCGCCGACACGCTGCGGGGCCGCCGGGAGCTGTGGCTGCTGGCCGCCTATGGAGCGGTGGCCTCGGTCCTGTACGGCACGGTCATGAACCTCCAGGGCTGGCCCTATCTCGGCGGCCTGGCCACCGGCGTCTCCTTCGTGCCCGGCGACCCCCTAGCGGAGAACCTGGCCCGCTTCGTCGCGTACTGCCTGGCCACGTCGCTGGGCTGGGACCTGCCGCGGGCCGTGGTGACGGTCGTCCTGAGCCTCGCGCTCGGGCCGGCCGTCCTGAAGGCGCTGCGGCGGGCCACGCGGCGTGCGGCTTTCGAGGCGCCGGTCACATTCGAGGCCCCGAAGCCGTAGGGGAAGTTGAGCGCTGCGTGACATCGGGGGCGCGGATCCGTGAGGCGGCCCACAGGACCTAGGTCCTCTACTAGGCGGGGCCGTATCTTCCACCGTTGATGTACACGCATCAATCACCGGGCTGACCTGGGGATTGAGAGGCACGTCACAGAGGGGACATTCGGCGCGGGTGCGACTTCCACTAGTAAAGGGGGGCATTGCGGCGAGGTTCCCGGCCTGTTTCTCTGGATGAGTCGCAAGGCGCCGACGCCCCCCACGGGACTCGGCGCCCTCGCATGTCCCCCACGTTTCACGGCGTGCCGCGACTCCCCCATCCCCCACCGGAAGGTCCTCTGTGTCCGCCTCGCTCATCCGCCGCATCGCTTCCCCGAAGAAGACCATCACCGGCGGCCTCGTCGCCGCAGCCGCCACCGGCATGGTCTTCGCCGCGGCACCGGCCCAGGCAGCCACCCCGACCACCGCGAAGGCCGCCGCCCCGGCCGCCGCTCCCGCCGCCGCCCCGACGTCCGCCAAGGCCATCGCGCAGAAGCTGATCTCCGACCCGGCGCAGTTCGCCGCGTTCGACAAGATCGTCTCGCACGAGAGCGGCTGGAACGTCAGCGCGACGAACTCCTCCTCCGGCGCCTACGGCCTGGTCCAGGCGCTGCCCGCCTCGAAGATGGCTTCGGCGGGCGCGGACTGGAAGACCAACCCCGAGACCCAGATCAAGTGGGGTCTGAACTACATGAACGAGCGCTACGGCAGCCCGGTCGGCGCCTGGAGCCACTGGCAGGCCAACGGCTGGTACTGACCCGGCCCGAAGAGGCGGCACTCCCCACCAGGGGGGTGCCGCCTTTTTCGTGCCCCCGACGGCCCGCGGTCGCCATCGGGACGCGAGGGGACGTGCCGGCAGGTCCGCCCGGAGCACGGCAAGCACGCCCACCGAGCCCCGAAGCACACGAGGGCGCCGCAGGCGATGGCGAGGGCGGACATACCGGCGCGGCTTCGCCCGCCCAGGCTCCCCCATCCCCTACAACCGCTGCAAGATCGTCCCCGTGGCCACCGCGCCCCCCGCGCACATCGTCACCAGCGCGAACTCCTTGTCCCGCCGCTCCAGCTCATGCAGGGCCGTGGTGATGAGCCGCGCCCCCGTGGCGCCCACCGGATGGCCGAGGGCGATGGCGCCGCCGTTGACGTTCACCTTCTCCAGGTCCTGGCCGAAGACCTGCGCCCAGCTCAGCACCACCGACGCGAACGCCTCGTTGATCTCCACGATGTCGATGTCCTTCAGCGACATCCCGGCCTTGCCGAGCACCGCCCGCGTCGCGTCGATCGGCCCGTCCAGATGGAAGTGCGGGTCGGCGCCGACCAGCGCCTGCGCCACGATCCGCGCCCGCGGCTTCAGCTTCAGGGCCCGCGCCATCCGCTTGGAGGCCCACATGATGGCCGCCGCGCCGTCCGAGATCTGTGAGGAGTTGCCGGCCGTGTGCACGGCGGTCGGCATGACCGGCTTGAGCCCGCCGAGCGCCTCCATCGACGTGTCGCGCAGCCCCTCGTCCCGGTCGACGAGCCGCCACATGCCCTGCCCGGCGGCCTGCTCCTCCTCGGTGGTGGGCACCTGCACGGCGAAGGTCTCGCGCTTGAAGCGCTCCTCGGACCAGGCCGCGGCCGCCCGCTCCTGCGAGATGAGGCCGAGGGAGTCCACGTTCTCGCGGGTGAGCCCGCGGTGGCGGGCGATGCGCTCGGCGGCCTCGAACTGGTTCGGCAGATCGACGTGCCACTCGTCGGGGAACGGCTTGCCCGGCCCGTGCTTGGAGCCCGACCCCAGCGGCACCCGCGACATCGCCTCGACCCCGCAGCTGATCCCCACGTCGATGACACCGGCCGCCACCATGTTCGCCACCAGGTGGGCGGCCTGCTGTGACGAGCCGCACTGGCAGTCCACCGTCGTCGCCGCCGTCTCGTACGGGAGCCCCATGGTGAGCCAGGCCGTGCGGGCCGGGTTCATCGACTGCTCGCCGGCGTGCGTCACCGTGCCGCCGACGATCTGCTCGACGCAGTCGGCGTGGATGCCGGTGCGCCCGAGGAGCTCGCGGTAGGTCTCCCCGAGCAGATAGGCGGGGTGGAGGTTGGCGAGCGCGCCCGCACGCTTGCCGATGGGGGTGCGTACGGCTTCGACGATGACAGGTTCCGCGGCCATGGGGCTGGTCCTCTCCGTCCATGTCCCGCGAGCCGTCCCGGCGGCTCGCGAGAAGAACTAGTACGCGTTCTAGTTCCCGTCAGCAGTCTGCTGAGCGGAGCCTCGGCGCCGCAAGGGTCTTGCACGCACCTTGCCCGGTACCGGTACGCAAACTGTCCGGCCGCGGGCCTTGCCACTTGCAGAACCCGTCACTACGTTGCGGGCCGGGCCTCCTGATGGGCCGTCAGATGCCGGTCGGACACCTGTCAGCCGCCCGGCCCGTCAACCACCCGTGCTGTCAGCCGCCCGTCAGAACTGGAGTTGCCGATGACCTGTCCAGCGCTTCCCGACGGGTTCGACTTCACCGACCCCGACCTGCTCCAAGACCGCGTGCCCCTCCCGGAGTTCGCACGGCTGCGGCGGACGGAACCGGTGCGCTGGATCGCCCAGCGGCCCCGCGCCTCCGGCTTCGACGACGCGGGCTACTGGGCCGTCACCCGGCACGAGGACGTCAAGTACGTCTCCACGCGCCCGGAGCTGTTCTCCTCCCACCTGAACACGGCGGTCATCCGCTTCAACGAGACGATCAGCCGCGACCAGATCGACGCCCAGAAACTGATCATGCTCAACATGGACCCGCCCGAGCACACCCGCGTCCGGCAGATCGTGCAGCGCGGCTTCTCGCCCCGGGCCATACGCTCGCTGGAGGACGCCCTGCGCGAGCGCGCCCGCTCCATCGTCGCGGCGGCCCTGGAGGCCGCGGGCCCGGACGGCTCCTTCGACTTCGTGACGAACGTCGCCGTCGAGCTGCCGCTCCAGGCCATCGCCGAGCTGATCGGCGTGCCCCAGGAGGACCGCACGAAGATCTTCGACTGGTCCAACAAGATGGCGGGATACGACGACCCGGAGTACGCCGTCACGGAGGAGATCGGCGCCGAGGCGGCCATGGAGATCGTCTCCTACGCGATGAACCTCGCCGCGGCCCGCAAGGAGTGCCCGGCCAAGGACATCGTCAGCCGGCTGGTGGCGGCCGAGGACGAGGGGAACCTCTCGGGCGACGAGTTCGGCTTCTTCGTGATCCTGCTCGCGGTGGCCGGCAACGAGACCACCCGCAACGCCATCACCCACGGCATGCACGCCTTCCTCACCCACCCCGGCCAGTGGGAGCTCTACAAGCGCGAGCGCCCCGCCACCGCGGCCGAGGAGATCGTGCGCTGGGCGACCCCGGTCGTCGCCTTCCAGCGCACCGCGACGCAGGACACCGAGCTGGGCGGCGCCGCGATCAGGCGGGGCGACCGCGTCGGCCTCTTCTACTCCTCCGCCAACCACGACCCCGACGTCTTCGACGACCCGGGCGCCTTCGACATCACCCGCGACCCCAACCCGCACCTCGGCTTCGGGGGCGGCGGCCCGCACTTCTGCCTCGGCAAGTCCCTCGCGGTCCTGGAGATCGACCTCATCTTCCACGCGATCGCCGACGCCATGCCCGGCCTCCGGCTGACCGGCGACCCGCGCAGGCTCCGCTCGGCCTGGCTCAACGGCGTCAAGGAACTGCGGGTCAGCACCGGCTGACGGCCATACGGACCTGCCCGCCGCGTTTCCATTGCGTGACACGTCCGGAGAAGTGAATCTTGCCTCTCCACGACTTCGAATGGAAACGGTGACCGTGGTCTTCGCCGACTTCCCGCTCGCCCCGTCCGACAGCAGGCCCACCGCGCGGACGCCGAGGCAGTCGTCCTTCCGGGCGTTCGGCCGACGGCACCGCGTCCCGCTGCTCGCCACCGTCCCGACCCTTCCCCTGTACGCGGTGTGGGCGGCGTTCCTCGCGACGGGCGGCGGGGACCTCGCCGCGCAGGAGGCGTGGGCGCGGTTCGCCGCCGAGCACGGCACGGCCGCGTACGGACTCTTCTGGTACGGCGGCATGCACACCGCCAACTACAGCCTGATCTCACCCCACCTGATGGCCGCGCTCGGGGTGCGGACCGTGAGCGTGCTCTCCGGGATCGCGGGCGCCTGGCTGGCCGCCGCCCTCGTCGAGCGCACCGGTGTCCGCCGGCCCCTGTGGCCCGCGGTCCTCGCCTCGCTCGGCGTGTGGTGCAACGTCGCCTCGGGACGTACGACGTTCGCGCTCGGCATCGTCTTCGCCTTCGCGGCCTGCCTGGCGCTCGTGCGGGAGCGGCGCGCGGCCCTCGCCACGGCGTGCGCGGCGCTCGCCACCATGGCGTCGCCGGTGGCGGGCCTGTTCCTGCTGGTGGCGGGCGCGGGCCACTTCTTCGTACGCGACGTGGGGCGCACGGCCGCCCTCGTCGCGCCGCCGTTCGCGGTCGTGGCGGTCACCACCCTGCTCTTCCCCTTCACCGGCGAGCACTTGATGCCCTTCGACCGGATCTTCCCGCCCGTGATCATCGGCCTCGTCCTGATCCTCGCGGCCCCCCGCGCGTGGCGGGTGCTCCGGTGGGGCGCGGGCGTGTACGCGGCCGGGACCGTGCTCACGTACCTCATCCCGTCCCCGATCGGTACGAACGTCGAGCGCCTCGCCGAGCTGGTCGGTCCCGCCGCGCTGCTCGCGGCCCTGCTCGTGCCGGGGCTCGGGCGACCGCGGCGGGCCGTGCTCGCGGCGGCCCTGGTGCTCTCCTCGGCCTGGGTGGTCCACAAGACCGCCGGCGACCTCGCGGTCTCCACGAAGGTGCCGCGCTGGGCGGCCGAGACGCGGGGTGTGGTGCGGGAGCTGGGGCGGCTGGGCGCCGACAGGTCCCGCGTCGAGGTGGTCCCGGCCCGCAACCACCGCGAGGCCACGGCGCTCGCCCCGTACGTGAACCTGGCGCGCGGCTGGAACCGCCAGCTCGACATCGAGCGGGGGCGCCTCTTCTACGACGGGACGTTCTCGGCGGCCACCTACCGGGCCTGGCTGGACAAGTGGGCGGTCGGATACGTCGTCCTGCCCGCGGGCAAGCCGGACGGGTTCGCCGAGGAGGAGGCGGAGCTGGTGGCGCGGGGGCCCGAGTGGCTGGAGGCGGTCTGGCAGGACGCGTACTGGCGGATCTTCCGGGTGCGGGACGCGGTGCCGCTGGTCTCCCGGCCCGCGTACGTGGTGCGCGGCACGGACTCCGAGGTCGTGGTGCGCGTGCCGGAGCGGGGGTCGGTGACGGTGCGCCTCGTGTACTCGCGGTGGCTGCGGGCCGAGGGGGCCTGCCTGGCGCGGCAGGGCGACTTCACGCGTCTGTCGGTGCCCGGACCCGGCACCTACCGGATCACCTCGGGCTACGGTCCTTCGCCGCGTCCTTCGTCGTGCCGGTGACCGGCGGCGCCTGTGCTCCGGCGACGGCCTCCCTGGGGTGGTTCGCGTCGCGGGGGCGGTGCGCGCGGGGGCCGGACAGCAGGTGGGTGAGGCCGAAGCCGGCGCCGACGACGGCCGCGCCGCCCACCGCGTCGAGCAGCCAGTGGTTGCCCGTCGCCACGACCGCGGAGAGCGTGAGGAGCGGGTGGAGCAGGCCGAGCGCCTTCATCCAGCCCTTCGGGGCGAGGACCGCGACGACCAGGCCGCACCAGAGGGACCAGCCGAAGTGCAGCGAGGGCATGGCCGCGTACTGGTTGGTCAGCTCGGTCAGGGTGCCGTAGTCCGGCTTGGTGAAGTCCTGCACGCCGTGCACCGTGTCGACGAAGCCGAGGTCCGGCATCAGGCGCGGCGGGGCGAGCGGGTAGGCCCAGAAGCCGACGAGGGCGAGGACCGTCGCGAAGCCGAGCGCGGAGCGCGCCCAGCGGTAGTCGGCGGGGCGGCGCGCGTACAGGACGGCGAGGACGCCCAGCGGCACGGCGAAGTGGAACGACGTGTAGTAGAAGTCGAAGAACTCCTCCGGCCGGCCGGCCCTGACGACCGCGTGGTTGATCCGGTGCTCGATGTCGATGTGCAGGAACCGTTCGATCGCGTGGATCTGTTCGCCGTGGTGCTCGGCCACGGCCCTGCCGCCGGAGATCGTGCCGCCGGTCGCGGCGAGCCTGACCTGCTGGTAGGCGGCGTACCCGACGCGGATCAGGAGCAGTTCGAGCAGCAGGTTGGGGCGGGTCAGGGCCCGTCGGCGGAGCGGGATCAGCGGCACCCGGCGCCACCGGGCGGGGACCGGAGCGGCGTACTCCGTGGGGAGGGGTGCCCGGTACCGGGGGTGCGTGCGGGGCAGGAAGGGCACGGCGACGGCGGCGGCGAGCGCCGCGAGCAGCACGGCGTTGGCGCGGAGCGGCTCGGTGACGGGCATGTCCGGCAGCAGCATCGTGGCGGGCAGCGTCGACACGAGGACGACGGCCACCGGCCACACGTACCGGTCGGACCGGCGGGTGCCCACCCGGCCGGCCGCCGTGAGAAGCACCCACAGGAGCTGGTGCCGCCAGCTCGTCGGCGACACGGCGGCCACCACGCAGCCGGTGACCGCGACGGCGAGGAGGAGCTGCCCGTCGTTGGCGTAGCGCACGGCGCGGCGCAGACCGGCGAGGACGACGGCCGCGCCGAGGGCGAGGAAGAGGCCGGTCTCCAGCGGGCCCTGGAGGCCGAGGCGGAGCAGCATGCCGTGCAGGGACTGGTCGCCGTCGGCGTACGGGTGCGCGCCGGGGCCCGCTCCGGCGAGGTGGTGGATCCAGTACGTCCATGAGTCGTGCCGCATGGCGGCCCGGGCGAGTGCCGCGCACAGGGCGAAGCCCACGCCGGTGAAGGCGGCGGCCTTCCCGCGGCCGGTGCGCCACAGCAGCACGGCGAAGAGCAGCAGGGCCGGGTGCAGTGCCGCGCCGACGCCGACCAGGAGGCCGCCGGTCCGTTCCCCGCGCACGGCGAAGAGGCCGAGGAGCACCAGCAGGACCGGGATGACGCCGGTCTGTCCGAGGTGCGGGGTGTCGCGCACGGGCAGCGACAGCATGAGCAGGCCGATCGCCACGGGGGCGGCGAGCAGTGAGGTGCGGCGGGAGACCGGCCGCGGCAGGGCGCGGGCGGCGACCAGGCCGAGTACGACGACGAGGGCGAGCGTGCCGAAGGCCGAGGCCCAGCCGAGAACCTGCTCGCCGGAGCGGGTGAGGGGCCAGCTCCCCGGGTCGGTGGGGCGCCTGGCGTGGGGGGTGCGCGGGACGGCGGCCGCCTGGCGGACCGCCAGGGCGGCGGCGAACAGCCAGAGGGCGACGCGGGCCGCCGCGATCCGCGCCTCGGTCCCGCCGGTCCGCTCTGTCCCCGGGGCGTCGCGCGCTGCCCCGTGCTCACCGTTCGCCATGCCGCGTCGCGCCTCCCGCACCTGGCAGCCACACCGCCCTTTATCGGCTCATGTCCGGTGTGCCCAACGCGGCGGCGCGCCTCTCGGACACCGTCGAACTCCACCCGAGGGGCGCGCATACGGGTCCTCGCGCGTGGTTCCCGGTGGGCCCCGCGACATAGATCACAGGCGCGGCCGGAGGGCACCGGGCAAAGAGGGGCCGTTTGACCTGCATAGAAGCCGTTTTTAGGCACTTTGCGACCACTCGGACACCGACCGTAATGATGCCGAGTGCCCCTATGGTCGCTTTTCGGGCCACCCCGGTTTCCGTTCCGTCTCCGCGGGTGGCCCCGTCCTTGTCGTCGACCGAAAGCGGGCGAGCGAACCCTTGCCGAGCGCCACCTCCGCCGAACTCCGGAAGCCCGGGTCCGTGTCGGGACCCCCAGCGGGGGCCCGCGGCGCGGCAGCCCCGGACGCCGCACCGGGCGTCACCGTCACCGACCCCGCACTGGTCAAGCGCGCGGTGAAGGCGGCCGCCCTCGGCAACGCGATGGAGTGGTTCGACTTCGGCGTCTACAGCTACATCGCCGTGACGCTGGGCAAGGTCTTCTTCCCCTCGGGCAACCCCACGGCCCAGCTGCTCTCCACCTTCGGCGCCTTCGCCGCGGCCTTCCTGATCCGGCCGCTCGGCGGCATGGTCTTCGGCCCGCTGGGCGACCGTGTGGGCCGCCAGAAGGTCCTCGCGCTCACCATGATCATGATGGCGGCGGGCACGTTCGCGATCGGACTGATCCCGTCGTACGCGACGATCGGCGTCTGGGCGCCGGTCCTGCTCCTCGCGGCCCGCCTGGTGCAGGGCTTCTCGACGGGCGGCGAGTACGCGGGTGCCTCCACGTTCATCGCGGAGTACGCCCCCGACAAGAAGCGCGGCTTCCTCGGCAGCTGGCTGGAGTTCGGCACGCTGGCGGGCTACATCGGCGGCGCGGGCCTGGTCACGCTGATGACGGCGCTGATGTCCTCGCAGGATCTGGTCTCCTGGGGCTGGCGCATCCCGTTCCTGATCGCGGGCCCCATGGGCCTGATCGGCCTCTACCTGCGGATGCGCCTGGAGGAGACCCCGGCGTTCGCCGCCGAGCTGGAGAAGGCCCACGAGGACGAGCAGGCCCGCCCGAAGGTCCGGCTGCGCGACATGGTCACGGGCCAGTGGAAGGCGCTGCTCCTGTGCATGGGCCTGGTCCTGGTCTTCAACGTCACGGACTACATGCTGCTCTCGTACATGCCGAGCTATCTGACCAGCGAGCTGGAGTACGACGAGACGCACGGGCTGCTCGTCATCCTGGCGGTGATGGCGGTGATGATGTGCGCCCAGCCGTTCGTCGGCGCGCTGACGGACCGCGTCGGCCGCCGCCCGGTGATCGCGACGGGCTGTGCGGGCTTCCTGCTCCTCTCCCTCCCCGCCCTGCTGCTGATCCGCGACGGCTCGCTCTGGGCGATCGGCCTGGGCCTCGGCGCCCTCGGTCTGCTCCTGGTCTGCTTCACGGCGTCGATGCCCTCGACGCTCCCGGCCCTCTTCCCCACCAAGGTCCGCTACGGCTCGCTGTCCATCGGCTTCAACATCTCCGTCTCGGTCTTCGGCGGCACGACGCCGCTGGTGGTGACGGCGCTGATCGGGGCGACGGGCGACAAGATGATGCCCGCGTACTACATGATGGCGGCGGCCGTGGTGGGCGGCATCGCGGTCTGGTACATGACGGAATCGGCCGGCAAGCCACTGCCGGGGTCGCCTCCGGCGGAGTAGCGGGGGCCTCCCCCGGAGGGGGCGGGACGGCGCCATGCGGCCCCTGCGCCGACAATCGGCCTCGCCCCCACTAGGCTCCTCGGCGAAGCCGACCAGGCAGTCGAAGGGAACGCGCACCCGCATGAGCCAGCAGCAGTGGAACTCCGTCGACGACTACTTCACCGGCCTCCTCGCCCCGCCCGACGACGCCCTCGCCGCCGCCCTGCGCGACAGCGAGGCGGCCGGCCTGCCGCGGATCCACGTGGCCCCGAACCAGGGCAAGCTGCTCCACCTCCTCGCCCTGACCCAGGGCGCCCGCCGCATCCTGGAGATCGGCACCCTCGGCGGCTACAGCACGATCTGGCTGGCCCGCGCCCTGCCCGCCGACGGCCGCCTCGTCACCCTGGAGCACAAGCCCGGGCACGCCGAGGTGGCCCGCGGCAACCTCGCCCGCGCCGGGCTCGACGGGCTGACCGAGATCCGCGTCGGCCCCGCCCTGGAGTCGCTCGCCGCGCTCGGCGCCGAACACGCCGCCGATCCCGCGCCGTTCGACTTCGTCTTCATCGACGCCGACAAGGACAACAATCCGCCGTACGTGGAGTGGGCGCTCCGACTCACCCGCCCGGGCAGCCTCATCGTCCTCGACAACGTCGTGCGCGGCGGGGCCGTCGCCGACCCGGACGCCACGGACCCGGGCGTGCGCGGCACCCGCGCCGCCCTCGACCTCATGGCCCGGCACCCGAAGCTGAGCGCGACGGCCGTGCAGACAGTGGGCACCAAGGGCTACGACGGCTTCGCGCTGGCCCGCGTACTGGACTGACCCCGCCCACCCCGCACGGGGCCGTACGAGCCGGGCTCAACTCTCGTGGTAGAAGCCGACGTTCACGCTCCGCGGCCCCGACCTGTCCTGGATGACCACCTCGCCCGAACCGCCCCGGGAGAGCGCCGCCGCACCCCCGTACGCGAGAGGCCGCGCCGCTCCCCCGTACAGCACCCGCACCTCCGAGACCGGGTCCGGGTTCGAGCCGCGCAGCCACGTCACGGTCCAGGACCCGTCGGGCCCGCAGCGGAACTCCAGGTGCGTGCGGGAGACGAACAGCCAGTCCTCGGGGGTCACCAGGCGGCACACGTTCGCGTCACGCCCCACGCGCAGCACCGCGCCCGGTTCGCTCGGCGCCTCGGCCATGAGCATGCCCGCGGTCGCGCCCGCGTCCGCCCCGGGCACCGAGACCATCGTCAGCTCCAGCACGTGCGTACGCTCCTTCGTCTCGGGGCGGCGCGAGCACGGTCGGGTGTCGCGCGCTGCGGCATCTTAAGGCGCTCCCCGGGCCGGCGCACGGCCCTCCGCGGAGAACGGTCCGCGAGCGGCTGCCCGGTCCGCTCCGGTCCGCTCCGGAGCGGACCGGAGCGCTCTGGAGCGACGGGCCCGTTTGGCGGTGCGCTTCTGGGCAACTCGCCCTTGGGACAGGTGCGAGGCCGCCCGCCGTGCCTCGCACCGAAAGGCCCACCCCGGGAAGGCACGCATCCATGTCCACAGTCATGATCATCGTTCTGATCGTGGTCGTCGTCGTCCTCGCCGCCGCCGCGTTCGCCATGCTGAGCCGCAGGCGCCAGAACGGAGGCGGCGGCAGCCTCAAGCGCCGCTTCGGCCCCGAGTACGACCACGCGGTCGCCCGGCACGACGGCGACACCAAAGCGGCCGAGCGCGACCTCAACGAGCGGGTGAAGCGGCATGGTTCCCTGCGGCCGCAGCCGCTGGAGCCCGCCACGCGCAAGCAGTACTCCGACCGCTGGAACCTCGCCCAGGAGCGCTTCGTCGACTCCCCGCGCGAGGCCGTGACCGAGGCGGACCGGCTCATCGCCGAACTGGCGGCGGCCCGCGGCTTCCCCGACGCCGGACACTACGAGGACCAGCTGGACGCGCTCTCCGTGCACCACTCCACGCACGTCCACGGCTACCGCAGGGTGCACCGCGCGGCGCTCGACACCACGGGCTCCGAGGAGGGCCGCGCCGGCACCGAGGAGATGCGCGCGGCGATGGTCGACGCGCGGGAACTCTTCGACGCCCTCATCACGGACGAGCCCGACAGCCGCCACGCCGCCGGCTCCGGCAAGCACCTGTCCGGCAAGCACACCACCGGCAAGCGTTCGCACGGCATCACCGGAAGGGGAGTCCAGCATGGCTGACACCGCTATGCCCCACACCACTCGGACCGACGGCACTCGGACCGACGGCACTCGGCCCGGCGGCACGCAGCGCGACAGCGCTCGGACCGACAGCGCCCTGTTCCCGCCCGAGGAACGCGACAAGCTGACCCTGCGCCTCCAGAACGCCGTCAGCGGCTTCGTCGACGGTCCGCGCGGCGCGGTGGAGGAGGTCGACCACGTCCTGGAGGAGGCCATCGCCCGCCTCTCGGACACCCTGGCCGAACGCCGCCGCGTCCTGCGCTCCTCCTGGCAGACCACGCCCGCCCAGCCGGCGGCCGGCGACGGCACCCCGGCCGCCGGCGTCGCACCCGGCGGCGCTCTGGCCACCGAGGGCGCCCCCGCCCCCGAGGCCTCGGCCACCGACACCGAACAGCTCCGCCTGGCGCTGCGCGACTACCGCGAGACGGCCGAGCGCCTGCTGCGGCTCTGACGCCGGAGCGGCCGTACGGCAGGATGGCGGCATGAGCATCGTGAAGATCAACGCCCTCACCGTCCCCGAGGAACAGCGCGAGGTCCTGGAGAAGCGCTTCGCGTCCCGCGCGGGCGCGGTGGAGAACTCCGACGGCTTCGAGTGGTTCGAGCTGCTGCGCCCCATCGAAGGCACCGACCAGTACCTCGTCTACACCCGCTGGCGCGACGAGGCCTCCTTCCAGGCGTGGATGGAGGGCCCGATGAAGGCCGCGCACCAGGGTGGCGGCGAGGGCGGCGGCGAGCGGCCCAAGCCGGCCGCTTCCGGCTCCACGGTCTGGTCCTTCGAGGTCGTCCAGCAGGCCGCGCCCAAGAGCTGACCAGCGCGATCCGTACGGCGCCCCGCGAGCCAATTCGCTTGCGGGGCGCCGTCCTTGTGCCCGCAGAATGACGCCATGACCGAAGTCCATGCCCCCGCCGTCCCCTGGTCCGTCGCCCCCGAGGCGCACGACTCACCCGTGGCCGCCGCCCTGTGGCGCGCGTACTACACCGAGGCCAGCGACCGCTGGTACCTGCTCCACGAGGGCCGGAGGACCGACCCCGGGGAACTGGAGCGCGAGGTGGCCGCCGAGACCGGGGCGGACCTCGCGCCGCCGGGCGGGGTGCTGCTGGTGGCGCGCCACGGCGGAGAGCCCGTCGGCACGGCGGGCGTACGGCTCCTCGACCCGGCGACCGCCGAACTCACGCGCGTCTTCCTCCGCGAGGACGCCCGCGGCAAGGGCGGCGCCTCCGTCCTGCTGGCCGCCGCCGAGGACGCGGCACGCGCGCTCGGGGCCGGGCAGATCGTCCTCGACACCCGCAGCGATCTGGTGGAGGCCCGCGCGCTGTACTCGCGGCACGGATACGAGGAGATCGAGCCGTACACCGAGGGCCCGTACGCGGAGCACTGGTACGGCAAGAAGCTGACTCCCTCCCCGTGACCCGCGCGAGGTGCCCGGGAGGCTCACACCGCCCTGAGCATCCTCGCCCCGTCCCCCGGCCGCTCCGACTCCGACCCGCACAGCTCGCCGCTCAGCTCCTCGACCAGCTGGGTCAGGTCGGTCGGCCGCCTCGGGTCCCACCAGTCGCCGAGCAGTTCGGACAGGGACTCCTCGCGGGCCTTCGCCAACTTCTTCGCGACCTCGCGGCCGCGGTCGGTCAGGCGCATCTCCAGGCCCTGGCGTTCGGCGAGGCGCCGCTCCTCCACCTGGCGGGAGGCGGCGGTGATGACGCTCAGCGGCACGGTGGTGCGTTCGGCGAGCACGGCCGGCTCCACGGTGCCGTGCCGGGCGATGCGCAGGAGCAGCCAGCTGGCGGCGGGCAGCAGGTCGTAGCCCGCCCGCGCGGTGATCTTCTCGTAGATCTCGCGCCGCCCCTCGCGGGTGCCGAGGACCGACAGGGCCCGCGCCACCTCGTCGTGCGAGGAGCGTTCGACGGGGTTGCTGGCCAGTGTCTGCGTCGTGTCGGGCGCGGTGACCGAGCCGCGCAGCTTGTCCTCGCGCAGGAACCAGGCGAGGAGGAAGGCCAGCAGCGCGACCGGTGCCGCGTACAGGAACACGTCCGTGATCGACGAGGCGTACGCGTGCAGGGCGCTGGGCCGCAGCTCCGCGGGGAGCCGTGCGATGCCGCGCGGGTCGGCCTCCAGGGCGGTGACGCTCAGCCCCGGCGGCAGCTGCTGCCCGGCGAGGGCGTCGGTCAGCTTGTCGCCGAGCCGGTTGGTGAAGATGGTGCCGAAGATCGCGACGCCGAAGGAGGCGCCGATGGAGCGGAAGAACGTGGCGCCGGACGTGGCGACGCCGAGGTCCTCGTAGCTGACGGCGTTCTGCACGATGAGCACGAGCACCTGCATGACCAGGCCGAGGCCCAGGCCGAAGACGAAGAAGTAGGCGCTCATCTCGGCGGTGCCGCTGTGCTCGTCCAGCTGGTGCAGCAGGAGCAGGCCGAGGGTGGTGACGGCCGTGCCCGCGACGGGAAAGACCTTCCAGCGGCCCGTCCGGCTGACGATCTGGCCGGAGGCCGTGGTCGACAGGAGCATGCCGGCCACCATCGGCAACATGTGCACGCCCGACATGGTGGGCGTGACGCCCTGGACGACCTGGAGGAACGTCGGCAGGTAGGTCATCGCCCCGAACATGGCGAAGCCCACGATGAAGCTGATGACGGCGGAGAGCGTGAAGGTGCGGACGCGGAACAGCTTGAGCGGCAGTACCGGTTCGGCGGCCTTGCGCTCCACGGCGACGAAGGCCGCGGCGAGGACCACGCCGAGCACCGCGAGGCCGATGATCTGCGGCGAGCTCCAGGCCCAGGTGGTGCCGCCGAGCGAGGCGACGAGGACCAGGCAGGTGGCGACGGACGCGATGAGGAAGGTGCCGAGGTAGTCGATGGTGTGCTTGGTGTCGCGCACCGGGATGTGCAGCGTGGTGGCGATGACGAGGAGTGCGACGGCGCCGATCGGCAGGTTGATGTAGAAGACCCAGCGCCAGCTGAGGTGCTCGGTGAAGAGCCCGCCGAGCAGCGGCCCGAGGACGCTGGTCGCGCCGAAGACGGCTCCGAAGAGCCCCTGGTACTTGCCCCGCTCCCGGGGCGAGACGAGGTCGCCGACGATCGCCATGGACAGCACCATGAGGCCGCCGCCGCCCAGGCCCTGGAGCGCCCGGAAGCCGATGAGCTGCGGCATGTTCTGCGCCATGCCGCAGAGCGCCGAGCCGACCAGGAAGATCATGATCGCGGTGAGGAAGAGCTTCTTCCGGCCGTACTGGTCGCCGAGCTTGCCCCACAGCGGGGTCGCGGCCGTCGCGGCCAGCATGTACGCGGTGACGACCCACGACAGGTGGTCCATGCCGCCGAGGTCGCTGACGATCGTCGGCAGGGCGGTGGAGACGATGGTCTGGTCGAGGGCCGCGAGCAGCATGCCGAGGAGCAGCGCGCCGATGGAGACGAGGACGCCGCCGGGCGGATGCCCGTTCCCCGCGTGGCCACGGGATGGTTCGGGCCCCGGCCCCGCGGGGCGGGCGCTGACATCCTGCGTCATGGGCACCTCCTGGGAGTCCGGGGCGGCCGGGTCTGCTGTGGCCGGAGGGTCGACCGGGGGGTGGCCGAAGGCTTTCCCTCCTCCATCGTGGTCCGTGTGACCGGTTATGGCCTGTTGAAGCGTCGGTCTGCATAATCGGCGAAGTTCTCGGGGCGGGCGGGACACGGGAGGGGAGGGGTGCGGCGGTGACCGGAGACGACAGCCATCGGCATCAGGACGGGCGGCGGTGTCCCGGGTGCGGGGTGACGCGCGCGGCGGACGGTTCCCCGGCGTGCGGCTGCGCCCGGCGCGCGGCGGACACGGCGTCCCGGACCCGCTCGGCGCGGGCGGCGGCCGCCGAGGACTTCGACCCCCTGCGGATCCGTCCTTACGTGACACTGCCGGACCCGGCGGCGGCTCCACCGCCGAGGTCCCTGGCGGCGGCGTTCACCGCAGCCAAGAAGGCGACCGCCGGCCCCACGGAGTCCCTGCCCCCGGGGGAGAACCACACCGTCCCTTCGGACCCCCGGGGGGACCGCCCCGCGTCTCCGTGCCCTCCGGAGGACCGCCCCGCGTCTCCGGGCCTTCCAGAGGACCGCGCCTCGTCTCCGGCCCCCCTGGGGGACTGCACCGTGTCACCAGGCCTCCAGGAGGACCGCGCCGCATCCCCGGACCTTCCGGAAAACCGCGCCGTGCACCCGGACCTCCTGGAGGACCGCGCCGTACGCCTGGACCCTCGGGAGAACCGCGCCTCGTCCCCGAGCCCCGCGAAGAACCGCACCGTGCGCCCAGACCTCCTGGAGGACGGCGCCGTGCGCCCGAACCACCCCGAGGACCGCGCCGTACGCCTGGGCCCTCGGGAGAACCGCGCCTCGTCCCCGAGCCCCGCGAAGAACCGCACCGTGCGCCCGGCCCCCCTGGGGGACTGCACGGTGTCACCAGGCCTCCAGGAGGACCGCGCCGCATCCCCGGACCTTCCGGAAAACCGCGCCGTGCGCCCGGGCCTCCTGGAGGACCGCACCGCGCCCCCGGACCTCACGGAGGACCACCCGGTGCGCCCGGACCCCCTGAGTAACCGCACCGTCTCGGACCCCCTGCGGGACCGCACCGTCTCCCCAGACCCCCCGGAGGACCGCACCGCACCCCCAGACCCCCCGGGGAACCGCACCGCGTGTCCAAGCCCCCCGGAGGGCCGCACCCCGCCCCCGGACCCCACCGCCGCGGCCCGCCCAGCGCGCCGCAGGCGTTACGGGCTGATCGGGGGTGCCGCCGGCGTGGTGGTCGTGACCGCCGGTGCCGTTTTCGCCACCGGGCTGTTCTCGTCGGCCGCCGACCGGCCGACGCGGGACGGCGCGCTGCCGGGCGCCTCTGCCGCGGACCTCCCGGACCCGACGGAACCGGCGCCGCCCTCCGCGAAACAGTCCGCGTCCCCCGCCCCCCGTACGCCTTCCGCCACGCCGCGCGGCACGACGCCGTCGCCCGCGCCGACCCGCTCGGCCCCGCCGTCAACGCCACCCCCGACATCGCCGTCGCCGTCGCCGTCCAAAGCGTCATCCCTGCCGGCGGGCGCGGGCCCGGCGGAGGGGACGCCGCCCCGCGGGCCCACCGCGGCGGCGACCCTCAGCCAGGGCGACAGGGGCCCGGAGGTCACGGAGCTCCAGGGGCGGCTGGCCCAGCTCTATCTGTACGTGGGCGAACGGGACGGCTCGTACACGCACCGGGTCACCGAGGCGGTGCTCCGCTACCAGTGGGCGCGCGGCCTCACCTCCGACGAGCGGGGCGCGTACGGCCGCCAGACGCGACGCAGCCTTGAGGCGGAGACCCGGGAGCCTTAAGTCCCGTGGTCGGGACGGCCGCCCCGGGTATACGGCTCTGCGTGAAAGATCTCCGCACCACTCCGCAGCCCCCGAACGCCCCGACGGCGCTCAAGAAGGCCCTGACCACGCCGCTCCTCTACTTCTTCATCCTCGGAGACGTGCTCGGCGCGGGCGTGTACGTCCTGGTCGGCCAGGTCGCCGCCGACTCCGGTGGCGCCGTATGGGTGCCCCTGGTCGTGGCGCTGTGCCTGGCGCTCCTGACGGCCGCCTCGTACGCCGAACTGGTGACCGCGTACCCGCGTGCGGGTGGCGCTTCGCACTACGCGACGCTGGCGTACGGGCCCTTCGCCGGGTTCCTCGCCGGGTTCTGCATGCTCGCGGCCGGCATCGTGTCGGTCGCGGCGCTGGCCCGGGGGTTCGCCGGCGACTACCTCACCGAGTTCGTCACGCTTCCGGTGGTGCTCGTCGTCATCGTCTTCCTGGCCGCCCTGGCGCTGCTGAACGCACGGGGCATCCGGGAGTCGACGCGGGCCAACGTCGTCGCCACCGTCATCGAGGTGAGCGGGCTGCTGCTGGTGATCGGGCTGGGCGTCTGGATCGTGCTGCGGGGCGACGGCGACCTGGGCAGGCTGACGCAGCTGGGCACGGACAGCCACGGCCCGGCCGCCGCCGTGCTGAGCGGGGCGGTGCTCGCGTACTACTCGTTCGTCGGGTTCGAGACGTCGGTCAACGTGGCCGAGGAGACCCGCGACCCGCGGCGTTCGTATCCGCGGGCGCTCTTCGGCGCCCTGATCACGGCGGGTGCGGTGTACGCGCTGGTCGGGGCCGCCGCGGCGGCGGCCGTGCCGACCGAGAGGCTGGTCTCGTCCAGCGGGCCGCTGCTCGAAGTCGTGCGGGAGGCGGGCGGTGTGCCGACGGAGCTGTTCGGCGCCGTCGCGCTGGTGGCGGTCGCCAACGGCGCGCTGCTCACCGGCATCATGTCGTCGCGCCTCGCCTACGGCATGGCGCGGGACGGCCTGCTGCCGGGCTTCCTGACGAAGGTGCTGCCGGGCCGGCGTACGCCGTGGGCCGCGATCGCCGTCACGGCGGCGCTGTCCCTGCTGCTGGCGCTGACCGGCGACGTGGCGACGCTCGCCTCGACCCTGGTCCTGCTCCTGCTGGTCGTCTTCTTCATGGTCAACACCGCGACCCTGGTGCTGCGCCGCCGCGACACGTCCGCACGGCCGGACCACTTCCGCGCACCGACGGTGGTACCGCTCCTGGGCGCGGCGTCCTGCGTGGCGCTGGCGACACAGATCGAGCGCGACGTGTGGCTGCGGGGCCTGATCGTGCTGGCGGTCGGCGCGGTATGCGGCGCGGTGGCGGCGGGACGGCTACGACGCAGGGCGTGAGGCCTGCGGGGGGGGGTGAGGTCCGCTATGGCCTGAGGGGCGGGACGCCCACGGTGGCCGCAGGGGCGTCACACCCCTGCGGCCAGACGACCCCTTCCAAGCGCAGCCCCCGGCCCCAGGCCGGCCCGTTACGCCCCGGCCCCCCGTGTCAGCCGAACGTGAGCCGTATCCGGCCGTCCCCCGCGTCCGCGACCCCCACGCCCGTGAGGTCATCCACATGCACGGTCGGGCCGAACGCGGCGGCGCGCGGGCCGACGCCCACCACCCGCATGCCCGCGGCCTGCCCCGCGCGGATTCCGGCCTCCGAGTCCTCGAAGACCACGCAGTCGGCCGGGTCGCACCCGAGGGCCGCCGCGCCCTTGAGGAACCCCTCGGGGTCCGGCTTGCTCGCGCCGACGCTCTCGGCGGTCACCCGCACCTCCGGCAGGGCCAGCCCGGCCGCGGCCATGCGTCCGGTGGACAGCGGCACGTCGGCGGAGGTGACGAGCGCGTGCGGCAGGCGGAGCCGGGCCAGTGCGGCCATGAAGGCGGGCGCGCCCGGCACCGGGACGACGCCGTCCATGTCGGCGGTCTCCGCGGCGAGCATCTCGCGGTTCTCCGCGTGGTTCTCCGCCATGGGCCGGCCGGGGAGCAGCACCGCCATGGACGCGTAGCCCTGGCGGCCGTGGACGACCTTGATGACCTCGTCGAAGTCGAGTCCGTGCCGGTCGGCCCAGCGCCGCCAGCAGCGCTCGACGACGGCGTCCGAGTTGACGAGGGTGCCGTCCATGTCCAGGAGGACGGCCCGGGCGGTCAGTACCGGGCCGGCCTGCGTGGCCGTCATCGCCGCTGTCGACGTCATCGACGTACTCCAAAGAGCCGTGGGGGTTCCGCGAGGGAGAATCAAGGCGGCTCCGCCCGCCGGTCAGGGAGTACGGGCGGAGCCACTTTGTTCCTGCACGGTACAAAACGAGGCCGCCAAAAGCCAACGCCGCAGGTCACAGGGGTCAAGGCCCGCGAAACCGGGCAACGTCACGCAATCGCCTCGTACAGGCTCCAGACGCCGAGGCCGAGCATCAGCAGCGCCGCGATCTTCGTGATGAGCGCCAGCGGCACCCGCTTCATCAGCGCCTTGCCGCCGACGATGCCGATCCCCGCGACCGCCCACAGCGCGAGCACGGCGCCGAGGCCGACGGAGAGCGGGTCGTCGTAGCGCGCGGCCATGTTCGCGGTCATGATCTGCGTCAGGTCGCCGAACTCGGCGACCAGGATGAGCATGAAGCCCGCCCCGGAGACCTTCCAGAAGCTCTGGTCCTCGGGCTGCCTGACCTCTTCCTCCTCGCCCGCGCCCTTCAGGAGCAGCATCGCGGCGCCGCCGAGGAAGAGGACGCCCGTCAGCGCGTGGACCAGTTGCTGCGGGAGCAGGGTCAGGACGCTGCCCGCGGCGACGGCGAGCACCACGTGGACGGTGAAGGCGGCGGCGACACCGGCGAAGACGTACGAGGCGCGGTAGCGCGTGCCGAGGACGAGCCCGGCCAGGGCCGTCTTGTCCGGCAGCTCGGCGAGGAAGACGACGCCGAAGACGAGCGCCGTCACACTGAAGCTGATCAAGGGTTCCTCAATCGGTCGGGGCCGCCCCACCGAGAGTGTTCCACCGCTTCGCACGACACCTCGGCATGGCAGCACACAGGAACGCACGCGGACGCGCACGTCGGGCACTGCTTGCCGAAGGTCTCGCTGGCCTGCCCACAGGGCCTGCCTCCGGGCGCCGGCTCAGACGAGCTGAGCAGTATGTCGACGGTCCGGCGAAGAGCTACTCCCCTTCTGCGCCCCCCATCGTACGGGACGGCGCACGACCGGCGGCCAGGGACTTTCGGCCCGCGCCGGAGTGACGCGGATCACTGAAAAGCAACTCCCGTCCCACCCAATGCACCTGACGCCGCGCCAGAACCATTGAACTCTGTACCTGATTGACGCGACCCTGTCATCAGACGCTCATCCCTCCGCAACCGAGCCCCGCAAGCATGACCGCCCCACCGGCCAACCGCCCCCCGTCCCAAGGGAGTTCACATGTCCGCTGTCTACGCGCGTCGATACCGCCCTGCCGCCCTCGGCGCCACCGCCCTGCTGGCCTGCACGGCCGTCCTCGCCACCGGCACCCCCGCCCAGGCCGCTCCCCCGGAGCCGGTGAGCGCCGCCACCGCCCGCGCCTACCTCGGCGAGCTGACCGTCAAGGCGGAAGGTTCCTCCGACGGCTACAGCCGCGACAAGTTCCCGCACTGGAGCACGCAGTCCGGCACCTGCAACACCCGCGAGGTCGTCCTCAAGCGCGACGGCACCAACGTCCAGCAGGACGCCAGTTGCGCGGCGGTCTCCGGCACGTGGAAGTCCCCGTACGACGGCGGCACCTGGACCGCCGCGTCCGACGTCGACATCGACCACGTCGTCCCGCTCTCCGAGGCCTGGAAGTCCGGCGCGAACAGCTGGACCACCGCGCAGCGCCAGGGCTTCGCCAACGACCTGGCCCAACCGCAGCTCATCGCGGTCACCGACAACGTCAACCAGGCCAAGGGTGACCAGGACCCCGCCGAGTGGATGCCGCCCACGGCCTCGTACCACTGCTTCTACGCCCGCATGTGGGTGGACGTGAAGCACCACTACAAGCTCACGGTGAACGCCGAGGAGAAGAGCGCCCTGAGCTCGGTCCTCAGCGGCTGCTGAACCTCCGCGCCCCGGCCGGACACGCCGGAATCAACCCGCCCGCCTCCGTCGTTCCGTACCGTACGGGGCGACGGAGGAGGGTGATCACGTGGCACGGCTGCGCCTTGGTCCACTGCTGAGGTACGTCGACGGCTCCGCGGCGACCGTCTGGGTCGAGACCGACCGGCCCTGCGCCGCCGAGGTGCGGTGCGCGGACGGCGCGCGCGGCTCGGCGCGCACGTTCCGGATCGCCGGCCACCACTACGCCCTGATCCCGGTCACCGGCCTGACGCCGGGCACCGAGACGGCGTACGAGGTGCGGCTCGACGATACGGGTGACGTGGACGGCACGGGTGACGGGGACGGCACGGGTGGCACGGACGGCACGGGTGACACGGACGGCACGGGTGACGCCGACGGCACACGCACGGTCTGGCCGCTGCCCGGCTCCCGCTTCCCCGCCAGCACCATCCGCACGCCCGCCGGGGACGGCGCCGACGCGCTGCGCGTCACGTTCGGCTCCTGCCGCTGGGCCTCGCCGCCCTCCGGTGAACCCGACCCGGTGGGGCCGGACGCCCTGGACACCCTCGCCGCCCGCATCGCCGCCGGCCCGGACGGGGAGCGCCCGGACGTCCTGCTGCTCCTCGGCGACCAGGTGTACGCGGACGAGACCTCCAAGGCCACCCGGCGCTGGCTGGCCGCGCGCCGGGACCTCGACGCTCCGCCGGGGGCCCAGGTCGCGGACTACGAGGAGTACACGCACCTCTATGACGAGTCCTGGCTCGACCCCGAGGTCCGCTGGCTGCTGTCCACCGTGCCGAGCTGCATGGTCTTCGACGACCACGACGTGATCGACGACTGGAACACCAGCGCGGCCTGGCTCGCCGAGATGCGGGCCACGCCCTGGTGGCGCGAGCGCATCCTGAGCGGCCTGATGTCGTACTGGGTCTACCAGCACCTCGGCAATCTGCGCCCCGACGAGCTGGCGAGCGACCGTGTGCACGCCGCCGTGCACGCCACGCCCGACGGCACGGACGCGCTGCGCGCCTTCGCCGCCGCGGCGGACGCGGACCCGACCTCGGCGCGCTGGAGCTACCGGCGGGACTTCGGCCGCGTACGCCTGCTGATGGTCGACACGCGCGCCGCCCGCGTCCTGGCGGAGGACCGGCGCGCCATGCTCGACCCCGGCGAGGCGCAGTGGCTGCGCGAACAGGCGCTCGACGGCGCGGGCGGCGTCGACCACCTCCTCATCGGCACGTCGCTCCCGTGGCTGCTGCCGCACCTGATCCATGACGCCGAGGGGTGGAACGCCGCGCTGTGCCGCGGCGAGCGGGGCGCCCGCTGGGCCCGCTTCGGCGAGAAGCTGCGCAGGCGCTCGGACCTGGAGCACTGGTCGGCCTTCCCGCGGTCCTTCGAGGCGCTGGCCTCCCTGATCGCCGAGGTGGGCTCGGGCGGCGGCGCCCCGGCGACGGTGTGCGTGCTCTCGGGCGACGTCCACCACGCCTACGTCGCCGAGCCGAGCTGGCCGCCGGGCTCCGGCCCCGACGCCCACGTCCTCCAGCTGACCTGCTCCCCCGTCCACAACTCCGTCCCGAAGTCGATCAAGCTCGGTTTCCGCTTCGGCTGGAGCCGCGTGGGCCGGGCACTCGGCCGCCGCTTCGCCCGCCACGCCGGGGTCACCCACGCCGGCATCGACTGGCACCGCACGGGCGGCCCCTGGTTCGGCAACCAGCTGATGACCCTGACCCTGCGCGGCCGCACGTCCCACCTCCGCCTCGACCAGGCCCGGACGACGCGGGGCGGCGGCGCACGCCTGGAGACGGCGGAGGAGCGCCGCCTGGCGTGAGCGCGGCGGGGCACCCCCTCCCGCCCCACGTGACACACCCCACACCCGGACGTGGATCCTCCGCCGAGGGTTCGGCATCAGGGGTTCCGGCGGCATGATGATGCGGACCGTCCCCTTCCAGCGTTCGCAAGCGTTCTCTATGCCCCGGGAGTCACGCCTTTGTCCGCATCTCTGCCCGCGCCGCGCCCGCCCGTGCCGGATGCGACCGCCCTCGCCGTGGTCGGCGCGGGGCCCCGCGGCACCAGCGTGGTCGAACGGCTCTGCGCGTCGGCCGCCGAACTCCTCGCCCCCGGGACGCGGCTGACGGTCCATGTCGTCGACCCCGCGCCGCCGGGCCCCGGCCGCGTCTGGCGGACGGCCCAGCCCGCCGAGCTCCTGATGAACACCGTCGCCTCCCAGGTGACCCTCTTCACGGACGAGAGCGTCGACTGCTCGGGGCCGATACGGCCGGGCCCGAGCCTGTACGAATGGGCGGCCGCGGGACGCGTGCCGGGGCTCGGGCCCGACGACTATCCGACCCGCGCCTGCTACGGCCGCTATCTGGAGTGGGTCTTCGCCGAGGTCGTGCGGACCGCGCCCGGTTCCATACGCGTCCAGGTCCACGCGGCGCGGGCCCTGCGGCTGGACGAGACGGCGGACGGGCTCCAGAGCCTCGTACTCGACGACGGCCGCGAACTGTCCGGCCTCTCGGCGGTCGTCCTGGCGCAAGGACACCTGCCGGCCCGCCCCGCCCCGGACGAGGAGCTCCTGACGGACCACGCCGCGCGGCACGGCCTGCGGCACTTCCCGCCCGCCAACCCGGCCGACCTGGACCTGTCCGCCGTCGCCCCCGGCGAGCCGGTGCTGCTGCGCGGCCTGGGTCTCAACTTCTTCGACCACATGGCGCTGCTGAGCACGGGCCGCGGCGGCCGGTACCTGCCAAAGCCCGACGGCACCCTGCGCTACGAACCGTCGGGCCACGAACCGCGGCTCTACGCGGGTTCGCGGCGCGGCGTCCCCTACCAGGCGCGCGGGGACAACGCCAAGGGCCCCTACGGGCGCCACCGGCCCGCCGTCCTCACCGACGACGTCATAGCCCGCTTCCGCAAGCGCGCGGACAGCGGCGACGCCCCGGGCTTCCTGGACGAGATATGGCCCCTGGTCGCCAAGGAGGTGGAGACGGTCTACTACGCGGCGCTGCTCGCCGCGCGGGGCGGCACCCCCGAGAGTGTCGGGGGATTCCGGGAGCGGTTTCTCGCCACCGCCCACCAGAGCCCCCAAGAGTCCCTGCTGCTCGACGAGTCGGGGCTCGCGGAGGGCGACCGCTGGTCGTGGGAGCGGCTCTCGCGCCCGCACCCCGCCCGCCCCTTCGCCTCCCCCGACGAGCACCGCGCCTGGCTGCTGGCCCATCTGCGCGAGGACGCCGCGCAGGCCGCGCTCGGCAATGTCGCGGGCCCGCTGAAGGCCGCGCTCGACGTGCTGCGCGACCTGCGCAACGAACTGCGCCGCGTCGTCGACCACCGCGGCCTGTCCGGCGCCTCGCGCCGCGCGCACCTCGACCGCTGGTACACCCCGCTCAACGCGTTCCTCTCCATCGGCCCGCCGCGCCGCCGCATCGAGGAGATGACGGCGCTGATCGAGGCGGGCGTCCTGGAGGTGCTCGGCCCGCGCCTGAGCGTGCGGCCGGACGGCGGGGCGTTCCTCGCGCACTCCCCGGACGTACCGGGTTCCGGTGTGCGGGTCACCACACTGATCGAGGCCCGGCTGCCCGAGCCGGACCTGCGCCGCACCGCGGACGGACTGCTCGCGGCGCTCCTGGAGGCCGGCCACTGCCGCCCCCACGTCGTCGACGGCCACGAGACGGGAGGCCTGGACGTGACCGTGCGCCCGTACCGCGTGATAGACCGTCAGGGGCGGGCGCACGCACGGCGGTTCGCGTTCGGCGTGCCCACGGAAGGGGTGCACTGGGTGACGGCCGCCGGTGCCCGGCCCGGCGTCGACTCGGTCACCCTGTCGGACGCGGACGCCGTCGCGCGGGCCGCGCTGCGTGCCGCCACCGGACGCGGGGAGGCGCGGCCGGACGGAAAAGCGGAACCGGCTGACCGAATGTTGAACTTGCAAGCACTAATTAGGTACCCCTAATCTTGGGCCTCCGCTCGGTTCCGTCCCCAACCGAAGGAGTTCCCACCATGACCGGACGCCTCAACAGCGCCCAGCCCTACGCCCTCGGCCTGTTCCGCATAGTGATCGGCCTGCTCTTCGCCTGCCACGGCGCCGCCTCCCTCTTCGGCGTGCTCGGCGGCGCGGGCGGCGACGGCAGCACCATCGACGCGGGCACCTGGCCCGGCTGGTACGCGGCCGTCATCCAGCTCGTCGGCGGCGGCCTGGTCCTCCTCGGCCTCGGCACCCGCGCCGCCGCGTTCATCTCGTCAGGCTCCATGGCCTACGCCTACTTCAAGGTCCACCAGCCGGAGGCGCTGTGGCCGATGGAGAACGGCGGCGAGGCCTCGGCGATGTTCTGCTGGGCGATGCTGCTCCTCGTCTTCACCGGCTCCGGCGCGTTCGGCCTGGACCGCCTCATCGCCGCGCGCGGCGCGAGCGGCGACGACAAGGCCTCGGAGCGCGCCCCGGTCGCCGCCTGACCGGCCACGCCCCGTCACGCGTCCCGGACGCGTGACGGCGCCCCCTTTCCCGTACGTACGAGGAAGGGGGCGCCGCCATGTGGGGCGACACGGCCGTACGGCGCGCCGGGGCGGAGCAGCCGGGTGAACGTGACGTGGCGAACATACGAGCCCCCAGCGGATCTTCGCCCCGGCGTGCGGCGTACGCTGTACAGCTGTCATCAGGCCGCCCCTGCCGTTCCCCGCGACACAGCGGCAACGCGCTGCCGATCGGGGAAGCAACGGGGAGTTGTGGTGCTGGAGAGTGTGGGGGCGCTGACCGGCAGCCCATGGATCTACGCGGTCGTGGCCGTGTCCGTTCTGTTCGACGTCTTCGTGCCGGTTCTGCCGAGCGGCGTCCTCGTGATCATGTCGGCCACCGCGGCGGCGGCCGCGGGCACCGGCGGCGTTCCGCACAACGTCCCCGACATCATGCTGCTCACCCTCAGCGCGGCCACCGCCTCGGTCCTCGGCGACATGGCCGCCTTCCGCCTGGCCTGGCGCGGCGGCGACCGCCTCGACCGCGCCATCGCCCGCTCCCGCAGGCTGACCACGGCGCAGGAACGGCTCGGCGCGGCGCTCTCCCGGGGCGGCGGCGTCCTCGTCGTCATCGCGCGCTTCGCCCCGGCGGGCCGCTCCATCGTCTCGCTCGGCGCGGGCGCGGCCCACCGCAAGCTGCGCGAGTTCCTGCCGTGGTCCGTGCTCGCGGGCGTGGCCTGGGCCGGCTACAGCGTGGCGCTCGGCTACCTCGGCGGCCAGTGGCTCGGCGCGACGTGGCTCGCCACGGGCGTCTCCCTGCTCGCGCTCTTCGCGGCGGGCTCGGTGGCGGCGTTCTTGGTGCGCCGCCCGCGGCCTACGGCCTGAAGGCACGTACGACGCGCCGGGTGACGGGCGTCACGAGGCCCTACGAGGCGCTGCGTGATGGGCACCACGAGGCCCTACGAGGCGCTGCGTGACGGGCGGCTACGACGCGCGGGCGCCGCGCACCTCCAGTCCGGCGAGCAGCTCCGCGGTCGCCTCGGCCACGGCGTCGACGGCCCGTTCGAAGACCTCGCGGTTGTGCGCGGCCGGGGCGCGGAACCCGGAGACCTTGCGCACGTACTGAAGCGCGGCGGCCCGGATCTCCTCCTCGGTGGCGTCGTCGGGGATGGCGGGCGGACGGAGCGTCTTGATGCTTCGGCACATGCCTCCAGCCTGCCACCGGTCGCCCGGTTCGCGTACCGCGGCAGCCCCGCCCACCCGAGGGCCGCCGGGCGTCCCGCGACCCCCAATTCGAACAGGAGTAGCATTGCACCCGTGCCTCCTTCCTCTTCCCTCGACTTCCCGAGCGACCTCCTCGCCGCCCAGGAGGAACTGCACCAGGTCCGGTCCGAACTGCTGGCCCTGCTCAAACGCCTGCCCTGGTCCGTCGAGCCGCTCGACGGCTTCAGCGACACCGGCGGCTGGCGCAGCGTGGAGCGTCCCGCCTCCCCCGGCTGGACCCCGGACGAACAGGCCGAGGTGGAGAAACTGCGCGCGCGGGAGCGGGAGTTGGCGGTCTCCGTGACCTGCCACGGGTACTGGGAACAGCTCTCCGGCGCGGACGTGGTCACCGCAAGGGCCCGCCTCAAGCACGTCCACGACCCCGCCGAGGACTCCGGCCACGCGGACGACTGACGGGGGCGTGCAGGGTGGTGCGGTTACTGCATGGCGGTGACGGTGGTGTTCGGTGTGGTCGAGCAGTCCGCGATGCCGGTGCCGCCGCTGCCGAGGACGTGGATCGTGCGGCCGAGGATCCTCGCCGTGGACGCACCGTTGGTGTACTTCGTGAACCTGGCTGTCTCGGGTGCGGCCGACGACGACCAGCTCCCCGCCGCGGGGCGCCGTGACCACGTACATGAGGGCATGGCAAAGCCCGGCCGCTGCCGTTGCAGCCGGGCTTGTCGTACGGATCAGACCCCGCAGAAGCCTGTCGCCTTCAGCGCTTCGTTGATGTCCGTGCCCTGCTCTTCCGTCGTCGTCACGTCCTTGTACGTGAAGCGCTGAGACGCGAGCCAGTCAAGTCGCTTCGCCTTGCCGTTGATCGCCATGCACTGATTGCGGGCGGCGTCCACGGCCTTGTCCTCGTAGCGCACGACGTCTGGCGCGGCGGCCTGCAAGGCGCGAATGAGCTTTGCGCGCTCAACGGCGTCGGGCTTCGGCGGCAGGCCCGCCGAGCGCGCCGCTTCGTCCTTCTGCTTCTGCGTCAGCTCAGGGGCCGTAGCGCTCGGCTTGGCCTTCGGTTTGTCGGCCTTGTCGTCATCGGATGAGCAGGCGGACAGGGCGAGGACGGCCGAGAGGAGCAGGGTGACGGTGGTGGTGCGGTGGTTCATGGACTCCCCCAGGGGTGGTGAGCTGGAGGGGTCATCATGCCGCCGCGGCGGGGGCGCACGGGTGGATATGCGAAAGCCGCGGTGGTGGGGTTGTCGTGTCCGGGCACGCCGGGCGCGGGGCCCACGGTGGGCCATGATCGGCCGGCATGCGACCAGGTCCGGCGCTACCGGGCACGGACGGCATCACGCAGCGCGGTATGGGCGTCCCTGCTCCGTTCCCGTCCTGCGTCCAGTGCGGCTTCAACGACGGCGTCGAAGCGTCCGTCGCGCACGCCCCCCAGCGGGATGTCGCTCAGGTCGATGGCCGACCAAGCGGCCTCCAGCGCGATGGTGGTCAGCTCGGGGTCCGTCGTGGTGAGCGCCAGACGGTCGAAAGCCGCGGTGACGGCCGAGCGGGCGCGGTACAGGTCGGCCCGCCCTTCCCTGCTGGGGGGTGCACCATCACGGAGGTCGGCGATCTGGAGCCAGAACCGTTCGCGGTAGGCCAGGGCAGCGGCGAGCAGCTGCGCGGTGGCGTCCAGGACCTGCTGCCGGTGCTCGGCTGCGCGGGCGCGGCGGTCCGTCCAGTGCGCGGTGAGGCTGGCCAGAGCGGCACCGGCGAGCGTGCCGACGACGGCTATCAGGGTGGACCACATGGGCCTCTCCTCCGGTAGGGCTGCGACGCACATCGCCCAGGCGTTTGGGGAAGATCCGGATCGTAGCGCCGTGCGGTGTCGAGGCGTACTGGAATGGTGCGGCCCCGCCGCGTCGACCCCAGGCGGGCAGTACTGGCGGCGCGGTAACTGCACGAGGGCGCGTCTGCGGCCTGCGGCCGACGGGCGGGACGCGGTCCCTCGAAAGGTCGGGTGGGCGCCGAAGACATTGAGGGCACCTACGAGCACGTGACACCGGAGATGCGACATCACCGTCTGGCCTGCCTGCAAGCCCGTTGGGAGCGCGGGCGGCGTGTGGCGTCCGAGGCGCTGTAGGAGATCGCCAAGAGTTGATCTCCGGAGAAAACTCCCGACCGATCGCAGTGGAGCCCCCCACCGATCAAGGCAAGGGGCTCCACTGCTGGTCAGACCCGGTGGGCGCGGACGGTTTCGAACCGCCGACATCCTCCTTGTAAGGGAGGCGCTCTACCCCTGAGCTACGCGCCCGGGACGAGTGGACAGCCTACCTTGCCGCGGGCAGTGCCTCGCAAACCGCCACCGCGCCCGCCCGGTGCCCCGCCGCGGCGAAACGCAAAGTCACTGTGCGTACGGCGAACTGACCGGCCCGTGTGTTCGTCCATAACCGGTGGGAGAATGTGACACCGGGGCAGGGCGGATGACAGCACGGGAGAGGGACAGTGACGGCGACACCTTGGCAGCCGTACACACCGGACGGAGCGGGGGCCGACACGACGACGTCAGCGCCCGGCGTCGCGGTCACACCGCGGGCACGCGCCGGCCGGGTCCACGCGAGCGCGCGCCACGACCGACGTGCCCGAACCCTGCGTGACCTCCGCACCTTCGTCACCCTGGTCCTCCTCCCCCTCCCCCTCCTCGCCGCCGCCGCGCCCGCCGCGTTCGCGGGCGGCGGCACGCGCCGGTGGTTCGGAGGCCGTGGCGAGAGCCTGCGCGCGGAGGCGCAGGCCGCGAAGGACGCCGCTGCCGCCGCCTTCTACGAGCTGGACACCGCCCAGCGCGATCTGCGCATCTCCATCGAGACGATCACCGCCGTCGACTCCACGCCCGCGGCCCGGCGCGCCGTCTCCGACTTCGAGGCGATCGGGCGCCGCATCGACGAGGTCAGCCACCAGTACATCAGCGCGGTGGACGCCCATGACCTGGACCGGGACGACCTCGACTCGGCGGTCGCGACGCGCGCCCGGACGGAGCTGACGCGGGCCAAGGACGAGCTGGCCAGGACCAGGGCGGACCTGGAGCGCTTCCAGCAGGGGCTCGGCCCGCTGCTGGACAAGGCGGAGACCCAGCTCGCCCGCCTCGCCCCGGCGGTCGAGCGCGCCCGCCAGACGCTGCTAGCCGCCAGCAACGCCCTCGACGCGGTCCGGGCGGCGGGCCTGAAGGCCGACGATCTCGCCGCCCGCCTGGCCGCCCTCGGCCCGGAGCTGACCAAGCTCAACCAGGGCGCGGGCCGGCACGGCGTACCGGAGACGCTCCAGCGCGCCGACCGCGTGCAGCGCGACGCCGAGGCGGTGCGCGCCGAGGCCGAGCGGCTGCCCGAGCGCGCCGCCGAGATCGACCGGCGGCTCGTGTCGCTGCGTACCCGCGCGCAGGCCCTGACCACCCGCGGCGGCCAGGTCGAACCGGTCCTCAGCGAGCTGCGCCGCCGGTTCACCCTCGCCTGCTGGCAGGACCTCCAGCAGGTGCCCGACCAGGCCGGGGAGAGCGTCCGCCAGGCGGAGACCAAGCTCAAGGAGGCCCAGCGGGCCCGCGAGGAGCAGCGCTGGCCGGACGCCACCGCGCTGCTCTCGACGGTCCGCGCGCTGCTGAACTCGACGGACGAGGCGGTCTCCGCCGCCGGCGACCGCCTCCGCCGGCTCGACGCCGTGGCGAAGGACCCCCAGCAGGAGATCGACCGCACGCGCTTCGCGATCCGGGACGCGCAGCGCCTGGCGATGGCGGGCCGCCAGACCCCCGAGCCGCGCCACGCCCGCCCGCTGGACGACTCGGTGGCCCGCCTGGACCGCGCGGTGGCTTCCCTGGAGGGCCGCCACCCCGACTACTGGCACTTCCTGACCGAGACGGAGGCGATCCGCTCGACGGTGGCGCGCGTGGTCGCGCGGATCCGGGAGGAGCGGGGACACGCGGCGTGAGGGCGGGCCCCCGGCACCACCCTCAGCCGCAGCAACCGCCGCCGCAGCAACCCCCGCCCCCGCCGGACGCGGCCGAAGGACCGGAGCCGGAGGCGGAGGCCGTCCCGCCCACAGCCACCGTCGACAACAACTTCACCGTGTCCTCGTGCCCCTCCGGGCACACCGCGGGATCGGCGGACTCCGCCATGGGCCGGCTCAGTTCAAACGTGTCGCCGCAGGAACGGCAGCGGTATTCGTATCGAGGCATGCGCCCAGGCTAGCGGGGCTCCCCCTCCCCTGGGCACGTCCCAGCGGATGCCCTGGGGGGCGCCTCGGCGGATGCCCCGAGGAACGCCCGCAGGATCTCCTCGCCCGCCGCGATCCCGCGCTGCGGCAGCACCGTGAGGCCGGGGGCCACGAAGCCCGTGTCGGCCAGTTCGCCGTGGCCGGGGCGCCAGGCGCGGTCCGCCGCGAGCAGCAGGTCGGTGTCGAGCAGCGAGTCACCCGCGGCGAGGATCTCGTCCGCCTCGACCCGCCGCGCGACCTCCCGCAGCGCCGCGCTCTTGGTGAGCGGCTTCGGCACCGCGTAGATCTTGCGGCCCTGGAGCGAGACCGTCCAGCCGCGCCCCTCCGCCCACGCGGCGAGCTCCTTGACCCAGCCCTCGGGCAGCAGCGCGCGCTCCACGACCAGATACGCGAAGAGGTCCTCGGCGACGCGTTCCTTGAGCAGCCAGGCCGGGTCGGCGGTGCGCACGAGGTGGGCGCGCACCTCGTCGAGGGAGGCGGACTCGTCGGCGAGGCGGCGCGCCACCCGGGCCCGCCAGTCGGCGTCGGAGACGCCGTCGACGAGGATGTGCCCGCCGTTGGCGCAGATCGCGAACCGCGGCGGCGGTCCGGGCAGGTGGATGCGCCCGTACTGTTCGCGCGTCCGTGTCGTGGTCGGTACGAAGACCGTGGTGCGGACCAGCTCGTCGAGGAGCCCGGCGGCGGCCTCGGTGACGTACGACAGCGGCAGGCCTTGGTACACCTCGACGCAGAGCAGGCGCGGCGCCTCGGCGTCGGGCATGGTCAGGCCGAGGGCGGCGGCGGAGTAGATGAGCGTGCGGTCGAGATCGCTGGCGACGAGCTTCGTCACTGGGAGGCCTCCGCCCGGTCGTCGGCGCCGCCCGCGGCGACGGCCCTGCCGTCCGCCCCCGTCGCGCCCCGCGTGTACTTGGGGTGGATCAGTCCGACGCAGCTGTAGGGGAGTTCGCCGACCTCCTCGACGGGTACGCCCCGCTGTTCGGCGAGCAGGCGTATGTGGTCGAGGTCCGCCCCCGCGCCCGCGCGGGCCAGGATCTTCCAGGGGACGCGGCGCAGCAGCACACGGGTCGTCTCGCCGACGCCGGGCTTGACCAGGTTCACGTCGTGGATGCCGTACTCCTCGCTGATCCGCTCGACCGCCGCCCAGCCCTCCCAGGTCGGCGTCCGGTCGGCGGAGAGCGCCTCCTTGACCTGGGCCTCCACGGCGTCGGTGACGTCGTCGAAGCGGGCCACGACCGCGTCGACGAAGTCGCCGGAGACATCGGCGTCCGCGAGTTCGCGGTAGAACTTCGCGCCGTGGAAGTCGTCGGGTCCGACCAGGTCGGCGCGGAGCACGGTGCGGGAGATCAGCCCCGACACCGTGGAGTTGAGGCAGGCGGAGGGGATGAGGAAGTCCTCGCGCGTGCCGTAGGTGCGCACGCACGAGCCGGGGTCGGCGAGCACCGCGATCTCGGGGCTGAAGCCCACCGCACCGCCACCGGCCTCGAACTCCCGTATCGCGTCCGCCAGTTCGCGGGTGATCGCGCCCTTACCCGTCCAGCCGTCGACGAAGACGACGTCGGCGGGGTCGTGGTGGGCGGCGAGCCAGCGCAGCGCGTTGGCGTCGATGCCGCGGCCGCGCACGATCGACACGGCGTAGTGCGGCAGGTCGAGGCCGTGCCGGTGCGCGGCCCAGCGGCGCATGAGGACGCCGACGGGGGTGCCGGCGCGGGCCAGCGAGACCAGGACCACCGGACGCGGTGACCTCTCGGCGAGGACGATCTCGGTGACCGTGCCGACGGCCTGGGCGATGCGGGCGGCGGAGGTGCCGAGCGCGGCGTGGAACAGCGCCCGGTAGCGCTCGCTCGGCTGGTACTCGACCGGCAGCGACTCGGCGTAGTGCGCGCCACCGCTCTGTATCGCCTCCTCGCGCTCCTCCGTGGGGGCTTCGAGCGTCACGGAGGAGAGGTCCTGGAGCAGCCAGCCGACGTCTTCGGGCGCGTACGAGGAGAAGGCGGGGCCGCGGAGGGGCTCGGGCAGCATGGGGGACCTTTCGGGGGCGGGCGCGCCCCGCGGGGGAACGTACGAGGGGACGACGGCCAGCAGCACGTGCCCGGCATGCGCGGAGAGCTGCGCGAGCAGGCCGTCGGGCGCGTGCAGTCGCGGGGTGTCCGCGACCGAGTCCACGACCGCGACGACCGCGTCGAAGCCGCCGCCCGCGACGTTGTACGCGAACCGGGGCGCGGCCTCGTCGGCAGGCTGACCGGCGGGCTGATCCGCGGGATCGTCGTGCGCGGGGAAGACGAGGCGGGTGCGGATCGCGTAGCCGGGGTCGTCCACGGCGAGCACGGGTGAGCGGGTCGTGGTGGAGAACCGCACGTCCGCGTCGATCCGCCGCTCCAGCTCCACGCCGAGCGCCAGCGGCGCGTACATCAGCTCCTCGAAGCCGAGAACGAGCACGCGGCCGCGGCGCGCGCCCTCGGGCAGGGCCTGCGCGATCCGCTCGGCCATGCCGGGCAGGGCGTCCTGGAGCCGGGCGCGATGCGCGGGCGTGAAGCCGTGCCGCCCGCCGTCGGGCAGTCCGGAGGGCCAGCCCAGCTCGACACGGGTGATCGTCCCGCGCTCCCCGGTGGGCGGCGCGGCGGGGGCCGTGTCGTACTCGGCGACCAGCGCCTGTCCCTTATCCAGGACACCGTCGGGCAGCCGCACCGTCCCGGACGCCAGTGCGACCAGGTCGACGCGGGCGCCGATCTCGCGGGCGAAGGCGGCCAGGCGGCCCCGGTCCTCGGGCGAGCGCATGTCGACCAGCGCGACTATCACGTACCGCTCCCGCGGAAACCGTGCGTGCAGGGCGCGGATGGTGTTCAGGACGGTGTTGCCGGTGGAGAACTCGTCGTCGACGAGGACCAGGGGGCCGTCCCCGGCGAGCAACCGGGGGTCCTCGGGCAGCAGCAGGTGCGAGGTGGCGTGGGAGTGGGACTCCTCGAAGCCGCCGGCGCGCTCGACGCCCTCGACGGGGCGCCGCGTGGAGTGCAGATAGGGCGCGAGGGCGAGGCCGTCGGCGACGCAGTGGCCGAGGCCGGTCGCGGTCTCCGCGTAGCCGAGGACGACGGCGCGCCGCGACTCGTCGTCACCGAGCAGCTCCCGCACCCGCACGCCGAGGCCGTGCCCGGCCCCGTGGACGACGGAGGGGTGCTGCGGCACGTGCTTGCCGAGGACGTTCGACACCAGGAGGTGGGCCCGCTTGGGGTTGCGCCGCAGCGCGAGCCCGAGCAGGCCGGGCAGCGTCTCGTCGCCGTCGAGCCCGACCCCGAGCCGCTCGGCGACCCAGCTGCCGGACCACACCGCGTTCTGTGGCACGTACGTCATGTTCCTCGCGTTCATCAGCCGGGCAACCCGGCGGTCAGCAGTTCCACGAAGCCGATGTCCTCCTTGGCGACGCCGAAGACCTCGGCACGCCGCAGGGTCCGCTCCGCCCAGGCGCGGTGCGGCTTCACTTCGTTCATCTTGTTCGTGTACGACGAGCGCAGCACTCCGCCGCCGTCCCGCTCCGGGCGCAGGATGTCCTCGGCGTCGCTGAACTCCTCGTGACTGACGACCGACAGGGCGTGGACGGGCAGCACGTGCGAGGGGTGGATGCAAGTCTTGCCGAGCAGGCCGTTGGCCCGGTCGAGCTCGATCTCGCGGAGCAGGCCGTCCATGTCGTGCTCGATGAGGGCCTGGCGCAGCTCCTCCGCCCGCCCCTGGAGGAAGGGGCTGCGACGCAGCTGCGGCTTGAACATCCTCTCCTGGACGCGGAAGTACTCCCACACGGGCCCGGTCACGGTGAACCCGGTGCCGTCGGCCCTGCCGAGGACGTTCACCACGTCGGCGATGACGGACGCCACGATCTGCACGTCGTACGCGGTCATGTCCGGCGGCCTGCGCAGACCGTAGGCGGAGCAGAAGTCGGTGACGCCCAGGCGCAGGGCGAGGACCCGGTCGCGGTACTTGTCGACGGTGCGGGCGATCCCGGCGAGGGTCTCGGCGCGGCTCTCCAGGTGCAGCAGCTCGGGCGACTCCAGGACGGGCATGGCGAAGAGCCGCCGCCCGCCGAGGGCGTCGGCCGCCGTCTCCGCGACCGTGAGGGCCTCCAGGAACGGAACTCCTCGTTCCTCGGTGAACTTGGGCAGTACGAATCCGGACAGCAGCCGCAGGCTCGGGCCGAGCCTGCGGGTGAGGTCGGGAATCTGCTCGGCGGCGCGGACCCGGACGAAGAGCAGCGGGGGTTCCACGCCCCTGTCCGCGAGGTCGGCGAACTGCCGGACGAGGTTCTCCTCGGCGTCCGCCACCTCGGCGTCGTCGATGGAGTCCTCCAGGCAGACCACCATGGACGTGACGCCGCGGCCGCCCTGCTTCAGGATGTCGTCGGCGAGGCGGGGGCGGGTGGCGGGGCTGTAGAGGGTGGCGCCGAGCGCGGACGCGAGCAGGTGGGGCGGGGAGTCCGCGGTGAAGGCACACGGCTCCCGATGGAAGAGGCGCTGTCGCACCTCTGGGGCGATGTGCCCGAAATGACGCATGTGATTCCCCTGGTGTCGCCGTTTTCGAACCGTTGTGAACCGTTGTGATGTGGCCGGTAATAGTACGTAGGGACGGGTGTCAGGGGTTCCCGACGGGCATGAACTTCAGGTAACCCGGCTGTGTCGCACACGCTCACCACACAACCGTCGCACGCTCGCGCCACCCGCAGGTCAGGCGCCTGCCGACGCGGCCGGGCCGGTGAGCCCCCCACGTTGTCCCGCCCCCGCGGGGGAAGGCAGGATGATCGCATGACGCACGCGATGTTGAAGGGGTCCAACGTCCCTCTCGGGGCTTCGGCGGTCCGCGCCGTGCTGCGCTGGGCCCCCGGCCAGGGCGTCCCCGACGTCGACGCGTCGGCGCTGCTGCTCGGCGGTGACGGCCGGGTCCGCTCCGACGAGGACTTCGTCTTCTACAACCAGCCGCGCCACCCCGGCGGCAAGGTCTGGCGGCTCGGCAAGAAGCGCGTCGCCGAGGGCCTGACCGACACGATCCAGACAGACCTGGCCGGCATGGAGGGCGCCGTCGACCGGGTACTCCTCGTCGCGTCGGCGGAGGGCGTCGCCTTCGCACGCGTCCCGGCGCTGCGCATCCTGCTGTACGACGCCGTGGTCGCCGACGGCGAGCCGCTCGCCTACTTCGACATCACTCCGCAGACCGGCGAGGAGACGGCGCTGATCTGCGGGGAGCTGTACCGCCGCGGCGAGGGCTGGAAGTTCCGGGCCCTCGGCGAGGGATACACCAACGGCCTGGAGGGACTCGCCTCCGACTTCGGGATCTCGGTGGACGACACGGAGTCCGCGGAGCCGCAGGCGGCCGCCCCCGGGGCGGACTTCCCGCCGCCGCCGCAGCAGCACGCGCCGCAGCCCCAGCCGTCCATGGGCCCGGCCCAGCCGTCGGTCGCGCAGCCGCTGCCCCAGCCGGCCGGGGCTCAGCCGCTGCCCTCCATGGCCCAGCCGCTGCCCCGGCCCCCCGTGGCGCAGCCGCCCGCCCAGCCTGCGTACGGCTATCCGCCCGAGCCGCCCCGCCACACGGCGCCCCAGCCTGCGTACGGGTACCCGCCGGCGGCGCCCACGCAGCCCACGCCGATCGGCGGGCCCCCGCCGACGCCGCACCCCGCACAGCCTTCGTACGGCTATCCGCAGCCGGTGGTGGCCCCGGTGCCGGACCCGAACTTCCGGCTGCCTCCGCAGGGCCCGCAGTTCCTGCCGCGCTGAGTCGCCGCCGGGCGCGGCGGCATCGCCGGGCCCGGCGGGGAGGGGCACGGGCTCAGCCGACCTTGGTCTTGTAGCCCCTGCCCCATTGCAGCCCCCAGCCGTAGAGCCGGTCGAGCTCGGCCTGGAAGCCGTAGACGAACTTCACCTCGCGGCGGACGATCAGCTCGTCCTTCACGTTCTCGATGGAGACGACCGCGCACGAGCGGGCCTGCGGCTGACGCTCGTCCAGGTCGATCTCGATCCGCGGCCCGTTGCTGGGATACAGCGTGACCTTCGCCTGCGTACGGTCGAAAGCCGGCGTCTGGTCGTAGATGTACGCGAAGACCAGCAGCCGCTTGATGTTCTCGCGGTGGTCGAGGTTGACGTAGATCGTCTCCCCGGAGGGCGACCCGAACCGGTCGTCACCGCTCAGCTTCACGTACGGCGGCGCGTTGAGGCTCCCGAAGAAGCCCCCCAGCGGCTGTACGACGCCCTTGGCGCCGTCCATCAGCTCGTACAGACAGCCGATGTCGAGGTCGACGTTGACCACGCCCTGGGTGTGTGCCTGCACCACATCGGGCTGGAACATCTTGAGCGGGTGCCGCAGCAGGCCCCGGGACCCGCGGTCCTTGCCCATGAAGTCGGACGTCCGCATCTGCCAGGAGAGGTTGACGCGCAGGTTGCCGGTGGCCGCGCCCTGTTTGCTGAGCGAGACCGTGGGGTTCCGTTTGGTCAGTTCGATGGAGTTGGTCGCGGCGCCGCCCGAATCGAAGTCCATCGAACGCCCTCGCCGCAGACCGTCCCAGAAGGACATGCCGCCCCCAAGTGTCCTCGTGCCGCATACGACTGCCGGTGGTGCCGGCCGGAAAAGACCGGCGGGGCGGCCATGAGGACTCCTCCTCGATGGCCGCCCCGCTCAGAGCGTTCCTCACCCTGGCCGCCGTCACACTCCGGAGTGCGGAATCGGACAGCTCGGCAGGGGAATCGGTCAGTGATCAGCCGGCGTCAGACGCCGGACGAGACCTCTGTCTTCTCACCCGGGCTGCCGTGTCCCTCGGCCGCCGCGAGCCGCCTGTTGCGCAGCACGGACGAGACGAAGGACCAGCCGATCAGGATGACACCGACAGAACCGGTGATGAGCTCGTGGATCTCGTACTGGATGGTGACGAGGAGGATCACGGCGAGGGCACCGATCGCGTAGTGCGCGCCGTGCTCCAGGTAGACGTAGTCGTCGAGGGTGCCCTGGCGGACCAGGTAGACGGTGAGCGACCGGACGTACATGGCGCCGATGCCGAGGCCGAGCGCCATCAGCACGATGTCATTGGTGACGGCGAAGGCACCGATGACGCCGTCGAAGGAGAACGACGCGTCCAGGACCTCCAGGTAGAGGAACATGAAGAACGCGGCCTTGCCCGCCATCACGACGGCGGACACCTGCTTGCCGGTCTTCTTGGCCTCTTCCTCGGCCTCGTGCTCGCGCTCCTCCTCTTCCTCCAGCTTGTTCTCGAAGTAGCCGGAGAGGCCGCCCACCACGAGATAGGTGATGAGTCCCGCGATACCGGAGATCAGGACCGTCTGCGCCTTGTCCACATGGACGCCGCCGTGCTGGTGGGCCTGGGTGGCGAAGGTCATGGCGGTGATCAGGAGCACGATGAGCGCGATGCAGACCGACAGCATGTCGACCTTGCCGAGCTTGGCGAGCGGACGCTCGATCCAGCCCAGCCACTTGATGTCACGGTCCTCGAAGACGAAGTCGAGGAAGATCATCAGGAGGAACATGCCACCGAAGGCGGCGATCGACGGGTGAGCGTCAGTGACCAGCTGCTGGTACCGGTCCTTGTCGTTGAGCGCGAGGCGCACCGCCTCGATCGGGCCGGTCTTGGCACTGATGGCGACAATCACGACGGGGAAGACCAGCCGCATGCCGAAGACCGCGATCAGGACACCGATGGTGAGGAAGATCTTCTGCCAGAAGGCACTCATCTTCTTCAGGATTCCGGCGTTGACCACCGCGTTGTCGAAGGACAGCGAGATCTCGAGGATGGACAGGATCGCGACGACACCAAATCCTGCCCACCCCCCGTAGAGCACCGCGGCGACAAGGCCGAGCGCGGTCACCGCGAACGACCAGCCGAAGGTTTTCAGAATCACTGGTTACCCAATCGTGTGTGTACGGGCTCCCGTTTGGCGGTCTCCCCCGCGCCGGTCCCCGGCTTTACGAAACGTTGACCCCGAAGTCTAGAGCGATGCCTCGCAGGCCCGACGCGTACCCCTGGCCGACGGCACGGAACTTCCACTCTCCTCCGTACCGGTACACCTCACCGAAGATCATCGCGGTCTCCGTCGAGGCGTCCTCGCTGAGGTCGTAGCGAGCGAGCTCCTGTCCGTCCGCCTGGTTCACCACCCGGATGAACGCGTTGGAGACCTGACCGAAAGCCTGCCCGCGATGGTCGGCGTCATGAATCGACACCGGGAAGATGATTTTGTCGCAGTGGGCCGGGACCTTGGAGAGGTCGACCAGGAGCGACTCGTCGTCGCCGTCGCCCTCACCGGTGAGGTTGTCGCCAGTGTGTTCGACGGAGCCGTCGGGGCTCTTCAGGTTGTTGTAGAAGACGAACCACTCGTCACCGAGGACCTTGCCCGCCGCGCACAGGAGAGCGCTGGCGTCGAGGTCGAAGGGGGCGCCGGTGGTGGAACGCGCGTCCCAGCCGAGGCCGACCAGGATCTGGGTGAGGTTCGGTGCGGCCTTGGAGAGGGAGACGTTGCCTCCCTTGGCGAGTGTGACGCCCATGTTCGTGGTCCTCCCCTGAGTGACGAGAGTGCCCCCGAACGGACGGGGACACACGGTGGTGAGCACGTCCGGCGCCGCACCTCATGCGTGTGCGGCGCCGGACGACAAGGCGGAGGCTGCTCGGCTCAGACGTTGACGCCGAAGTCCTGCGCGATGCCGCGCAGGCCCGAGGCGTAACCCTGGCCGACCGCGCGGAACTTCCACTCGGCGCCGTGGCGGTACAGCTCGCCGAAAACCATGGCGGTCTCCGTCGAGGCGTCCTCGGAGAGGTCGTACCGCGCGATCTCCGCGCCGCCCGCCTGGTTCACGACGCGGATGAACGCGTTGCGGACCTGGCCGAACGACTGCTGACGCGTCTCGGCGTCGTAGATGGAGACCGGGAAGACGATCTTCTCGACGTCCGCGGGGACCGAGGCCAGGTCGACCTTGATCACCTCGTCGTCGCCCTCGCCCTCACCGGTGGTGTTGTCACCGGTGTGCTCGACGGAGCCGTCGGGGCTCTTCAGGTTGTTGAAGAAAACGAAGTTCTGGTCACTGCTGACCTTGCCCTCCGCGTTCGTCAGGATGGCGCTGGCGTCGAGGTCGAAGTCCGTACCGGTGGTGGTGCGGACGTCCCAGCCGAGGCCGACCAGAACCGCGGTCAGGCCGGGTGCCTCCTTGCTCAGCGATACGTTGCCGCCCTTGCTGAGGCTGACTCCCACGAGTCCTCCCAATTGGTGTCCAGGGGCGGGGAGCCCCAAGCGTTGCGTTGCATTCGGATCAACGAGTGGATCCTAGTGACCGGTTCCCGGCCGCCACAGGCTCTGCACCTGAAGAATCACAGGGTGTCGCCCCTGAGAAAACCAGGGGTTGACCGGAGCCGACAGGGCCGACCGGATCCGGCGGCCGGATCAGAGCGTTTCGAGGGCCTTGACGTACTCGTTCAGGTCACGCGCGTCGGGCAGGCCGTTGACGACGCTCCAGCGCACGACGCCCTCCTTGTCGATGATGAAGGTGCCGCGCACCGCGCAGCCCTTCTCCTCGTCGAAGACGCCGTACGCGCGCGAGACCTCGCCGTGCGGCCAGAAGTCGGAGACCAGCGGGTACTCCAGGCCCTCCTGCTCGGCGAAGACGCGCAGCGTGTGGATGGAGTCGTTGGAGACGGCGAGCAGCTGGGTGTCGTCGTTGACGAACTTCGGCAGCTCGTCGCGGAGCGCGCACAGCTCGCCCGTGCACACGCCGGTGAACGCGAACGGGTAGAAGAGCAGCACCACGTTCTTCTCGCCGCGGAAGTCGGAGAGCCTCACGGTCCGGCCGTGGTTGTCCTTGAGCTCGAACTCCGGGGCCTTGGTGCCGGTCGCGATTCCAGCGAGCGCCATGACTACGCATCCCTTCGACGGGGCCCCTCGGGTGGGGCCGTTCGGGTGACACCCACCCTACGTCCGTCGATCTACGCCTTTCGGGCCCGCGGACCGCAGATGTCGCATATGCGTTCCGTACATGCGTGAGGCCCCCGCCGACGGTTGGTGTCGGCGGGGGCCTCACGGCTGTCTCTGCTGGGTTCGCGGCTCGGCGCGCGTGGCTAGCGCTTCTTCGCTGCCGCCTTGGGCGTGACCAGGCGGGTACCGCTCCAGTCCTTGCCGGCGTTGATGCTCTTGGTCTGGGACAGGCCCGCGGTGGTGGCCGCCTCACCGATGTCGCTCGGCTCGACGTAGCCGTCACGGCCGGTCTTCGGAGTCAGCAGCAGGATCTGGCCGCCTTCCTCCATGTACGCGATGGCATCCACCAGCGCATCAGTCAGGTCCCCGTCGTCCTCACGGAACCAGAGCACCACGGCATCAGCCACGTCGTCGTAGTCCTCGTCGACGAGCTCAGTGCCAGTGGCCTCCTCGATGGCCTCGCGGAGCTCCTGGTCGACGTCGTCGTCGTAGCCGATCTCCTGGACCACCTGGTCGGGCTGGAAACCAAGCCTTACGGCAAGGTTCGTCTCCGCGTGGTCCGCGGTCGCGCTCACGGATTGCCTCCTGATCATGTTTTTCGGGAATGCCTTCAGCCACGCGCGTGCGCGGGGCGTTGGCCGTAGTCCACACGGGCGGGACGGATCGCGCAAGTACCCGGCCGCCGAGACCGCCGAAACGGTGACGTTCCCGGCCGTGTCGCCGCAACTGCCGCCTCATCCGTACGGACCGAACGGCTCTGCGAAGCGGCTAGGCAGGATGGGCGTATCGTTGCGATTTGGTCGAGCCTACCCCAGGGACCGCCAGGTGCACGTCTCGGTTACCTCTCGGTAGAGATGACGTTCGCGTCAGTCGGGTACACGATGGGGAGCGGTACAAGGCCAGGTACGACCCAGGCGACACAGGTGCAAGCCCCAACAGCGAAGGAACAGCGTGGCTTCCGGATCCGATCGCAACCCGATCATCATTGGCGGCCTGCCGAGCCAGGTCCCGGACTTCGATCCCGAGGAGACCCAGGAGTGGCTGGACTCCCTCGATGCCGCGGTCGACGAGCGCGGCCGTGAGCGAGCCCGCTACCTGATGCTCCGGTTGATCGAGCGCGCCCGCGAGAAGCGCGTGGCCGTTCCCGAGATGCGCAGTACGGATTACGTCAACACGATCGCCACCAAGGACGAGCCGTTCTTCCCCGGCAACGAGGAAATCGAACGCAAGGTCCTGAACGCGACCCGCTGGAACGCGGCGGTGATGGTCTCGCGTGCCCAGCGCCCCGGCATCGGCGTCGGCGGCCACATCGCCACCTTCGCCTCCTCCGCCTCCCTCTACGACGTGGGCTTCAACCACTTCTTCCGCGGCAAGGACGAGGGCGACGGCGGCGACCAGATCTTCTTCCAGGGACACGCCTCCCCCGGTATCTACGCCCGCGCCTTCCTCCTCGACCGGCTCACGGAGCAGCAGCTCGACGCGTTCCGCCAGGAGAAGTCCAAGGCGCCCCACGGCCTGTCCTCCTACCCCCACCCCCGGCTGATGCCGGACTTCTGGGAGTTCCCGACGGTCTCCATGGGCCTCGGCCCGCTCGGCGCGATCTACCAGGCGCGGATGAACCGCTACATGGAGGCGCGCGGCATCGCCGACACCTCCAAGTCGCACGTCTGGGCGTATCTCGGTGACGGCGAGATGGACGAGCCCGAGTCGCTCGGCCAGCTCTCCATCGCCGCCCGCGAGGGCCTGGACAACCTCACGTTCGTCGTCAACTGCAACCTCCAGCGCCTCGACGGGCCGGTACGCGGCAACGGCAAGATCATCCAGGAGCTGGAGTCGCAGTTCCGCGGCGCCGGCTGGAACGTCATCAAGCTGGTCTGGGACCGCAGCTGGGACCCGCTGCTCGCCCAGGACCGGGACGGCATCCTGGTCAACAAGCTGAACACCACGCCCGACGGCCAGTTCCAGACGTACGCCACCGAGACCGGCGCCTACATCCGCGAGCACTTCTTCGGCGACGACCACCGCCTGCGCGCCATGGTCGAGAACATGACCGACGAACAGATCCTGCACCTGGGCCGCGGCGGTCACGACCACAAGAAGGTCTACGCGGCGTACGCGGCGGCCAAGGCCCACAAGGGCCAGCCGACGGTGATCCTCGCCCAGACGGTCAAGGGCTGGACCCTCGGCCCGAACTTCGAGGGCCGCAACGCCACGCACCAGATGAAGAAGCTGACGGTCGACGACCTCAAGCGCTTCCGCGACCGTCTGCACATCCCGATCACGGACAAGCAGCTGGAGAGCGGCGCCCCGCCGTACTACCACCCGGGCCGGGACTCGGAAGAGATCCAGTACATGCACGACCGCCGCCAGGGCCTGGGCGGCTACGTCCCGACCCGCGTCGTGCGCGCCAAGCCCCTCCAGCTCCCCGAGGACAAGGCGTACGCGGCTGCGAAGAAGGGCTCGGGTCAGCAGTCGATCGCCACCACCATGGCGTTCGTCCGCATCCTCAAGGACCTCATGCGGGACAAGGAGATCGGCAAGCGCTTCGTGCTGATCGCCCCCGACGAGTACCGCACCTTCGGCATGGACGCGTTCTTCCCGAGCGCGAAGATCTATAACCCGCTCGGCCAGCAGTACGAAGCCGTGGACCGGGAGCTCCTCCTTGCCTACAAGGAGTCGCCCACGGGCCAGATGCTGCACGACGGCATCTCGGAGGCGGGCTGCACCGCCTCCCTGATCGCCGCGGGCTCGGCCTACGCCACCCATGGCGAGCCGCTCATCCCGGTGTACGTCTTCTACTCGATGTTCGGTTTCCAGCGCACCGGTGACCAGTTCTGGCAGATGGCCGACCAGCTGGCGCGCGGTTTCGTCCTCGGCGCGACCGCCGGCCGTACGACGCTGACCGGTGAGGGCCTCCAGCACGCCGACGGCCACTCGCAGCTGCTCGCCTCGACCAACCCGGCCTGCGTCGCCTACGACCCCGCCTTCGGTTACGAGCTCGCGCACATCGTCAAGGACGGCCTGCGCCGGATGTACGGCCCGGACAGTGAGGACGTCTTCTACTACCTCACCGTCTACAACGAGCCCATCCAGCACCCGGCCGAGCCGGAGAACGTGGACGCCGAAGGCATCCTCAAGGGCATCTACCGCTTCAAGTCGGGCGAGCAGGGCGCCATCCCCGCCCAGATCATCGCCTCCGGTGTCGCCGTCCCGTGGGCGGTCGAGGCCCAGCAGATCCTCGCCTCCGAGTGGAACGTCAAGGCGGACGTCTGGTCGGCCACCTCGTGGAACGAACTGCGCCGCGAGGCCGTGGACGTGGAGCGCCACAACCTCCTGCACCCCGAGGAGGAGCAGCGCGTCCCGTACGTGACGCGGAAGCTGTCCGGCGCCGAGGGCCCGTTCGTGGCCGTCTCCGACTGGATGCGGAGCGTCCCGGACCAGATCTCCCGCTGGGTGCCCGGCACCTACCAGTCGCTCGGCGCGGACGGCTTCGGCTTCGCCGACACGCGTGGCGCGGCCCGCCGCTTCTTCCACATCGACGCCCAGTCGATCGTGGTCGGCGTGCTGACCGAGCTGGCCCGCGAGGGCAAGATCGACCGCTCCGTCCTGAAGCAGGCGATCGACCGCTACCAGCTCCTCGACGTCGCGGCCGCCGACCCCGGCCCGGCCGGGGGCGACGCGTAGCGCACGTCCCATCCGGGGGGCGGCGGGGCACAGGCCCTGTCGCCCCCCGGCGTTTCCTACGATGCGCCCATGAAGCGACTACCGGCACAGATCCGTTGGGAGCGGCGCACCCAGCGCCCTCTCCTCGCGCTCGCGGTGGCGTTCGCCCTCGCCTACGCCGTGCCGATCGTGCTGCCCGACGCGAGCCGGACCGTCACGAAGACCTGCACGATCGTGGAGTGGGTCGTCTGGGGTGCGTTCGCCGTCGACTACCTCGTACGTCTTCTCCTCACCGATCAGCGGCGGCTTTTCGTCCGCACGCACTGGCTCGACCTGTGTGCTGTCCTCCTTCCGATGATCCAGCCGCTGCGGTTGCTGCGGCTCGTCTCCACGCTGATGCTCGTCGGCCGGCGAGCCCGCATGGCGTCGCAGATCACGCTGACGACGTATGTCGTGGGTTCGGTGGTGGGCCTGCTGATGTTCGGTTCCCTGGCGGTGCTCTCCGTGGAGCGGGACTCCCCGGACGGGAACATCAAGACGCTGGGTGACGCGGTGTGGTGGTCCTTCACCACCATGACGACCGTCGGCTATGGTGATCACGCTCCGACGACGGGGCTCGGCAGGGTGCTGGCAGTCGGGCTGATGCTGTCGGGCATCGCCCTCCTCGGTGTGGTCACCGCGAACATCGCGGCGTGGTTCATCGCCAGGTTCGAGAAGGACGACATCGAGGAGCGGCGCCAGACCGCCGCGATCGAGGCGTTGACGGCGGAGGTGAAGGCCCTGCGGGAGCAGGTGACGGCGCTTTCCGGGGCGGGGCCGACGCCGGGTTCGACATCGGGGGCGAATTTCTCGGCGGTGGCGGGTTCCTCGGCGGAGGCGGCGGTGTCGGGCTCGGACGCGGACCGGGGCTTCGGCCCGGGATCAGGCTCGGGCGCAGGCCTGGACTCCGGCCCAGGATCCACAGCCGGCGAACCGGGCCCAGCGCCCCGTCCCGCGCCCGCCGAGGGCTCCGCCGGGCGGACGGAGCCTCTCGGCGGGACGGGGATGTGCTGAGCCAGGGCGGGCCGGCCCTGTCAGAGCACGCCGTTCATCGTGGTCGCCCCGGATATCCACAGGAGCGCGAGGACGGTGTCGATCGCGCCCAGGACTAAGGCGACCAGGGCCGGTGCCGGGTGGGCACCGGCCCGACTGCGGCCCAGGGCGAGCCGGCCGCACACGATCGCCATGGGGCCGAGGATGATCCCCAGCACGAAGAACCCGGCGATCGCGCAGATGGCCCCTGCTATCCCGAGCGTCGCGCGGTCCGGCCCGCTCCGCGACCACGTACGGCCGCGTGAGCGAGGGTGCTCGCGCGTGGCGTGTCCGAAGCCCGCCATCATCACTCCTTGTGTCAGCCGGTTCGGCTCGAGACCGCGGGTACCCCGCTTCAGCGCTCCCAGACCTTGAAGGCCCGCACCCGGTAAGGGGATTCGGGCACCCAGGTGCCGCTGCCCGGATACGTGTTGAACTCCCCGGTCTCGCCGCACTCCGCTGATTGGTAGGTGGTGACGGGCCGCCCGGTGCGGTTGGCGAGGGCTTGCGCGCTGCCCCCCTCCGGCAGCGCGACACAGCTCTCGATGTCGATCTTGGACAACTCGTAGGTGTGTCGCGCTCCCTTGAACTGTGCCTTTCCCCAGAGGCAGAGCTCGCCGGGCCCGCATCCGCGGAGCGTCGGCGGGGCGGCGGCCGAGACGTGCGTGGGCGAAAGGATCACCGCGGCCAGTGCGGCGGCGATGACGGTCGTGGGCATGGTCGTACGCATGTGTTCAACCCCCGTGCGGTGTGGCTCAGTTGTCCGCGTCGTGCGGATCTCGTGTCTGAACTCTGGACCGGCCGACCACGCCATCGGAAGGGGTACGAATGTGCGTCACCCGGATAGGCGAAAGCCCCCCGGAATGTCCCTGAGGGGCTTTCCCTGACTTTGCCGCCGAGCGGCCGCCCGCCGACACGCGGTGCGCCCTATGCCCTGAAATCCGGACCGCACGTGGCCGAGGCGGCGTTCAGCGGCGTGATGCGCGTGACGGGCCGACCGCGGGGCACGGCCGAGGTCGCCGGCGTGGAGTCGACCCACGAGCCCACCGAGCGGTACCTCGATCTCCTCGGGCCCGCGCCGGTGCAGGACCGGCATCAACCAGCGCGAGTCGCGCTCACGTTGAGCAAGCGATCAGATGCCCTCCGCTACACGGGCGCGTATCGCGTAAAGGTGCATAATCCACGTACAGAGCGTGACGAAGTGCTTCCACATGTGCCCGCCGTGCCTCAATCAGCCCTCCGGAAACGTGATCTGCATCACGCGATGCACGGTATGCATCTGGGTTCTCCTAGGGTGTTCCGCAGTGACTTCCTTCGACTCATCCCCGCAACTCAACGCCTGGCGTGCTCTGCTCGCGCTGGCCGTCGTGTTCGTCATGCTGGCGACCACGGGCTGGACCGCCGTGCGGAACAACAAGGGCGACGCATCGCCTCTCGAAGCCGCACTCTCCGCCTGGGAGCGCGGGAGCATCGACGGGCGGGCACTGCCCGATCCTGACGCTCCCGCCGCGCGGCTCAGCCACTTCTTCGCCTCGCTCGACACCAAGCAGCGCAACCGACTCGCCGGCCGCTACCCCCTCGCGGTCGGCAACATGAACGGTGCGCCCGCCGAACTGCGTTATCGCGCGAACCGCATCGCCCTCGGGCAGGCCCGCAAGGTCGAGCGGGAACGTATGCGCGACAAACGCCTCTCCCCCCTGGGGCAGCAGGATGCCGAGCGCAGAATGAAGCGGTTCGGGGTCATGATGCGCCCCGAGCGCCAGGTCCTCGCCTTCGACCCCATGGGCTCCGGGCGCATGGCCGAGGTCTTCGGAGACCTCGACAAGGCCCGCCGGGTCTCTGTCGTGGTGCCCGGCGTCGACACCAACGTGCTGACCTTCGAGCGGACGTTCCGCAAGTATTCGGCGCCGGTCGGCATGGCCAAGGCGCTCTACCGCGCGGAGCACGCCGTGAACCCACGCGCCCGTACCGCCGTGATCGCCTGGGCCGACTACACCGCGCCCGTGGGCATCGGCGTCGACGCGGCCACGGCCATGCGCGCCGAGAGCGGGGCCGCACGCCTCGACTCCATGGTGCGGGCGCTCCCCGGGCGCTCGCCCGTCGCGCTGTACTGCCACAGCTACGGCTCCGTGGTGTGCGGTGTGGCCGCGCGGACCCTGCCCTCGCGCGTCACCGACATCGCGGTCGCGGGCAGTCCCGGCATGCGGGCCGACAGGGCCTCGCAGTTGGGCACGCGCGCTCGGATCTGGGCCGCACGGGACAGCGACGACTGGATTCAGGATGTGCCCTACATGGAGGTCGGCGGGCTCGGTCACGGCGCCGACCCGGTGTCCGGCGGTTTCGGCGCGCGGGTGCTGTCCGCGGAGGGTGCGGCGGGCCACACCGGCTACTTCGAACCGGGCACGGAGAGTCTGCGCAATTTCGCCGAGATCGGCACGGGTTCGTACGACAAGGTGCGCTGCGCGAGCGGGGACGATGTCTGCCGGAAGGGCCTTTCCGGCGAGGCGGCGGCCTGACGCGCGTAGAAATCGACGAAACAGCGGCACGCCGCGGGAGGGACGGAGGCGCGCGTGCCGCCTACGATGAGCCGCATGGGTGACGTACTGGCCGGATTTCATGCCGCCTGGGAGTTCGAGTCCGACTCCGTGCTCATCCGCTTCGAACGGGGAATCCGCACGCCGAGGCTCTACCAAACGCTCGGCGAACGGCGCATCCCGCACGAGGCGATCGCAGCGGTGACACTCTCCCCCGGGAAACGCGGGACCGTCGTTCTTCATGCCGTGCCGAGACCTGGCGCCGATCCTCTGATGGAGGCGGCGGCGGGCCAGCTCAAGGACGGCTGCGACCCGTACCGCTTGGTGCTGCCCGCCGAGCGCGAGACGCTCGCGGAGTACTACGCGGACGAGCTGCGGGCCCAGCTCCCTTCGGACGACGGCGGGCCACCGGATCGCTATCTGGTGCCTGCCCCCGAAGCTCCCCTTCAGTTCAAGGCGTACGACGGCAAGGCGTCCTTCGACGGCAAGCTGGTGTCCTTCCGGTGGTTCTGGACGGGCGCCTCGTCGGCCAAGTGGAAGGCCGGTGACCAGAGTTTCGCCGTCACGGATCTGAGTGGCATCGAGTGGCGCTCCCCGGAGGTCTTCGAGGGCCATCTGCGGCTGCTGCGCCGTGACTCCCCGGTGGCACAGCCCGCGCAGGCCGACCAAGACCCGGCGGCCGTCGTCTTCGGCCTCGGGTACGGCCCGGTCCACGAGTCGCTGCCGTTCGCCGCGTCGATCCTCGCGGCGATCCGGGCCTCGCGTCCCCCGGCCCTGACGTGCGACGGTGTCGGGGCCACGCCCGCGTCGGCCGTCCGGCGCGATCCCGCGGACATCGCGGAGCGCATCCGGCACCTGGGCGAGCTGCATCAGGCGGGGTTGCTCACGGACGAGGAATTCACGACGAAGAAGACCGAGCTGCTGGCCGAGCTGTGATCGCGCGCCCCACCGGCGCCGCCCGCGGGGTGGTGGTGATACCTGGGTATGAGGCCCGGTCCAGCTCCCCGGTATGACGGCACGGGGGGTGCTCGATGCCTACGCTGATCAGGCTATGAGCAGCGCGACGACACCTCCCGATCAGGGCCCCGACCGCCCGGCCGACGAGCCGGGTGGGCACGGGGCCGGCCTCCGGCGTACGACCGCGGCGGTCCTGGACGGTCTGCGGACGGCGGGGGCCTCGCTCTCGACACCCGCGGACTCGACCGAGCCACTGTTGGCGAGCGCCCCCAAACGCTGGGTGCGGATGCTGCCCCACCTGATCGCGCTGGGCTTCGTCGCCACCCTCATCCCGGTCACCGTCCAAGTGCTGACGCATGACTATGGGGTGGGTGGCGGCCTCGCCGGTGCCCTGGGAGTCGCCCAGGCCGCCCCGCTGTTCCTCGCGGTCACCCGGCCGCTCCCTGCGTGGTGGATCGTGATCGTCGCCGATGTCACGGGCGCGATCATCACGACAGCCTCGAACCCGGACCGGCCAGGACCATGGACCCCCATGATCGTCGTGGGGTATGTGGTCCTCTGCTGTGCGCTGTCCCTGAGGGAGACCCGCCGCACACTGCTCGGGGTCTGGCTGGTGACCGTGGTCGCCGGGCTGGTGCTCGGGGCATTCCGCAGTGACGGCGGCCAGGACACCGGCGTGCTGCTGATCGTGCTCAGCGGGGCCGTGCTGCTGCTCGGCGCCCTGCTGCGTGAGCGCGGCGACGCCCGGCGCAGGCTCGTCGAGCAGGAGACGATCAGCGAGGCCGAGCGCTCCCAGCGCACCCTCCTTGAGGAACGGGCCCGCATCGCCCGTGAGTTGCACGACGTCGTCGCCCACCACATGTCGGTCATCACGGTCCAGGCGGACTCCGCGCCCTACCGCCTCGACGGCCTTCCCGAGGCGGCGCGCGAGGAGTTCGCGAGCATAGCGGCGAGCGCCCGGGAGTCCCTCACCGAGATGCGGCGACTGCTTGCGGTGCTGCGCAGCGAGGGTGTGCACGGCGAGCGCGCACCCCAGCCGGGCCTCGACCGCCTGCCGCACCTGGTCGAGGCCACGGTGCGGGCCGGCATACCGATCGACCTGTCCCGCCCGGAGCTGGCGATCCTCACACACCTGGCCAACGTGTCACCGGCCGTGGACCTCTCCGCGTACCGCATCGTGCAGGAGGCCCTGTCGAACGTGATGCGTCACGCACCGGGCGCCCGCACCGAGATCACGCTCAGTCTGGACGACGAGAACCTCCTGATCCTCGTGGTCAACGGCCCGTCCAAGGAGCCGCCCGCCCCCCTGGAAGGCACCGGCACGGGTCACGGACTCGTCGGCATGCGCGAGCGCGTACGGTTGGTCGGCGGCACGGTCGATGTCGGACCGCTGCCCGACGGCGGCTTCCGCGTCGCCGCCCGTCTCCCCCTCCTCCCGAAGGGCTCCGGCACCGCATGACCATCCGCGTGATCATCGTCGACGACCAGGCCATGGTGCGCGCCGGATTCGCCGCCCTCCTGGCGGCGCAGAGCGACATCGACGTCGTGGGTGAGGCACCGGACGGCAAGAAGGGCGTCGAGGTCAGCCGCAGCACCCATCCCGATGTCGTCCTCATGGACGTCCGCATGCCGGAGATGGACGGACTCGCCGCGGCCCGCGCCCTGCTGAACCCGCCACCGGGAGTGGTGCACCTGCCGAAGGTGCTCATGCTCACCACGTTCGACGTGGACGACTATGTATACGAAGCGCTGCGTGCCGGAGCCTCCGGGTTCCTCCTCAAGGACGCCCCGCCCGCGGACCTGATCTCGGCCGTCCGCGTGGTGGCCTCCGGTGAGGCGCTGCTCGCCCCTTCGGTGACCCGGCGGCTGATCGCTGACTTCGCGAAGCAGCGTCCCGCCCCGCGCAAGGACCAGTCGCTTCAGCTCAACGGCCTGACGCCGCGTGAGACCGAGGTACTGGTGCTGATCGCGCGCGGCCTGTCCAACCAGGAGATCGCCGAGCGCCTGGTGCTCGCGGAGCAGACGGTGAAGACCCATATCGGCCGGGTGCTCGGCAAGTTGGGGCTGCGGGACCGCGCCCAAGCCGTGATCTTCGCCTATGAGTCGGGCCTGGTCACGCCGGGCGGGCAGTAGCCCACCCCCTACCTCGGTATCACCCCCGCACAGCCCGCATACCCCGGTATCACCTGCGAGTTGGCTCCTCGGTGTGACGTGCCGTCGCACACCGTCTCCCTACCTTTCGCTGCGTCAGGCCACAGCGCGCCACGAAGCGGGGAGGGAGACCGGCCATGCGGATTCGGTCCTGGAAAGCACGGAGCAAGAGGGCGCTGGTCGCCGCCGCGCTCACGACGACGGTCGTGGCGGGTACGGCGGGTTGGACCGTCGGCACTGAACAGCAGCCGCTCACGGGCCCGCCACCGGGCACGGCTTCCTGGCGCGCGGACCATTCCTTGGGGGTGCGGCTGCCGGATCCCGCGACCGCCTCCCCCACGCGGGTCGCCTCGTTCTTCGACGCGTTGAGCGCCGCCCGACGCCACGAGCTGGTGACGCGGCACCCCTCGGTCGTCGGCAACCTCGACGGAGCTCCGGTAGCCCTCCGGTACGAAGCCAATGCCCGCTCCCTCAAGGCCGAGCGGGCGCGCGAGCGGCGCCGGTCGACCGACGCCGAGCTGACGGCGCAGGACCGCGAACGGGCCCGTGCCCTGAGCGTCCGCTACGACGAATTGCTCGCCCCCGGACGCCAGATACTGGCGTTCGACCCGCGAGGCCGGGGCCAAGTGGCGGAGGTATACGGCGACTTGGATAAGGCCCGGCACGTCGCCGTCGTCGTGCCGGGCTCCGACATCGACCTGAGCACCTTCGACCGTGCCAAGGACGAGTACGGCACGCCGGCCGGCATGGGCCGCTCCCTGTACGCGGCGGCCGACGGGCGCACGGCCGTGGTGGCCTGGGTGGGGTACACCACCCCGGTCGGTCTCGGCCCCGACGCCGCCACCGGCCGCCTCGCCGAAGCCGGGGCGCCCCGGCTCGCACGCTTCACCCAGGGCCTGACGGCGACGGGCGCCCCGAGACCCGCCGTGTTCTGCCACAGCTACGGCTCGGTGGTGTGCGGCCTGGCAGCGCCTCGCCTCGCCGCCGCCGACCTGGTGGTGCTCGGCTCACCCGGCATGCGGGCGGACAGCGTGGCCGACCTGCACACCGACGCCCGCGTCTGGGCGGCCAAGGACGACAGCGACTGGATCGGCAAGGTGCCGAACGTCGAGCTGTTCGGCCTCGGCCACGGGCAGGACCCGACGTCCCCCGACTTCGGCGCCCGACGCGTCCCCGCCGAGCGAGCCGAAGGCCACACCGGCTACTTCACCCCCGGCACGGACTCCCTGCGCGCCTTCGCCCGCATCGCGGGCGGGGCCGGTCCCGCCGCCCGGACCATCGGAGCACGGACATGAGCCTCCCCCTCCTGCAACGCGTGCGCGGAACGGCAGCCGCCATCGACGCCCAGACCCCTGCCCACCGCGACCGGTCCATAGACGGGCTGCGCGCCCTGGCGCTGCTCGCCGTGCCGACCGGGCACTGGCTCCTGGGCGGCTTCACCCTCGACTCCGGCGGCGCGCTGCACAACGCGAGCCCGCTGACCTCCTTCGGCTTCTTCGCACCGCTCAGCTGGGTGCTCCAGATGCTGGGCATCTTCTTCCTCGTGGGCGGCCATGCCTCCGCGCTGTCGTACCGGCGGGCGGTGGCACGCGGCCGGACGACGGGCGCCTGGCTGCGCGGACGCGTGGCACGGCTGGGCCGGCCGGTCCTGGGCGTGACGGCGGTCTGGGCCGCGCTGCTCTTGGTGCTGCACACGCTGGGAGTGCCGGGTACGACGTTGCGCACGGCGTCCACGCTGGTGATACAGCCCCTGTGGTTCGTGGGTGTCTACACAGTCATCACGGCGCTCACCCCCTGGTGCATACAGGCGGTGGAGCGGCTGGGGGCATGGGCCGCGCTGCCCCTGCTCGGGGCGGTCGCCGTCGTGGACTTTCTGCGCTACGGGCCGTTCGCGGAGGCCATGCCTTCCTGGCTCTCGCTGTTGAATCTGCTGCCGGGCTGGATGTTCGCCTACCAGTTGGGGGTCGCCTGGGGCGAGAAGAAGCTGAGCCGGCGCGGGGCCCGGCTCCTGCTGGCCGGCGGCAGCGCTCTCTTCGCCGCCCTGCTCCTCGTCTTCCACTACCCGGCGTCGATGGTCGGCGTCCCCGGAGAGGCCCGCACGAACTCGCATCCGCCGTCGCTGCTGGTCCTCGCGCTGGCCGCCGCGCAGAGCGGGGCGGCGATCCTGTTGCGGGACCGCATCGGCCGACTGCTGCGCAGGCCGGCTCTGTGGGCGCCGGTCGTCGTGATCAACCTGTCGGCGATGACGATCCTGTGCTGGCACCAGACGGCGCTGCTGGCCGCGGCCGTGCCCGGCTCCTTCCTCGGCGCGGTGCCGGGGCTGACCACGGGCCCCGACACACTGGGCTGGACAGCGGCTCGGATCGCGTGGCTCCCGGTGCTCGCGGCACTGCTGGTCCTCATAGGCCGGTACGCCCGAGGCTTCGAGGCGCCATGGCAGCGGGCGAGCCACGTGAGGCGGGCGCTCGCCGGGGTCCTGGCGGCCGGGTTCGCGATATTCGCCCTGGGCCTGGCGTGAACGACTCCGGGGCCTCGCCGAAGCCGTGCGCCAGCCGGGCGGCAGCACTCGCCGAAGTTCTGCGTCAGCCCAGCGGCAGCACTCCCCGAAGCCTTGCGCAAGGCGGGCTCAGGGGCCTTCCGAAGCCCTGTGGGCGCCGGCGTACGTGTCGATCTTGTAGTCGAGGACCGCGAGGGTGTCCTGCAATTCGGCGATGCGGGAGCGGACGTCGTGCCGGGTGCGTTCCAGCAGCGCCTGGCGGTCGGGGAAGGTGTGCTGGCCCTCGCGGACCAGCTCCGCGTAGCGGACCATGTCCGCCACCGGCATCCCGGTCAGGCGGAGCTTGCCGACAAAGGCCAGCCAGTCCAGGTCGCGGTTGCGGTAGCGGCGCTGGCCCGTGTGGGAGCGGTCGATGTGGGGCATCAGGCCGATCCGCTCGTACCAGCGCAGGGTGTAGGCGGTGAGGCCGGTGAAGGCGGCCACCTCGCTGATCGTGTAGTGGTCCTCACCGTCCGGGCGCCGGAGCCCGGCGGGTGCCGGTGCGCAGGGGTCGGCCCTCCGGGCAGGACGGGCCGGGCGGGCTGGCGCGGGCGTGGTCTCCATCACCGTCATGCCCCTCACGCTAGAAGGTTGGAGTGCGCTCCAAGCAAGTGGATTAGGGAGAAAGACGGCCCTGGCCGCTGACGGCCACCTGTCGTGACGGCGTTCAGCGGAGAGGAATTAGGCTCTTGGACATGCAGAGCTTGGGGATGATCGAGAACTGGCCGGTGCCCACCGCTGCCGCCGCTGTCGTCCGTGCGGACGGGACGGTCGCCGGAACGCACGGCCCGACGGACCACCGCTTCGCCCTCGCCTCGGTCACCAAGCTCCTCGCGGCGTACGCGGTGCTGGTGGCGTACGAGGAAGGCGCGGTCGAGCTCGACGAGCCCGCCGGGCCCGAGGGGTCGACGGTGCGGCACCTGCTCGCGCACACCAGTGGACTCGCCTTCGACGAGCACCGGGTGATGTCGGCGCCGGGGACGCGGCGGCTGTACTCCAACGCGGGGTTCGAGGTGCTCGGGGATCACATTGCCAAGGCGACGGACATTCCGTTCGGGGAGTATCTGCGGCAGGCCGTGCTGGAGCCGCTCGGCATGACCGCCACGGCGCTGGAAGGCGGGGGTTCACCCGCCAAAGACGGGGTGTCCACCGTCGATGATCTGGTCCGGTTCGCCGCGGAGGTGCAGGCGCCTCGGCTGCTGGACGCGCGGACGGTGGCGGCGGCGATGACGGTGACGTACCCGGGGCTGAAGGGTGTGCTGCCGGGGTACGGGCATCAGAATCCCAACGACTGGGGGCTCGGGTTCGAGATCCGGGGCTCCAAGGCGCCGCACTGGACGGGCAGTTCGTCCTCGCCTCGGACGTTCGGGCACTTCGGGCAGGCCGGGACGTTCCTGTGGGTCGACCCGGACGCGGGGGCGGGGGCGGGGGCGGCCTGCGTCGCCCTCACCGATCGGCCCTTCGGACCCTGGGCCGTCGAGGTGTGGCCCGCGTTCACCGACGCGGTGCTCGGGGAGCTCTGAGGGCCCGCGGCTCTGAAGACCCGCGGCTCTGCGGGTCCGCGGCTCTGCGGCTCTGCGGGGGCGCGGCTCTGCGGGGGCGTTGAGCACGGGCCAACCCCCGACACCCAGCCCACCGGTGGTCCAGCCTCCCCCCGGGTGGTCCAGCCCCCCGGTGGTCCAGCTCCACGGCCCCGCCAGGCGGACCCGCCTCCCGGAGGGCTAGTCCCCGTCATCTCGCCCGTCATCTCCCACACCAGCAGCTCCGCGGGCGCGTCGCCCGTGGCCACCGCCTCCAGGTCCCTTTCGGCGGTGATCCGCGCCGCGTCGCCGGCGCGCAACCGCTCCTCACCGAGCCGTACCTCACCGCGCACCAGGTGGAGGTAGGCGAAGGGGGAGTCGGGCAGCGCGGTTCGTTCGTTCGGGGAAAGGCGGCGGGTGTGCAGGAGGGCGCCCGCGCCGGGAATCTCGTACGGGGTCGAGTCGGCGATTCCGTGGATGACGGCGTACGACGGGTCGCCGCCCGGGGAGAGCGGGGCCAGCCACATCTGGATGAAGACGAGGGGAGCCCGGCCGTCGTTGCGTTCCACGTGGCGGACGCCGCCCGCCGCGGACAGGTGCTGGAGGTCGCCGGGGCGGACCAGGGACTCGTGACCCGTGGAGTCGCGGTGGGTCAGTTCGCCCTCGACGACCCAGGTGACGATCTCGGTGTGGCTGTGCGGGTGTTCGTCGAAGCCCGCGCCGGGCGCGAGGCGCTCTTCGTTGCAGGCCAGGAGCGCGCCGAAGCGGAGGTTGTCGGGGTCGTAGTGGGGACCGAAGGAGAAGGCGTGGAAGGACTCGATGCCGGCCGCCGCCTCCCCGCCGCGGTACCGGTCGCCGGAGCGCCGTACATCAATCACGCACCCCACGTTAGCCCCGGCCCCGCATGCGCCCGCCCCGATAAGGCAGTCTTGTCCCCGTGCCCGAACCCTCAGCGAACGAAGACCACCAGGAGTCCCGGCCGGGTTCCCCGCCCGGTTCCCCCCAGGAGCCGGGAGCCGGGCCCCGCCAGGACCGCCGCACCCCCCACGCGCACACCGCGACCCTGAAGCGGCTGGAGAAGTCGTCAGGGAGCCTCGCGGCGCAGGCCATCGCGCGCATGGACGAGACACTGTCCTGGTACCGGGCCATGCCGCCGGAGAACCGCTCCTGGATCGGCCTGGTCGCCCAGGCCGGTATCGCCGCGTTCACCGAGTGGTTCCGGCACCCGGACGCCCCGCAGGCCATCTCCACCGACGTCTTCGGCACCGCCCCCCGCGAGCTGACCAGGGCGATCACGCTGCGCCAGACCGTGGAGATGGTGCGGACGACGATCGAGGTGATGGAGTCCGCGATCGACGAGGTGGCGGCGCCGGGGGACGAGTCCGTCCTGCGTGAGGCGCTGCTCGTCTACGCCCGCGAGATCGCGTTCGCGACGGCGCAAGTGTACGCGCAGGCCGCCGAGGCACGCGGCGCCTGGGACGCCCGGCTCGAATCGCTGGTCGTGAACGCGGTGCTGTCCGGGGAGGCCGACGAGGGCGCCGTCTCCCGTGCCGCCGCGCTCGGCTGGAACTCCCCCGAGCACGTCTGCGTGGTGCTCGGCACCGCCCCGGACGGTGACAGCGAGCTGACCGTCGAGGCCATCCGCCGGGCCGCCCGGCATGCCAAGCTCCAGGTCCTGACCGGTGTGCTCGGCGCGCGGCTCGTGGTCATCGCGGGCGGCAGCGACAATCCGCTGGCGGTGGCGAAGGCGCTGATCGGGCCGTATGCCGCCGGTCCGGTCGTGGCGGGGCCGATCGTTCCCGATCTGCTCGCCGCCACGCGTTCCGCGCAGGCCGCGGCCGCCGGGCTCAAGGCGTGCGCGGCCTGGCAGGACGCCCCGCGGCCCGTCCTCGCGGACGATCTGCTGCCCGAGCGCGCGATGGCCGGTGATCCGGCGGCCCGCGAGCAGCTGGTGGAGGAGATCTACAGACCACTGGAGGAAGCGGGATCCGCGCTCCTGGAAACGCTCAGCGTCTATCTGGAGCAGGCGAGCAGCCTCGAAGGAGCGGCCCGGATGCTCTTCGTCCACCCGAACACCGTGCGCTACCGGCTTCGACGTGTGACTGACGTCACCGGATGGTCGCCGTCCGATGTGCGCTCCGCGTTCACTCTGCGGATCGCGCTCATCCTGGGGCGTCTGGCCGATGGGGATCCCCAGAGTTAGTGCTTTTGTCGGGCCTCTACAATTCCCCCAGCCGTTCTTCGTCCCTGTCCCCACGGGCGGCTTACGCCGTCGACAAGAGAGAGTGTGAGAGTGCTCGTACTCGTCGCTCCCGGCCAAGGCGCTCAGACGCCCGGCTTCCTGACCCCCTGGCTCGACCTCCCCGGCGCGGCCGACCGCCTCGGTGCCTGGTCGGACGCCATCGGGCTCGACCTTGCCCATTACGGCACGCAGGCCGACGCGGACGCGATCCGTGACACCGCCGTGGCCCAGCCGCTGCTGGTGGCCGCCGGTCTGCTCTCCGCCGCGGCACTGGGTGACGTCGCGCCGGGCGCGGTCGCCGGACACAGCGTCGGCGAGATCACGGCCGCCGCGTACACGGGTGTGCTCGGTGACGACGACGCGCTGCGCCTCGTACGCAGGCGCGGGCTCGCCATGGCCGAGGCCGCGGCCGTCACGGAGACCGGCATGGCGGCGCTGCTGGGCGGCGACCCCGAGGTCACCGTCCCGCACCTGGAGAAGCTCGGCCTGACCCCTGCCAATGTGAACGGCGCGGGCCAGATCGTGGCCGCCGGCACCAAGGAGCAGCTGGCCACGCTGGAGGCCGACAAGCCCGAGGGTGTGCGCAAGGTCGTCGCCCTCAAGGTCGCCGGCGCCTTCCACACGCACCACATGGCTCCGGCGGTGGCCCAGCTGGAGGAGGCCGTCAAGGACCTCACCCCCGCCGACCCGAAGCTGACGTACGTCTCGAACCGTGACGGCAAGGCGGTCGCGACCGGCGCCGAGGTGATCGAGCGCCTCGTCGGCCAGGTCGCCAACCCGGTCCGCTGGGACCTGTGCATGGAGACGTTCCGTGAGATGGGCGTCACCGCGCTGATCGAGGTGTGCCCCGGTGGCACGCTGACCGGTCTGGCCAAGCGTGCCCTGAAGGGCGTCCAGACGCTCGCGGTGAAGACCCCCGATGACCTCGACGCGGCCCGCGCGCTCGTCGCCGAGCATTCCTGAGCCGACGACAGACAAGGAGCCGTAGCGCATGTCGAAGATCAAGCCCAGTCAGGGCGCCCCGTACGCACGGATCATGGGCGTCGGCGGCTACCGGCCCACCCGTGTCGTGCCGAACGAGGTGATCCTGGAGACGATCGACTCGTCCGACGAGTGGATCCGTTCCCGCTCGGGCATCGCCACCCGCCACTGGGCCTCCGACGAGGAGACCGTGGCCGCCATGTCGGTCGAGGCGGCGGGCAAGGCGATCGCCGACGCGGGCATCACGCCCGAGCAGATCGGCGGCGTGATCGTCTCGACGGTCTCGCACTTCAAGCAGACCCCGGCCATCGCCACCGAGATCGCGGACAAGATCGGCGCGGGCAAGCCCGCCGCGTTCGACATCTCCGCGGGCTGCGCCGGCTTCGGCTACGGCCTGACGCTGGCCCGGGGTATGGTCACCGACGGCTCGGCCGAGTATGTCCTGGTCATCGGCGTGGAGCGGCTGAGCGACCTCACCGACCTGAGCGACCGCGCGACGGCGTTCCTGTTCGGTGACGGCGCCGGTGCCGTGATCGTCGGCCCCTCCAAGGAGCCGCGGATCGGCCCCACGGTCTGGGGCTCGGAGGGCGACAAGTCCGAGACGATCAAGCAGACCGAGTCCTGGGAGGCGTACCGCAACGGCGCCCCCGAAAAGTTCCCTGCCATTACGCAGGAAGGCCAGGCGGTGTTCCGCTGGGCCGTGTTCGAGATGGCGAAGGTCGCCCAGCAGGCGCTGGACGCGGCCGGAATCACCGCGGACGACCTGGATGTCTTCATTCCGCACCAGGCCAACGAGCGGATCATCGACTCGATGGTGAAGACTCTGAAACTGCCGGAGCACGTCACGGTGGCCCGTGATGTGCGCACCACCGGTAACACCTCGGCCGCCTCGATCCCGCTCGCGATGGAGCGGCTTCTGGCGACCGGCGAGGCGAAGAGCGGCGACACCGCGCTCGTCATCGGCTTCGGGGCGGGTCTCGTGTACGCCGCCACGGTCGTTACCCTCCCCTAGGCATCACGTACGGATCAACCCGGTCCGTGCCCAAGACGCCACACCTCTGGATACGTAAGAAGGAGCGCCAACATGGCCGCCACGCAGGAAGAGATCGTCGCCGGTCTCGCGGAGATCGTGAACGAGATCGCCGGCATCCCGGTCGAGGACGTCCAGACGGACAAGTCCTTCACCGACGACCTGGACGTCGACTCGCTGTCCATGGTCGAGGTCGTCGTCGCCGCCGAAGAGCGCTTCGACGTGAAGATCCCGGACGACGACGTCAAGAACCTCAAGACGGTCGGTGACGCGACCGACTACATCCTGAAGCACCAGGCCTGATCAGGCCGTGCTCAGTCGCCACCCGGCGGTGGCGCCGCTGATCCCCTCAAGACCGTGGAGAAATTTCCTGTGAACTCGACCAATCGCACCGTGGTCGTCACCGGTATCGGCGCAACCACACCGCTGGGTGGCGACGCAGCCTCGACGTGGGAGGGCCTGCTCGCGGGCCGCTCCGGCGTCAGCTTGCTGGAGCAGGACTGGGCAGCCGAGCTGCCCGTCCGTATCGCCGGCCAGATCGCCGTGGAGCCCGGCGAGGTCATCCCGCGCCCGCAGGCGCGCAAGCTGGACCGGTCGGCGCAGTTCGCCCTGATCGCGGCCAAGGAGGCCTGGTCGGACGCGGGCTACACCGCCAAGGCCGGCGAGGACACCTCGATCGACCCGCACCGCCTCGGCGCGGTCATCGCCTCCGGCATCGGCGGCGTGACCACGCTCCTGGACCAGTACGACGTGCTGAAGGAGAAGGGCGTACGCCGCGTCTCCCCGCACACCGTGCCGATGCTGATGCCCAACTCCCCGTCGGCCAACGTCGGCATCGAGCTGGGCGCCCGCGCGGGCGTCCACACCCCGGTGTCGGCCTGCGCCTCGGGCGCGGAGGCCATCGGCTACGCGATCGAGATGATCCGCACCGGCCGCGCCGACGTCGTCGTCGCGGGCGGCACGGAGGCGGCGATCCACCCGCTGCCGATCGTCGCGTTCGGCAACATGATGGCGATGTCCAAGAACAACGACGACCCGCAGGGCGCCTCGCGCCCCTGGGACACGGACCGCAACGGCTTCGTGCTCGGCGAGGGCGCCGGCGTCGTCGTCCTGGAGTCCGAGGAGCACGCCAAGGCCCGCGGCGCCAAGATCTACGCGGAGGCCGTCGGGCAGGGCATCTCGGCCGACGCGCACCACATCACGCAGCCCGAGCCGTCCGGCAGCGGCATCGCCGCCGCGCTGCAGAACCTGATCGACACGACGGACCTCAAGCCGGCCGAGATCGTGCACGTGAACGCGCACGCCACCTCGACCCCGCAGGGTGACGTCGCCGAGATCAAGGCGCTGCGCAAGGCCTTCGGCGACGACGTCGACCACATGGCGGTCTCCAGCACCAAGTCGATGACGGGTCACCTGCTCGGCGGCGCGGGCGGCGTGGAGACCGTGGCCACGGTCCTCGCGCTCAAGAACCGTTTCGCCCCGCCGACGATCAACCTCGACAACCTCGACCCCGAGGTCGACGCGGACGTCGTCCGCGGCGAGGCCCGCCCGCTGCCCGAGGGGCGGATCGCGGCGCTGAACGACTCGTTCGGCTTCGGCGGTCACAACGTCGTCCTGGCGTTCCGGACCGTCTGACCGGTCTGAGCTGTCTGACTCGTTCGACCTGATCGTACGTAAATCGGGAGGGCCCCCGCCGCATGGTGGGGGCCCTTCCGGTTACCCGGAACAGGTGTCACACGACTTGGTGCAGCCACCGCACGGGCGCGCCCTCGCCCGCGTACCGGAAGGGTTCCAGTTCGTCGTCCCAGGGTTTGCCGAGGAGCTTGGCGAGCTCGGCCTCCAGGTCGCTCTCGCCGCGCTGGGAGCGGGCCAGGGCGGCGCGCAGGCGGTCCTCGGGGATGAGGATGTCGCCGTGCAGGCCGGTCACCGCGTGGAAGATGCCGAGCGCGGGCGTGGCGCTGTACCGCTCGCCCTCGGCGGTGGCGCAGGGTTCCGCCGTGACCTCGAAGCGCAGCAGATCCCAGCCGCGCAGGGCGGAGGCGAGCTTGGAGGCGGTGCCCACCGAGCCCTGCCAGGAGAATTCGGATCTCCAGGTGCCCGGCGCGGCGGGCTGCCTGATCCAGTCGAGGCTCACACGCGCGCCGAGCACGCCCGCGACGGCCCACTCGACGTGTGGGCACAGCGCGCGCGGAGCGGAGTGCACGTACAGAACTCCACGTGTCGTCACCGGGACCTCCAGTGTGGGTCGAGGTTCGCCTTCCCCAGCGGCCTCGCGCCCGTGCCGAGCAATTTTCCCCAAATGCTAGAGAAACCTGGGAAAAGGGGACAGATGTGACGTGATGTAATTTAGCGGAACCACAGCAGCGGGGCGTCACCGGGTGGATCACCCGCCTGTCGCCACCCGTGACAGCAGGGCCAGGCGGCTACGGGGCGAGGCTACCGTGCGGCGGGGCAAGGAGTGTGACGTACCGTCGGTCCAGGGGCGAGGAAAGTCGGACCTTTCACCCGGCGGGGCGCAACCCCGGGCACGCGCACGACGTCACGTCGAATGACAGAGGGGACCAAGGGATGCGCGACCGCAGGCACCGCTCACGCCCGCACGGCGTCGTCGCTCTCGCGGCGGCGGCCCTGCTCGGCGCCGCGACGCTCACGGCGTGCGACGCCCAGGGCGGCGACGCCTCGGCCCCCGGCCCCGCGCACGGCAGGCCCTCTCCGAGGCCGACCCCCGCCTGGGACACCACGCCCCGTTCGCTGGCGGCCGTCGGTGACTCCATCACGCGTGGCTTCGACGCCTGCTCGGTGCTCTCCGACTGCCCCGAGGCGTCCTGGGCGACCGGCACCGACTCCGAGGTGAAGAGCCTCGCGACGCGGCTGCTCGGGAAGGGGCGGGCCGCCTCGCACAGTTGGAACCACGCGAAGAGCGGCGCCCGCATGGCGGATCTGCCCGAGCAGGTCGCCCGGGCCGTCGCCGAGCGGCCCGAGCTGGTGACGGTGATGGTCGGCGCCAATGACGCCTGCCGGCCGACGGCCGACGCGATGACGCCGGTCGCCGAGTTCCGCGACGACTTCGAGCAGGCGATGCGCACCCTGCGCCGCTCCCTGCCCAAGGCGCAGGTGTACGTGGCCTCCGTGCCGGATCTCAAGCGGCTCTGGTCGCAGGGGCGCACCAATCCGCTGGGCAAGCAGGTGTGGAAGCTGGGCATCTGTGCCTCGATGCTGAGCGATCCGGACGACCTCGGCGCGGTGGCGACCGAGCGGCGCGACACCGTGCGGGAGCGCGTGGTGGCCTACAACGAGGTCCTTGAGGACGTGTGCCGCGAGGACCGCCGCTGCCGGTACGACGGCGGGGCGGTCTTCGACTACCGCTTCGACGGCGACCAGTTGAGCCACTGGGACTGGTTCCACCCCAGCAAGAACGGCCAGTCGCACCTGGCCGAGCTGGCCTACCGTCAGGTGACGGCGCGCAAGCCACTCGCGTAGCCGAGGGCGGGGCGGGGCCGGGGCGGGGCGAGGCGGCGGCCACGGGACGGTCCGGGCATAGGGTCGCGGGCATGCGCAGTGAACTCTTCGGCACGCTCCCCGACGGCACGGCCGTCCACCGCTGGATCCTGGAAAGGGGCGGGGTGCGGGTGCGCGTGCTGACGTACGGCGGGATCGTGCAGTCGGCGGAAGTCCCGGACCGTTGTGGTCAGGTGGCGTCGGTGGCGCTGGGCTTCGATGGGCTCGACGGGTATCTGAGCCATCCCGGGCCGTACTTCGGGGCGTTGGTGGGGCGGTACGCGAACCGGATCGCGGGCGGCGCCTTCACGCTCGACGGGCGCACGCACCGCCTCGCGCGGAACGACGGGCCGAACGGCCTGCACGGCGGTGAGCGCGGCTTCGACAAGCACGTCTGGGAGGCGGAGCCCGCCGGTGACCACGGGGTGCGGCTGTCGCGGGTGAGCCCGGACGGCGAGGAGGGCTATCCGGGGCGGCTCGTGGTCTCGGCGACGTACGCCCTGGACGCGGCGGGGGCGCTGAGCATCGCGTACGAGGCGACGACCGACGCCCCGACCGTCGTGAACCTCACCAACCACACGTACTGGAACCTCGCGGGCGCGCGCTCCGGCAGTGCGCTCGGACACGAGGTGCGGATCACCGCCTCCCGGATCACGCCGACGGACGGCGCCGGGATTCCCACGGGGGCGTACGAGGACGTGGCGGGGACGCGCTTCGACTTCCGCGCGGCGCGGCCCGTCGGGCCGGGGCTCGACCACAACTACGTGCTGGACAAGGGCGTCACGGCCCGGCCGGTCGAGGTGGCCGCGCTGCGCGACCCCGCCTCCGGCCGCGCCCTGACGGTGGCGACGACGGAACCGGGGCTTCAGCTCTATACGGCCGATCACTTCCCGGCCGACCTGCCGTTCGGGCCGGGCGGCGGGGTCGCGCTGGAGACGCAGCGGTTCCCCGACTCCCCGAACCGGCCGCGGTTTCCGTCGGCGGTGCTGCGGCCGGACGAGGTGTACCGGTCGGAGACGGTGTACGGGTTCTCCGTACGGTGACGTTCCCCGCCCCTCAGGGAGCGGCCGTGAGCGCCTGGCGCAGGCGGAGGTCCGCGAGGGAGCGGCACGCCTCCACCCGGTACGCACCGGCTCGGTACGCCCACGCGTCGGCGCCCTCGTCCCAGATCTCGAAGGCGCGGCGCGGGAGCGGCACGGTCACCTCGACGCTCTCGCCGGGGGCCACCTCGACACCCCGCGAAGCCGGGCGGTCGGGACCCGGCTCGGTTGCCGGCTCGGTTTCCGGCGTTTCCGGCTCGGTTTCCGGCTCCATGGGCGCCAGGTAGACCTGGACGATCTCGCGGCCCGCGCGCTGCCCGGAGTTGGTGAGGCGGACCGTGGCCGTCGTGCCCTCGACGGTCAGCGACTCGTACGTCCGGCCGGTGCAGCCGAGGCCGTGGCCGAACGGGTACGACGGGGTGACGCCCGCCTTCTCCCAGGCGCTGTAGCCGATGAAGACGCCTTCGCGGTACAGGAGTTCGCCGTTCGCCCCAGGTGGTGGGGAGCCGGCGCCTCGTCGCGCCAGGGCAGCTCCACCGGGGAGCCGGAGTCGACGACGACCACGGTGTTCGGGTTGGCGGCGGCCACCGCGCGGACCAGGTCGTCCTGGCGCCCGGCAGCCTCAGGTCCCGGCGGTCGAAGCCCTCCGACTCGACGCGTTCGGTGGTGGCGACGACCACGACGGCGGTGTCCGCGCGACGCGCCGCTTCGACGGCCTCGGACATCAGTTCATCGGCGGCTGGCCGCGGGCCGAGGTGGACGAGGGAGAACATGACGCCAGGCAGCGCGGCCGCGGCCGTCTTGTCGAGACGGTGGCGGAGGGAGGCCTCGACGGGCTCGCCCTCGGTGAGCGCCACCGTGCCGCGCTCGACCGGTGAGCCGAAGAACGCCTCGAAGGGGTCGGACTCGGCGCCCGTCTCCTGCACCCCGTCGTAGAGGACGCGGCCGTCGACGCTCGCCAGGGCCTCGTGGGTGACGCCGTCGGGCAGGTCGTCGCCGATCCACTGCACCTGGCCGGAGGGCAGGCTCCCCTCGCCGAGGACGTCGCCCTCGGCGTCCTGGCAGACGGTGCGCAGCTCGAACCCCTTGTCGGCGGGCGCGAGTTCGTCGCTGGGGTCGGCCCCGACGGCGTAGGTGAGCGCGTCCTCGGGCAGGGCGGCGGTGAGGCCGTCGAGCGGGGAGACGACGCGGGCGGGGAAGACGGTGGCGGAGCCGCCGCCGAGGACGCGGGCGTCGCGGGCGGCGGCGCCGATGAGGGCGGCCCTGGCGGTGGCGGGCTCCAGCGGGAGGGCGTGGTTCTCGGTGCGCACGAGGACGAAGGAGCGGCGGGCGGGCTCGCGGGCCAGGGCCTCGCCGTCGGCGGTGTCGGGCAGGCGGGTGACGGCGGGCTCGGCGCCTTCGAGGGCGCCGACGCGGGCGGCCAGGCGCAGGACGTGGCGGACCGCCGCGTCGACGGTCTCCTCCTCGGCCTCGCCCGCGCGGACGGTGGCGGCGAGCGGCTCGCCGTGGACGGCGCGGGGACCGGGCAGGGCGATGCCAGGCCTGGCCGGTGTCGGCCTAGCGGTCGGCCGTCGGGTGCGGGGCCGCGGCCCAGGAAGGCCGCCAGACCGGCTCCGGGAGCGGCGGCAGGCTCGCGAAGTGGGTGAGGATCGCCCGGAGCCCTGGGTGCGGGTCCGCCCGGGGGAAGAGGAGCGAGAGCGGGTACGCGAGCGTCGGACCGACCACCGGGATGCGGCGCAGGTCGTGGTGGGGCGGCCAGAGGTACCGGTCGCGGGAGCCGACGAGGGTGGCGACGTCCGCGGAGTCGGCGAGGATGTCGAGGAGGACTTCGTTGCCGAAGTTCGGACCGGCGGCGTCGACGCGGAGGTCGAACGCGGTGACGAGCTGGGCGTAGAAGTCCGCCCATTCGCTGCCCGGCGCGATGCCGGGCACCCAGATCCGGTGCCCGCGCAGCCGGGAGGGGGTCAGGGTCCGCGCGGAGGCGAGCGGATGCCCGGGGCCGACGAGGAGTTCCAGCGGGGAGTCGAACGCGTGGACCATCCGCACGTCGCGCGGCAGCGCGGACGGGTCGGTGACCGAGCGGAACGAGGCGTCGAGGTCGCCCGCCCGCACGGCGGCGACCACCTCGCGCGGGTCGTCGGCCTTGAGGGTCACCACGTCGAGGTCGGTCTCGGGATGCCCGCGCCAGTAGTCGTGCAGGAGGACGGCCTGCGCGGATCGCAGGCCGAGGACGTCGATCCGCAGCGCGCGCGAGCCTGGCCTGATCGCGGTGACGGCGCGGTCGGCGGCCGCGACGAGGGCACGGGCGTGCGGGAGGAAGGCCTGGCCGTCGAGGGTCGGCTCGACACCTCGGGCGGTGCGGGTGAACAACCGGACGTCGAGCCGGCGTTCGAGGGCGGCGATCCGCTTGGACACGGCCTGCTGCGTGACGCCCAGCTCGTCGGCCGCGCGCCGCAGCTGCCCCAGCTCGGCCGCCCGGACGAACGAGCGCACCGCCTCGGTATCCATGGGATCAGCGTACGCCCACGCGATCAACCGATGGTTGTGGCTTGTGGGGAGCCGGTTGTTTGATCCCTGGCGGTGCGGCCTGTGTGATGCGGGGGCCCGACCATCGGTTGTCGGTGCTCGGGGTCACGTGTCATGAGGAGACGTATGCGGGCGCGGTTGGGGCGCGATTTCGGCCGGCTGTGGGCGGCCTACGCCGTCAGTACGTACGGGACCTGGATCGCCTTCGGGGCCTTCCCGCTGATCGCGGTGCGGGTGCTGCACGCGTCGGCGTTCGCCGTGTCGCTCCTGGAGGCGGCAGGGCTCGCCGTCGCCTCGGTGGCCGCGTTCTCGCTCGGGCCGTGGGTCGAGCGCCGGGCCAAGCGTCCGGTGATGATCGCGATGGACCTGGTCCGGTTCGCCGTGCTGGCGAGCGTCCCTGTCGCGTACGTCCTCGGCGTGCTCACCTACGGTCAGCTGCTCGTCGTCTCGGTCGTCTCCGGGACGGCGGGCATCGCCTTCGGCGCCGCGTCGGGCGCGTATCTGAAGCATCTCGTCCGCGGCGAGCACCTCCTGGTGGCCAACGGGAGGTTCGAGGGCACGAGCTGGGCGGCGACCGCGGCGGGGCCGCCGCTGGGCGGCGCGCTCATCGGTCTCGTCGGTCCGGTCGTCACGGTCCTGGCCGACGCCGTGAGCCACCTGCTGTCCGCGCTCGGGGTCCTGCGCATCCGTGGCAGCGATGTCGCGGCGCCCCGGCCCGACCCGACCGACCGGACCGACCGGACCGACCGGACCGACCGCGCCCAGTGGATGCGCCGGGCCGGGCTTCTCGGCGGTCTGCGCATCATCCTGCGTGACCGCGTGCTCAGGCGCCTGTTCCTCAACTCGATCCTGGTCGGCGGCCTGATCATGGCCACGACCCCGCTCCTGGCCGTCCTCCTGCTCGGCCACTACCGCTTCACCGCCTGGCAGTACGGTCTCGCCTTCGGCGTCCCGGCACTCGGCGGCTTCGTGGGCGCCCGCCTCTCCGCGCGCCTCGTCGCCCGCCACGGCCGGTACCGGGTCATGACCGTCTCCGGCCGGCTGCGCTCGTTCTTCCCGCTCGGTCTCGCCTTCGTGGGCCCCGGCGTCCCCGGGCTCCTCACCGTGATCGTCGTCGAGGGCCTGCTGATCACCTGCATGGGCGTCTTCAACCCGGTCCACGCGACAGAACGCCTGCGCCGGACTCCCGTGGAGCACACCGCCCGGGTCCTCAGCACGTGGAGCGCCCTCAGCAGACTCCTGCACGCCGTCCTGATGGTGGTCTGGGGCCTTCTCGCCACCCTCACCGGCCCGCTCGCCGCGATCACCGTCTCCGGTGTCCTGCTGCTCGCCACGCCGCTCCTGCTGCCCCGGCGGGCGGATTGGTCCGCGGACGCCGCCGCCTTTGTCACTGCCGCCGCCCCTGCCGGCGCCGCCGTCACGCCGCTCGTGGCGCCTTCGGCAGCTGCTGGGTCGCGCAGTGGATTCCGCCGCCGCCCTCGCCGAGCGCGTCCACCGGGACCTGGGTGACCTCGCGGCCCGGGTAGAGGTCCCGCACGATCGCCGCGGCGTCGGCGTCGGCCTTCTGGTCCCCGAAGCGGGGCATGATCACGGCGCCGTTCGCCACGTAGTAGTTGACGTAGCTCGCGAGGAAGTCCGGGCCCCGGCGGCCGATGCGCGCCGGTTCGGGGAGGTCGACGAGGTCGAGGCGCTTGCCGCGGGCGTCCTTCGCCGTGGCCAGGGCCTCACGGGCCTGCCGGTAGGCCTTGGTCCAGACGTCACCGGCGTCACCGGCGTCACCGGCCGCCTTCGAGGGCGGAGTGCTCATGACGACCACGCCCGGCGCGGCGAAACGGGCCAGCGCGTCGATGTGGTGGTCCGTGATGTCCCTGCCCCTGACGCCGTCCACCCAGAGCACCTCGGTGACGCCGAAGAGGCGCTTGAGCGCCCGCTCGACGCCGTCGCGGGACATGCCCGGGTTGCGGTTGGCGTTGACCAGCGAACTCTCCGTCGCGAGCAGCGTGCCCGCGCCGTCGACCTCGATCGCCCCTCCCTCGCCGACGAGCGGCGCCTCGACGCGGGGCGCCCGCCGGTCGGTCAGGACGCGGCGCGCGACGTGGCGGTCGCGGGTGTGCGGCTGCTTGCCGCCCCAGCCGTTGAAGTTGAGGTCGACGCCCGCGATGCCGTCCGGGCCGAGTACGAAGCTCGGGCCCGTGTCCCGCATCCACAGGTCGTCCACCGGCACCGGCAGGATCTCGACCCCGGCGCCGCAGGCCCGCCGGGCCGCCTTCGCGTCCCGCTCGTCCGCGAGCAGCGTCACCGGTTCGAACTCGGCGATCGTCCGGGCGATCCGCGCGATGTCCTCCCGTACGGCATGGACGTACGTCTTCCATATGCGGCGGCTCGGCCAGGACATGTAGGTCAGCTCGTGCGGGCTCGCCTCGTCCGGCATGCGCCAGGGTCCGTTGTCGGTGCCGTCGTCTGGGTCGGCGCCCTGTCCTTTACCCTGCCCCTTGCCCTGCCCCCTGCCCTGTCCCTCGCCCAGGCCGGTGCCGCAGGCGGTCAGTGCCGCGCCGAGGGCCGTGAGGGCTCCTGCCCTCAGGGTTCGCCGTCTGGATGTTCCTGGGGTGCGTTGTCCTGAGTTTCGGTTCATTTCCGTCCCACGCTTCCTGACTGAAAATTTAGTCAGTACGAGCGTAAGGCATGATCGGGGGTCGGAACCGACCCCGACCTTCAGGCAGTGGAGTACGCGAGATGCCGGACAGGCCCACCCAGATCCTCGAAGCCGCCGCCCGGCTGATCGCCCGGCGCGGGGTGCGAGGACTGCGTGTCGAGGAGGTCTCCACCGAGGCCGGGGTGTCGACCGCGCTGATCTACTACCACTTCAAGGACCGCGCGGGCCTGCTCCGCCGCACCCTGGAGTTCATCACGCGCCGCGCGGTCCGCTACACCGACGCCGCGCTGCACGACTCCGCCGACCCGCGCACCCGCCTCACCGACCTGCTGCTCCTGGAGCTCCAGGACACGCCTCGCGTACGGGAGAACAGCGCGGCCTGGGGCGAACTGCGCGCCAGCGCGGTCTTCGACCCGGACCTGCGCGAGCGGCTGGCCGCCGCGACCGAGGAATGGGCCCACGACCTGGCGCATCTGGTCCGGCAGGCGCAGGCCGCCGGGCAGGCCGCGCCCGGCGTCGACCCGCGTGCCGCCGCCGAGCGGCTGACCGCGCTGGTCGAGGGGGTCAGCGAGCGGTGGCTGAGCGGCACGACGTCGCTCGACCGGGCGCGGGAGCTGGTGCGGGGGGCCGTCGCGCTGGAGTTGGGGCAGGCGTAGGGCGCCGGGGTGCGTCTTGGCCTCGGGGGCGCCTTGGGCCAACTGATGGACGCCGCGGCCCGTGCGGCCTTCCGTGCCGCGCTCGGCCGGGCGGCGGACGGCGCGATGTGGGCGCGCGGTCGAGGCTGGGCGCTCACGATCGCCCTCGACGAACTCGCGTACTACCGCGAGACGAACCTCGTGATGGCGGACATCGCGCGCCTCGTCATCGGCCGGCTGACGGAGGAGGCGGACCGCCTGTCATGATCAGGTGGCCCTTGCGGCCCGCCGCGCACCGCCCCGCCGTCTGCCCGGGGCGGCGACCGGGTGACGCGGGCGGGGCCGGTGCCGGGTGTTCACGCCAGTAGGCCGCGCATGTACCGCCCCAGCACGTCCCGCGCCGACTCCGGGGTGTGATGGCCCACCAGGACCTGCGCGGTGAGGCCCTCCGTCAGGGCGAGCAGGGCGCGGGCCTCGGCGGGCGGGTCCAGGGTGGCGGGGAGTTCGCCGGTGTCCTGGCCGTAGCCGAGCAGCCAGACGAGGAGGTCGTGGAGCTTGGCGTACGTCTGGCGGAGCACCGCCGCCAGCTGTCCGCTCACCGCGGCGTGCGCGACGAAGGCGCCCCAGACCTGCGCCTCCGCCCTGTCCTCCGCGTCGACGAGCGCGAGCGCGGACAGCGTGCGCTCCAGCAGGGTCGCGGCTGCGCGGGGCGCGTCGGACGCCTCGATGCGGGCCTTCGCGCGTTCGCCGACCCGCCGCGAGATGTCCTCCAGGGCGAAGAGCAGCATCTCGTCCTTGGTGCGGAAGCAGCGCTGGACGGCGCCCATCGACACCCGTGCCTCGGCGGCGACGTCGCGCAGGCTGACGGACTCCATCCCGGAGCGGGCGATCAGGAGGCAGACCGCTTCGGCGATGCGGCGGCGCCGCTCCTCGTAGTCGACCTGCTTGGGCATGGGGTGACCTCCGACATTGTGATGCGGTTGCATCGTATCCCGTCGGCGAGGCATGATCGGGCCGCACACGTTTCGATGCGGTCGCATCGAAACTCGCATCGGAACACCTCGCACGGGTATGGGGAGATACGTCCATGGCAACGCGCACCACGAAGTCCTCCGAGGGCCTGCTGCCCCTCTTCGGTCTCATCCTGCTCGTGCAGGGCTTCGGCTCCGCGCTCACGGAAGCCGTCTGGGACACCGCCTTCGGCGTCTCCGCCCTGCTGCGGGAGGCCCACGCCCCCGCCTGGGCGGACCTGCTGGTCGGCGCCGCCGGGTGTGTCCTGCTCGCCGTGGCGGCGCGCCGCCGGACGGCGCGGAAGACGCCGTAGCGCCCGCCCCTCCCGTCCCGCGATACTTCCGCCACCCCACCGGTTACGGAAGGACTCGCGTGCGTTCTCGCTCTCTCGTGCTGTCGCGCTTCGGCGCCCTCGGCACCGCCGCCCTGCTCGTCGGCCTCACCGCCCCCGCGACCGCCACCGCCGCCCCTGACACCGACGGTCGTGCCGTCACCGTCGAGGAGCGGCGCCTCGACCGCGCCGCCCCGCAGGAGATCCTGCGGGGCAGCGGATTCGACACCCTGGCCCCGGAGTTGGCGCGGGCGCTCGGCAGGGCCCGCTCCTACGACCAGGCCCGCCGTGTCGTCGTACGCGAAGGAAGGTCGCTGTGGCGGCGGGCCGTCGACCGGGCGCAGGGCCGCGGGCCTGCCCGGGTCGAAGGGCGTGCAGCGCATCCGCAGAAGGGTGGTGGCGGGCGACGGGCGGGCATCAGCCGCGACGACGACCGGCCGCTGTACTGGGCCCGGCTCGGCATGACGCGGGAGCTGCGGCAGTGGGAGCCCGACCGCTTCACCCTGGACGAGCGCCGACGGGAGCGGCTCATACGGGCACTGGAGTCCGCCTCCCGCGGGCAGGACGACGTACGCCTGCCGCGCGGGCGGGGACACGCCAAGCGCATCCTCGTGACCGGCTTCGACCCGTTCACGCTCGACCGCGACGTCCGCATCAGCAATCCGTCCGGCGCCGCCGCGCTCGCCCTGGACGGCACGACGATCCACACCGCCGAGGGGCCCGCCCGGGTCGAGGCGGTCACCTTCCCCGTCCGCTGGCGGGACTTCACCGACGGGGCCGTGGAGCGGGCGCTGCGCCCGCACCTGTCGCGCGTGGACCTCTTCACCACCATCAGCCAGGGGCGGGTGGGCCGCTTCGACGTCGAGCGGACCAACGGGGCCTGGCGCGGCGGCTTCCCCGACAACGAGAACGCCTCACGGACGGAGACCGTGCCGGTGAACGACCCGGCCTCGCAGCCCCAGTGGACCTCGACGACCCTCCCGTACAAGAAGATCGTGGAGGGTCGCACGGGCCGCTTCCCCGTGTACGACAACACGTCGGTGACCGAGATCCCGGCGGGCGGCACCGAACCCGTGGTCCGGCCGGGCGGGCCCACCGAGGGGTCGACGGCCCGTGCGGGCGGCGGCGGGGACTACCTGTCCAACGAGATCGCCTACCGGGCGACGCTGCTGCGGGACCGGCTCGGGCTGCGCGACCGGCTGCCCGGCGGCCATGTGCACACGCCCGTCCTGCGGTTCGGGGCGGGGAACACCGACCCGGCGACGGGCACCGTCACCGATCCCGAGTTCGTACGGAACCGGCTCGACATCGTCGCTCAGGTGAGGGGCATCCTGCGGGTGGCCGCGTCGGGGTCCTGACCGCCGCCGGGAGCCGCGGCGCCGTCGTCCGCACCGCTTCCGTTCTCGCCCAGCAGGTCCCGTGCCATCAGCGTCGCCCCCGCGACCGCGCCCGGCATCAGGAACACCGCGACGAACGGCACGAGGAAGGCGACGGCGAGCGGCGTCCCGAAGCCCCAGGCGAGCTGCTTGCGCGAGCGCAGCAGGGTGAGCCTGTCGCGCAGTTCGACGCCCCGGCGCTGGAGGGCGACCGCGGTGAGCTCCTCGACCAGGAAGAAGCCCGTGACGCAGAAGCCGATGACCGGGACGACGGTCTGTCCGGCGACGGGGATGAAGCCGAGCGCGAAGAGCAGGACGCCCCAGACGGCCGCGCGGACGACGATGCGCAGGCTGTCCCGCGCGGAGATCCACAGTTCGCGCCAGAGCGGGAGCCCGGACTCGGGGGCGTGGCCCGATTCGGCGATGTCGACCTTCTCGGACAGCGACTCGTAGAAGGGCTGCCCGATCAGGAGCGTCACGGCGGTGAAGGTGAGGACGGAGAGCAGCAGCGCGAGGGCGAAGAGCAGCACCGTCAGGAAGCCGCGGAAGAGGCCCTGCCATGGCGCGGACCAGGCGTCGGCGAAGGGCGTGGCCCAGCCGACGGCGTCGTCGCCCCAGAGCGCGAGCGCGACGAGCGCCCCCGCGTACAGGACAAGGGTGATGAGGCCGGGCAACAGACCCATCCCGTACTGCTTGCCGTGCTGGGCGACCCAGCGCTGGCCTTTCATCAAGTAGCCGAAGCCCACACCGAGATCGCGCATGCGGCACACCCTAGCCGCAGGTGAGAGGCGGTTTGCGGGGTGCTGTGTGACAGGACTGCCACAGCCCTGTCGAAAACCCCCTTGTTGGGGCGGAGTTGAAGCGTGTAAGACCTCGCTTACCGATCAACGGAGGTACGCATGGGCCTGTCCCGGCCATCCAGACCCGTTCTGCTCACCACCGCCGCCACGGCCGGCGCGCTGGTCCTCACCGCGCTCGCCCCGGGCAGCGCGACCGCCGACCCGACGCCGCGCCCGGTCACCCGTGAGGGTTCGCCGCTCGGCTCCGGCCGGGCGGCCAAGGCCCCGGAGGCCGCCGCCGAGCGCGCCCTCGGCAGCTCCCTGGCACCGGGGCTCACCGATGACCGGGGGCGCGGGTACCCGCGCGAGCGTAAGCTCCCCGCGCCTCCGGAGAATCCGGCCGACAAGTCGATAAAACTGGGGCTGACGCCGTACCACGGCATAGCCCCGAAGCTGAACGAGCTCCAGCGCGTCGGCGACCGCGTCAGCGTGGAGATCGCGGGTCGCTCGGCGGGCGGCCACCCGCTCTACCTCGTGACCGTCACCGCCCCCGAGTCCGCGCGCGAGACGGCCCGCCAGGAGCGGATGCGCGAACGCATCGAGAACCATCCCGCGTCCGCCGCCAAGGACAAGACGATCAAGGCGTCGTACAAGACGCCCGTCTTCATCAACAACAACATCCACGGCAACGAGTGGGAGGGCACCGACGCCGCCCTGAAGCTCATCGAGAAGCTGGCGAGGGCGAAGGACAGGAAGAGCCGGTCCCTGCTCGCGCACAACCGCCTCTATTTCAGCGTCACCACCAACCCCGACGGCCGCATCGCCGGGACCCGGGCGAACGCCAACGGCTTCGACCTGAACCGCGACTTCATCACCGCCTCCCAGCCGGAGGCCCGCGCGGTCCGTGCCATCGCCGTCGCCAAGCAGCCCGCCGTCATGATCGACCTGCACGGGTACGTGAACGGCACGCTGATCGAGCCCACCACTCCCCCGCACGGCGAGAACTACGAGTACGACCTCTTCCTCAAGAACTCCTACGCCAACGCCCTCGGCATGGAGGCCGCCGTCAACGGCCTCGGCTACACGGAGGAGAAGGACGGCGTGAAGCCCGCCGTCATCCCCTTCCGCGACCAGGAAGAGGGCTGGGACGACTGGCCGCCCGTCTTCACACCGCAGTACATGCCCTTCCACGGCGCGGTCGCGACGCACACCATCGAGTTCCCGATGCAGGTGAACAACGCCGCGTACGAGTCGCAGCCGGTCACGGAGCTGCGGCGCAGGGCCCGCGTCAACGTCGACATCGCGGGCGCGGCCATGCGGGCGAGCATCGCGTACGCCGACCGCCACCGCGGGACCCTGATCGCCGATCAGATCGAGGTCTTCCGGCGGGGCGCGACGGGCGCGAAGCAGGTGCCTGTTTCGGAGGAGACGGTGCCGGGCGTGCCCGGGATCGGTCCCGAGGACGTCTACACGACCGAGTTCCCGCGTGCGTACGTGATTCCGGGCGGGCGGGGGCAGCGCTCGGCGACGGCGGCGGCCCGGCTGGTGGACCATCTGATCGCCAATGACGTACGGGTCGAACGCGCGCGCCACGGTTTCCGGCTCGGCGGGCGGACGTACCCGAAGGGCTCGTACGTCGTCGACATGCATCAGCCCAAGCGCGGTCTGGCCAATGTGATGCTGGCCGACGGGCGGGACATCAGCGGCAAGGTGTCGACCATGTACGACATCTCGGGGTGGAGCCTCGGCCGGTTGTGGGGCGCGGGCGTCGACACCGTGCAGGCCGCGAAGAAGGGCGAGCTGGAACGCCTCCGGACCCGCCAGGTGCGGGCCGCGGCCGGTGCCGGGTACGTGGCGCCGCGCGGCGACCTGCGGCTGCGGCTCGACGACCCGCGCGAGATCGCGGCCCTCAACTCGCTCCTCGCCGACGGGGTCCGGGTGCGCCGGGACCGGGACGGCGGCGCGATCGTGCCGTCGTCCGCGCGCCGCGCCGCGACCACCGCCGCGAAGAAGTACGACGTCGCGTTCGACGCCACGAAGGCCGGGTCCCGGAAGGACGGCGCCGTGCTGCGCCGGACGCGGGTCGCGGCGGCCGTCACGCCGGGCGAGCTGTTCGCGCTGCGGGAGATGGACTTCGACGTGGTGCCCGTGTCGACGGCCGTGCTCAACGCGGGCTTCGACTGGCAGCGGACGGACGCGCTCTTCGTCTCGGCGGGGCTCGACCACGCGAAGCTGACCAAGGCGGCCAAGGCCGGTCTCGACCGGTTCCTCACCCGGGGCGGCGGTCTCGTCGGGCGCGGCGCGGCGGGCGCCGCGCTGAACACCGCCACGGAACTGCTCGCCGCGCGGGCCGTCGAGGGCAACGGCGACGCCAACGGCGTGGTGCGCGTGGCCAACGCGGGCGGCCCGCTGACCGGCGGCGCCCCGGCCCACAGCTTCGTCTACTCGCCGATGTGGTTCACCGGCCTCGGCTCCGGTGTGCGCGTGGAGCAGCGGTACGGGGTCGGGAACCCCCTGGTCTCCGGGCACTGGCGGGCCATGGAGGACGGCACCGGGGGTCCGGCGGACGCGGCGGGGCGGGCCGCGGTCGTCAGTGGCTCGGCGCGGGGCGCCGACGTGGTCCTGTTCGGCACGGAGCCGCTCTTCCGCGACCACCCCAAGGGCCTGTTCCCGCAGGTCGGACGGGCGCTGCTGAGCGTCGGCCGTCGGTAGCCGGGGCCGCCCGGCACGGCGAAGGGCCGCACCCCGGCTTCGGGGTGCGGCCCTTGCGCACGGGCGAGCGGGGGTCAGGCGACCGCGAGCTCGACCTTGATGTTGCCGCGCGTGGCGTTCGAGTAGGGGCACACCTGGTGCGCCTTCTCGACCAGGGACCGCGCGGTGGCCGCGTCCACGTTCGGGATGGAGGCGGTGATCGCCACCTCCAGGCCGAAGCCGCCGGACTCGTTCTGGCCGATGCCGACCTCGGCGGTCACGGTCGAGCCGGAGATGTCGGCGTTCTCCTTGCGGGCGACGACGCCGAGGGCGCCCTGGAAGCAGGCGCTGTACCCGGCGGCGAACAGCTGCTCGGGGTTGGTGCCCGCGCCGCTGCCGCCCATCTCCCGCGGCGGGTTCACGACGACGTCGAGCTTGCCGTCGTCGCTGGCCACACGGCCGTCGCGGCCGTTCTCGGCGGTGGCGACCGCGGTGTACTTGACGTCGATCTTCTGAATGGACATGACTGCCGATTCCTCCCGGTACGTGCCGTGGCGCGCGCCCGCCACCACGGCCAAGTGGAATCAGGTTATCGGATGCCGGAAGAGCGACGCCCGGCTGTCTCAGCCGAGGGAGACGATCATCTTTCCGGTGTTCTCGCCGCGGAGCATGCCGAGGAAGGCCTCCACGCCGTTCTCGACGCCCTCGACGACCGTCTCGCCGTACTTCAGCTCGCCCGAGCGGACCCAGGCGCCGACCTCGCGGACGAACTCCGGCTGGAGCGCGGAGTGGTCCTGCACGAGCATCCCCTGGAGGCGCAGGCGCTTGCCGATGACCAGGGCGAGGTTGCGCGGGGCGGGGGTCGGCTCGGTGTCGTTGTAGCCGGCGATCATGCCGCAGATGGTGACACGGCCGTGCACGTTCAGACGGCTGATGGCGGCCTCCAGGTGCTCGCCGCCCACATTGTCGAAGTAGACGTCGATGCCGTCGGGGGCCGCCTCCTTGAGCTGGTCGGCGACCGGCTTGTCGTCCTTGTAGTTGAAGGCGGCATCGAAGCCGTACTCCTCGACGAGGAGCTTGACCTTGTCGTCGGAGCCCGCCGAGCCGATGACGCGCGAGGCGCCCTTGAGCCTGGCGATCTGCCCGACCTGGCTGCCGACGGCACCGGCGGCACCGGAGACGAAGACGGCGTCGCCCTCCTTGAAGGAGGCCACGTCGAGCAGCCCGGCGTAGGCGGTCAGGCCCGTCATGCCGAGCACGCCGAGGTAGGCGGAGAGCGGCGCGGCCTGCGCGTCGACCTTGGTGGCGTGCTGGACGGGGACGGAGGCGTACTCGCGCCAGCCCGCGAAGTGCAGCACGTGGTCGCCGACGGCGAAGCCCTCGGCGTTCGAGGCGACGACCTCGCCGACCGCGCCGCCCTCCATGGGGTGGTCGAGCTGGAACGGCGGGACGTACGACTTCACGTCGTTCATCCGGCCCCGCATGTACGGGTCCACGGAGAAGTACAGGTTACGGACGAGGACGCGGCCCTCGGCGGGGGCGGAGACGGGAACCTCGCGCAGCGCGAAGTCCTCCGGGACCGGCCAGCCGTTCGGGCGGCGCACCAGGTGCCATTCGCGGCTGACGGAGGGGAGCTGCTCGGGGGTGACGGACATGCGGACGTCCTCCTAGAAAATGCTTGAGGTTATGAAACAACCATGCTCCTGGATATTTCATGATGTCAAGTAAATGCGTCGCCCGGTCGTCGCGCCCTCGGGTCACGCCTCCCCGACCCGCTCCTTCTCGAACCTATGCCCGCTCGCCGCGACACGCAGATGCAGCCGCCGATGTTCCAGACCGTTGTTCCGGATCGCCGTTCCAGACGGTCGTTCCAGACGGTCGGCATCGGTGCCGGTCAGGGGCCCTTTCCGCGTTCCGGCGTCCCGTCATGCCGGGCTTTCGTGGTGGCTGGGACGGATCGCGGCGCACGCTGGGGCCGTCCCAGCAGCTCGCTGGGCGTCCCGCTCTTCGTCCTCCATGGAGTTGTCGATGCGTTCGCGTCCTGCCGCCCGTTCCGCCCGTCTCACCCTCACCGCCGTCGCCGCGGTGGCCCTCACCGCCACCGCCGCCGGGACCGCCCTCGCCGCCGGCGGCCAGAGCAAGGCCCCCGTCGAGCAGCTCTGCGGGACCAACGACCTGACCTTCAAGCTCACCGAGAAGACGCAGGCCGGCGGCTACATCCTGATCACCGCCAAGGCCCGGCCCGGCATCACCTGCCACCTGGAGGGCACCATCCCCTCCGCCTCGTTCGGGTCCTCCGCCGACTCGCAGGTCACCCCCGTCGAGCAGGCCGTCACCGAGACCGTGAGGCTGTCCGGCACCAAGGCCGCCTACGCAGGCATCAATCCGAAGTCGACCAACGACGACTACGGCACGGAGTACGAGCGGCTGCACCTCGCCGTCGCCGGTGACGAGGCCGGGGCCGTCACCCTGAAGCTGACCGGCCCGACGCTGGTCGACAAGCCCGGCGCCACGAACTGGCACGCCGACCCGGCGGACGCCGTCCCCTTCGGTTCCTGAACCGACAGGTGACGCGCTCCGTACGGCATCGCGTCACGCGCGCCACCGGCCGCCTCATCGGCACCACCACAGAAAGCGGTCGCACGGCTCTTCCGGTTCCGGTTCCGGTTCAGGGGCCGGCCGGGGGTCGTCGGAGGCCGGCGGGGGCGTGGTGGGGGCGGGCGAACCGGGGGCGTCCGGGGTGCCGGCCGGGGTGCCGGGGGCATCCGGGGAGGAGTCACCGGGCCGCCCGTCCCCGCCCGGGGCCTCGGCCTGCCCCTGCCGCTCCTCCCTGTCGGCCCGCGTCTCGTCCCGCTCCTCCCCCCGCTTCTGCTCCTGGTCCTTCTCCCGCTTCGCCTTCCGGTCCGCGCCCTTGTCGCCCTCGTCGCTCTCGTCGCCCTTGCCGTCCTTGCCGTCCTCGGTGTCCCCCTCCCCGGCGGCGGACGCCGAGGACGCGTCGGCCGTGCCGGACCCCGGCGCCCTGCCGCCGGCGTCCGGGGACGGGCTCTGCCCGGCGTCGCCGTCCGAAGCCGACGCGGCGGCCGGGTCCTCGGAGGGAGCCTCGCTGCCCAGCTCGGCCAGGCTCAGGCCACCGGCCGCCAGCGCGAGGCCCGCGGTGGCGAGCAGGACCTTGCGGCGCCTGCGGCGGTGCGCGGCCTTGCGGCGGGAGCGAGGACGCGGGGGCTCCGCGGCGTACGTGTGCCCCTTGCCGCCCGGTTCCTCCGCCGCGGCGGCGGCCTGCGGATGCTCCCGGCCGGCTTCGGCCGGGGTTCCGCACCCCGGGCAGGCGAGGGCGCCGTTGAGGTGCCTGCGGCACGGGTGGCAGTAGTCCATGAGGCCTGGAGGCTAGGTGCCGCGCACATGGCAGCGGAAGTCACCCCTGTGAATGTTGTGTGCGGAATCAATAACTCCGGCTCGTTGGCGGCGCGGTGGGGCGTTGTCAGTGGTGGGAGGCATGATCGGGGTATGACGCAGACCTCCTCGGGCGCACTGCGCGCCCTGGCCCACGCCCACCTTCCCGCCGAGATCGCCGAGCGGTGGCTCGGTCTGCTGCGCCCCGGCATCCGGCTCACCGCGGCGGGCGGGGACGACGCGGTGGTGGGCCAGTTGGGCGGGGAGCCCCGGCTTCCGCGGGATGTGGAGTGGCCGGTCTGGGAGGGGAACGGCCCGTTGTCGTTCATCGCCTCACTGGACTTCGCGGCGCTGCCCCAGGGCGTGCTCGACATACCGTTCCCCGCCTCGGGCACGCTGGCCTTCTTCTACTTCGACGGCCAACTGGACGACGGGGAGGCCGTGGTGGACCCGGACGACGCCGATACGCAGGCCGGCGCCCAGGTCGTGTACGTGCCCGCGGGCATCCCCACCGAGGCGCGGACCACTCCCGAGGAGCTCGACGCCTACCCTCACATCCCGCTCACCGCGCACGCCGACCTGACGGTCGCGGACGCCACGCTCCCGCAGATCCAGAGGGCGTTCGCGCCGGAGGCCCAGCCCTTCGAGGAGTACGAACACCCGGTGTGCTCCAAGGAGTTCACCGAGGCCCTGTGGGAGTACGGCAGCGAAGTGGGCCACCAGCTCGGCGGCACCCCGCAGTCCGTGCAGGGGCCCGTCGAGCTGGAGGTGGCGCGGGGCGCCCTGGGACCGGACACCGATTGGCACGACCCCCGGCTCGCCGACGAGGCGGAGCGGTGGGTGCTGCTGGCGCAGTTCGACTCGGACGAGGCGGCGGACATGATGTGGGGTGACGTGGGCTGCCTCTACTGGCTGATACGCCGCGCCGATCTGGCGGAGCTCCGCTTCGACCGGACGCTGTTCACCTGGCAGTGCTGCTGACGCGGCCCGGACCGGGCGGCCGGACGGGCCCCAGCAGGCCCCGCAACCGCCGTGCGCGCAGGACCAGTTCGAGCTCGAAGCGGCGGTCCGGGTCGTCCACCTCGTCGCCCCACAGCTCCCTTATCTGCCGCAGGCGGTAGCGGACCGTCTGGGGGTGGACGCCGAGGCGGGCCGCCACCTCGGGGGCGCCGCCCCGGGTCTCCAGCCAGGCGAGGAGGGTCTCGGCGAGGCGGCGGCCGTGGGCGGGCCCGCAGTGCTCCAGCGGGGCCAGGCAGCGGCGGGCCAGGTCCTCGAGGAGCTCCTCGGGCTGGAGGAGCACCAGGGCTTCGGTGTGCTCGGTGCAGTGCAGGACCTCACCGGCGGGCAGCAGGCCGCGCTCCATGAGCCGCACCGCCGCCTCCGCCCAGCGCAGCGACTTCGCGGCGTCGGCGAGGGGCACCGGCGGGCCGATCGCCCCCGACCAGCCGGTCATGGCGCGGCGCAGCAGTTCGGGGCGCCCGGCCGCCTCCGGGTCGGGTACGACCATGCGGGGCTGCTCGGCCTCCATGTCGAGCAGGACGCCCTCCCCGACGGCGGGCGCCACGGCCTCGCGCGCGGGGCGCAGCAGGACGCCGACGGCGACCCGCTCGGGCAGCTGCCAGC
>NZ_JAFEXF010000500.1 GCF_016905445.1 Streptomyces sp. G44
TGTATGCACTGTCCGTCTGCCTGATTGGCATGGGACTCTTTTCATATACTAACCGCTTTGAGTTCCTGCACTACTCCACATCCTCCTGGGTCTGGGTTTATGCGATGACCAGCGCCTGTCTTGTCCTCAACTTTTTTATGATCCAGCTCCCTCCGGAAGGCAATGAGCAGTCGCTGGATTCTTCGGTTTATCTCGCCTGCATTTTTATATTCGGACCCGGCTTCACACTAACGGTATTGCTGCTTAACTGCCTCTTTTTTGCCGTCATCGACCGCGGCACGCGCTGGTGGAAGCATCTGACCAACTTTTTTATCTACAGTATTATGATTATTGCATCCGCGGCCGTCTTTCAATACCTTGGAGGAAGCCCCGGTGCGCTCGTAAATACTCAATTATTCACGTATCTCATTGTGCTGGCTGTCTATTTTTTTATGAATACCCTGCTGGTTGTCCTTTATTATTACATTCTATAC
>NZ_JAFEXF010000501.1 GCF_016905445.1 Streptomyces sp. G44
GCGGCTGGGCGGTGCTGGCGCGGGCGGTCGCGGAGGAGCTGGCGTCGGTGGGGGTGCCGGTCCTGCTGGGCGTACGTCCCGTCGAGGGCCGCGTTCCGCTGCTGCTGGGCCTGCGGTCGGAGACGGAGCGGACAGCGGTGGCCGACCGGGTCGCCGCCGCGCTGCGGGCCGGGGTCGAGCGGGCCGGGATGCGGCGGCCCGGAGCGCAGCCGCCGGTCGTGGTGGTCGGTGTGGCGGGCGGCCGGGCGGCGGCCTCGGGGGGGCCGCTGGCCCCGGCCGGGGCCAGGGCCGCCCCCCCCGGGGGGCCCCCCCGCCCCCCGGCCGACCCGCGGCCCCCTGGCCCCCGCCCTCCGCTCTGGTCGGCCGGCCCCCCCCACCCGGTGAGCCGCCGCCCCCCGGGTGGGGGGCGCGCCCGCGGGCCCCCCGCCCCCCCACCGCCGCCGCCCCGGCACCGCGCCGCCCCCGCCC
>NZ_JAFEXF010000502.1 GCF_016905445.1 Streptomyces sp. G44
CGTCGGTTGTTCCGTGGGTGGTGTCGGCGAAGTCGGAGGAGGCGCTGAGGGCGCAGGCCGAGCGGCTGCTGGCGCGGGTGGCGGAGCCGGAGGGTGTGGCGCCGGTCGATGTGGGTCTGTCACTGGCGGTGTCACGTGCGGCGCTGGAGTACCGTGGCGCGGTGGTCGGCGGTGACCTGGAGTCGCTGCGGGAGAGTCTGCGGGCGATCGCCTCGGGCAGTGCCGACGCGCGTGCGGTGAGCGGCGTCAGCCTGGGCGCGGGCGGCAAGAGTGTCTTCGTGTTCCCCGGCCAGGGCTCCCAATGGGTCGGCATGGCCGCGCAGTTGATCGAGTCGTCTCCGGTGTTCGCGGGGCGGATGCGGGAGTGTGCGGCGGCACTGTCGTCGTACGTGGAGTGGTCGCTGTTCGAGGTCTTGGACGATGCCGAGGCGTTGGAGCGCGTCGATGTCGTGCAGCCGGTG
>NZ_JAFEXF010000503.1 GCF_016905445.1 Streptomyces sp. G44
GGCACGAGATATTCAACAAAACCTTTTAGGAAAAACGCATCAAGTTTTTCGCTATGGAATGGATCGCAAAAATATTGGACTGATCGTTGATAAAAGCGGCGAAGAAAAAGACACGCTTTTAATGCATTACTTGCAGCAATTGTCAGGGGCGGGAATTATTTATTGTGCCACTAGAAACAAGGTGGAAGAACTTTATCAAAAATTACGCGGCAAGTATTCTGTGGGGTATTATCACGGTGGATTAGCCAGTGATCAGCGTAAAGTCCTTCAGCAGCAGTTTAGTCGGAACGAGCTGCAGTTATTGATCGCCACAAATGCTTTTGGAATGGGGATCAATAAACAAGATATTCGCTTTGTGATCCATTATGATCTGCCGGATTCGTTAGAAAACTATAGTCAAGAAATTGGCCGAGCAGGTCGAGATGGCAAGCAAAGCTATGCGATCTTACTCTATCGTCC
>NZ_JAFEXF010000504.1 GCF_016905445.1 Streptomyces sp. G44
GATGGGCCCGACCTGGCCCGGCGTCACGGCCGTGACCGTGGCTATGTACCCGGAGACCGGCATGGCTGAGCTCAATAGGCGGGTCCGGGCAGCGGCCGAAGCTGTGCCCGGTATCGAACTTCGCCCAGCGGCGACCAAGTTCTGGGCACATTCGACGTTGGCCTATGTGCGGGACGGTGCCGTCGACGACCGGCTCCTGAACCGAGGTCTGCGCTTCCTCCGCCCCGAGCGGGTCGACGTGACCATCGATCGTGTCCACCTCGTCAACCAACAGCAGGATCCGGCAGCGGGGTACTACACGTGGGAGGTCGTGGAAGAGTTCCCGTTCGCGTAGGGGAGGGTGGGTCAGTTGCCCGATGCTGTCGGGTAGGAATTTCGCTGAAGCGTCACGCTTCCGCGGTGAGACCGGTCCCAAGACTGTTGCGGAACGGCGCAGGATCGCAGCGTCACCCGCGGAG
>NZ_JAFEXF010000505.1 GCF_016905445.1 Streptomyces sp. G44
CGGGCGGGCCCCCGCCCCCGGCCCCCCGCCCCCCCCCGCCCACACCCCCCCACCGCAGGACGCCACCGGAAAGACCCTCGCGATAACTCACCCCCGAAAGCTAAACCCCCCCCCGGCCCCCCCCCCCCCCTTTCCCGAGCCACACCCGCCCCCACCCACCCGCACGCGCGCCCCAACGGCAGGGGACGTGCCGGTATGTCCGCCCGGAGCACGGCAAGCACCCCACGGAGCCCCGAAGGACAGGTCGGCAACGCGGGCGACAGCGAGGACGGACATACCGGCGCGGGCCGCTCCCCACCCCCCCAGGCGACCACGCGCGGGAACCCCACCGAACCACCCGCCCCCCCCCCCCCCCCCCACCCCCCCCCCCCCCCCCCCCCCCCGCCCCTATACACCCTTCCCCCCCCCCCCAAACCCCCTCCCACCCCCAATCCGGTCCCTCTCTTGAAAAAAAAAA
>NZ_JAFEXF010000506.1 GCF_016905445.1 Streptomyces sp. G44
GGGGGTGGGCAGTTGGCGGGCTTCCTCGGCGGGGTCGGCCCCCAGCCCGGTCAGGAACACCAGGAAGGGTTTCGTGCGGATCCGGCCAGGCCCCGCCCCGCCCCCCGGCGCCCGGCCGCGGCTCACCAGGCCGGCTTTGTGGAGCTCTGCCAGCTGCTTGCGCAGATAGTAGGGGCGCGCGGCCCGCCGCTCGGGCGGGCTGAGCAGCACGTGCAGCTGCTGGGTCGATAGAACCCGGTGCTGGTACAGCAGTTCCAGGGCCTGGCGTCCGATTGTGTGGAAGCTGCGCGTACGGGCAGGCGCCGCGGAGGCTTCGAGAAGGTGCAGGGTCATCCGAACCTCGACTCGTTGGGCTTGGGGTTGAGCTGCCGGACGTTGTCCGGGGTGCCGTCGGGCTGCGCGCCGCTGATGACGGTTCCCACGCTGTCGTGGACGCGCGGCTTGTCCGCGCTCGCCG
>NZ_JAFEXF010000507.1 GCF_016905445.1 Streptomyces sp. G44
GCTCACCACCGAGCCGGGCCCGGTCACCAGGGAGTTCCTGTCCCACCACGAGAACCTCACGCTCTGGCCGGAGGGCGAGTCCTCCGTCCGCGCGGACCCGGCAGCCGAGACAGGCGGGGGGGGGAACCCCACAGCCCCGGGGCGCCCCCGCCCCGAGGCCAGGGACGCCGCTCGCCCCCGGCCCGCGCTCCCGCGTATGCCGCGCCGCCGGCGCCGCCCCCCCCCCGCCCCCCCCGCGGGGGGGGCCCCCCCCCCCCGGGGGCCCCCCCCCCCCCCGCCCCCCCCGCCCGGGGCCCCCGGCGCCGGGAGGTCCCGGCCGGGGGGGACGTGCCGGCCACCGCCGCCCGGCGGCCCGTCTCGAGGTCCTCCGCCCGGGTGCCCCGCCCCGAGGCGCTGACCCCCGCCGCCCTCGCCGCGAGGCGCGTCCTCACCGACCCCGCCGACACCGGCG
>NZ_JAFEXF010000508.1 GCF_016905445.1 Streptomyces sp. G44
CTCACATACTACGCGTCATGCTTCAGAATTCTGGATGATTGAACCAGAAATGGCCTTTGCTAACCTTCAAGATATTATGAATACTTCTGAGGATTTGTTGAAGTACGTGGTTAACTATCTTTTGGAAAATGCTAAGGAAGAATTGGAATTCTTGAACGGTGCCGTTGATCCAGAATTGAAAACTCGTTTGGAAGCTACTAAGGATGCTGACTTTGCCCGAGTTTCATACACAGAAGCCATCGACATCTTAATGAATGCTGATCAAGGATTTGAAAACCAAGTCGAATGGGGCATTGATTTACAAACTGAACACGAAAGATACTTAAGTGAAAAGGTATATCAAAAACCTGTCTTTATCACGGATTATCCTAAGGACATTAAGGCCTTCTACATGCGTGAAAATGAAGACCACAAGACTGTAGCTGCAGTTGACCTTTTGGTTCCTGG
>NZ_JAFEXF010000509.1 GCF_016905445.1 Streptomyces sp. G44
GTCGTACACGGACCAGTACGTCTCCTCCAGGCCGTCGGCGATGTCGCCGTCGTCCGGACCGCTCGGCACGGCGGGGGGCGGCAGGGGCAGATCCCCGGCGCGCGGCCCCGGCACCGCGCCGCACTGGATGTCCTCGGTGTTCCCATCGGTGCTCATGCCCCCCACCTCGTATCCAGGCGTGCTGAGCAACGGGCGCGAGCGGACGTCTGCTTGACCTCGCCAGCCGGGGAGGCAGGCACGGTGAGCTGCTGCTGTTCGAACCCAGGGCAGGGGGCAGGGGCAGGCTTAGCGTTCACGGTGTCCTCCATCTGGGGCGACTGGTTGGTACTAGTGCTCTAAGAACGCGCCGAATCCGGCCCCGTAACGGCCCCGGAAGAGCGAATAAGTCGAACAGGAATGCGGGTGTGCGGCTGGTGCAAGTGCCGTCTGGCGAACCGCTGTTGAACC
>NZ_JAFEXF010000050.1:0-24757 GCF_016905445.1 Streptomyces sp. G44
GTTGTAAGATTCTGTTTGTGAGCAGAAGACGGAAGACGAAATAGGAGGCCGTCTCATGGGCTGAGAGATGTGTATGTTTTTTTTTTTAAAGGCGGAGACCGGAATCGGAGGTGTAGAGGGGTCTGGTGGCCTGGGGATTGTTAATAAGAGACGGGGGGGCCGTTCGGGCGGCCCCCCGGCCTTCCGAAAAAACCCGCCGCGGACACCCGCCGCTCACGCGTAGCGCTGCAAGCCCGAGCGGAGCTGGGCGAAGGCGCGGTTCGCCGCGGTCACCGCGTCGGGCCAGGCCGCTTCGGCACTCTCGCCCGCCGTGATCCGGCGCCAGTTCTCCTCCGCGAGGATCCGCTGGACGGCGACGATCTGGGCCGCGGCGAGGCGCGACTCCAGGGGGTTGCCGCCGTGGGCGGTGGTCAGGGCTTCGGCGAGGGCCTGTTCGGAGCGGTTCTGATAGCCGTGGAGGCGGGCGACCAGGGCGGGGGTGCCGTAGAGGAGGCGGTGGAAGGCGAGGACCGCGGGGGCGTCGCAGAGGCCGGTCACCGGGTCGCGGCGTTCGAGGCCGTCCAGGAAGTGGCGCTGGAGGGCGTCGAGGGCGGGGCGCCTGGCGGGGCGGTCGGCGACGACGCGGGCCGGTTCGTCCTCGTGGTCGGCGAAGCGGTGCAGGACCAGGTCCTCCTTGGAGGCGAAGTAGCGGAAGAGGGTCGGTTTGGAGACCTCCGCCGCGGCGGCCACCTCGGCGACCGAGACCTTCTCAAAGCCCTTCTCCAGGAAGAGCGCGATCGCCGTCTCGGAGATCACCTGGTAGCGCTGCTGCTTCTTGCGGGTCCGCAGGCCGGGTTCGGCGTCGCTGCTGGTCATGGGGGGAGTGTAGGGGCGGGGGCCTGGGGGGGGGGGGGGGGCTGTTGTGGCTCGGGGGGGAACGTGGCTTGGTTGCAAACGGGCCCCCGGTCATGAACGCGACTCGGTCATAAACGTGACCTAGTTATAAAAGTGACCTGGTTACATTATCCTGGCGGGCATGGCCGCCCAAACCCCCCTCACCCAAGAACGCAGCTACCACGACGCCTGCCGCGCCGCCCTGACCCGCATGGCCGCCGGCGCCCAGGAACGGGTTGTCGGAGGAGCGGACGTCTCCGCGTCCGGCGCCGACGCCGAAGTCCTCGGCTACCAGTTCCGCAGCCACGCCAAGGAGCTGCGCGAGCTGCCCGAGGCGCCCCTCTTCTTCGGCCGGCTCGACTTCGCCGCCACCGGAGCCGCCGCCGAGGAGGCCGGGGACCACCGCGGGCAGCGCTACCACATCGGGCGGCTGCGCATCACCGAGCACCCCTCCGCCCCGCCCCTCGTCGTCGACTGGCGCGCGCCCGTCTCCCGCGCCTTCTACCAGGCCGGCGCCCGCGACCCGCAGGGCGTCGCCGTCCGCCGCCGGTTCGGGTGGGCGCCCGGCAGCAAGGGCGACTCCGCCGACCTCACCGGCATGGAGGACGAGCACCTGGCCGCGGGCGAGGTCACGGAAGGCGGCGGCAGCCGTATCGTCGCCGGGGAGATCGAGCGCCCCCGTGTCGGCCCCATGCGGGACATCGCCGCCACCATCCAGCCCGAGCAGGACGACCTCGTCCGCGGCGAACTCACCGCCTCCCTCTGCGTGCAGGGCGCCCCCGGCACCGGCAAGACCGCCGTCGGGCTGCACCGCGCCGCCTACCTCCTCTACACCCACCCCCAGCGCATCCGCCGCTCAGGGCTGCTCATCCTCGGGCCCAACCAGACCTTCCTGCGCTACATCGCCGAGGTGCTGCCCTCCCTCGGTGAGAGCGGGGTGCGCCAGGCCACCGTGCGGGACGAGATCGACCGCGACCACGGCCGTCCGGTGCGTGCCGTGGACGACGAGGCCGCCGCCCTGGTCAAGCACGACGCCCGGATGGCGACCGTGCTGCGCCGCGCGCTGTACTCCCGCGTCGCGCCGCCCGCCGAGTCGCTGGCGGTGCCGGACGGGTCGTACCGCTGGCGGGTGCCGCTCGACGAACTGGCGCGGATCGTCGACGCCGTGCGCGGCGAGGAGCCGCCGTACGCCGTGGGGCGTGAGCGGGTGCGGAGCCGGGCCGTGCGGGCCGTCCAGGACCAGGCCGAGCGGCGGTCGGGGCCGCGCGGCAACGTCTGGGTGCAGAAGATCGCCCGGTCGCGGCCCGTGAGCGCGTTCGTCGACCGGGCCTGGCCCAAGGTCAGGGCGGACGAGGTCCTCGCGGGGCTGCTCGGCGACCCGGAGGCGCTCGCCGCCGCCGCGGACGGTGTCCTCGACGCCGAGGAGCAGCAGGCGATCCTGTGGGCCAGGCCCCCGCGTTCGTACAAGTCCGCGAAGTGGAGCGCCGCCGACCTGGTGCTGATGGACGAGATCGAGGGGCTGCTCGAACGCCCGGCCGGATACGGGCACATCGTCGTCGACGAGGCGCAGGACCTCTCGCCGATGGAGTGCCGGGCGATCGCGCGCCGCTCGGACTTCGGTTCGCTGACCGTCCTCGGCGACCTCGCGCAGGCCACCACCCCGTGGGCGGCCCGCGGTTGGGCCGAGCTGCTCGGCCACCTCGGCAAGCCGGACGCCACGGTGACCCCGCTGACCACCGGCTTCCGGGTGCCGCGGGCCATCGTGGGGCTCGCCAACCGGCTCCTCGCCCGCCTCGACGTGGACGTGCCGCCCGCGCGGTCGATGCGGGCCGACGGGGAGCTGCGGGTCCGTGCGGCGCGGGATGCGGACGCCGCCGCCGTCGAGGCCGTGCGGGGCGCGCTCGCCCGGGAGGGCTCGGTCGGTGTCATCGCCGCCGACGCGCGGACCGGGCGGCTGCGCAAGGCCCTGGCGGGGGCCGGGATCGAGACCGCGGACCCCGACGAGCTGGGCGCCCGCGTGACCGTGCTGCCCGCCTCGCTCGCCAAGGGCCTGGAGTACGACCATGTCGTGGCCGTCGAACCCGCCGAGATCGCGGAGTCCGAACGGCGCGGCCCGCACCGGCTGTACGTCGTGCTGACGCGGGCGGTGTCCCGGCTCGACGTGGTGCACAGCGGGCCGCTGCCCTGGGAGGCGTGACCGGAGGGATAACGGGCGCCGGTCAGCGTTCCAGGACCGCCTCCATGACGGCCTTCGCGATCGGCGCGCCCAGCTTGCCGCCCGCGATCTCCGAGCGCGGGATGTCCATGTTCGACGGGTCGACGAAGACCGCCACCGCGACCGGGGACTCGCCGTCGTCGTCTCCGGGGGTCTTGGCGTAGGAGACGAACCAGGCGTACGGGCGTTCGTCGGTGACGTCCGCGCCGTGCTGGGCCGTGCCGGTCTTGCCGCCGACCGTGACACCGGGGATCTTCGCCTTGTTCGCCGTGCCGTTCTCGACGGTGTTCTCCATCATCTCCTGGACCTTCTTCGCGGTGTCCTCGGAGACGGCCTGGTTCAGCGGGTGGGGCTCGGCCTTCTCGATCGTCGTCAGGTCGGGGCCGCGCAACTCCTCGACCAGGTACGGCTTCATGACCTTGCCGTCATTGGCGAGGCCCGCGGTGACCATCGCCATCTGGAGCGGGGTGCTGGTCAGGCTGCCCTGGCCCATGCCGGTCAGCGCGGTCTGCGGCTTGTCGAGCCGCTCCGGATAGCTGCCGGCCACGGCCCGCACCGGGATGAACTGCTCTTCGTTGAACCCGAACTTCTCCGCCGTCTCGCGCATCTTGTCCTTGCCGACCTTGAGCGCGATGTCGAGGAAGACGTTGTTGCAGGACCACTGCATGCCGGTCTTCACCGACACCTTGTCGCAGTTGGAGTCCGGCACGTCGTTGCCGATGCGGGTGGAGCTGAGGGGCAGTTTGTACGGGGTCCTGGCACCGGTCGGCCTGTCGATGTCCGTCACGGCGCCGTGCTCCAGGGCGGCGGCGGCCGTAAGGATCTTGAAGGTGGAGCCCGGCGGGTAGATCTCGCGCAGCGCGCGGTTGCTCAGCGGCTTGTCCTCGCGCTTGCGGAGCCGCTCGAAGGCCCGCCCCTCCTCCCGCGAGATGCCCGCGAAGACCGAGGGGTCGTACGAGGGGGTGCTGGCCAGGGCGAGCACCTTGCCGGTGCGCGGGTCGAGCGCGACGACGGCGCCCTTGGCGTTCAGTTCCACCAGGCCCCGGTAGGCCGCCTTCTGCGCCTTCGGGTCGATGGTGGTGACCACGTCGCCGCCCTGCTGCTTCTTGCCGGTCAGCATGTCCAGGGTGCGCTTGATGAAGAGCCGGTCGTCGTTGCCGCTGAGGATGCCGTTGTGGACGCCCTCCAGGAAGGTGCCGCCCTGGGCCTGCGAGAAGTAGCCGGTCACCGGCGCGTACATGGGGCCTTCCTTGAAGGTCCGCTTGTACGCGAAGTCGGTGCCCGACGTCTTCTTCGAGCCGGTGATCGACTTGCCGCCGACGATGATGTCGCCGCGGGGGTGGGAGAACGCCTCGATCTGCACGCGGCGGTTCTTCTCGTGGTTCGCCAGGTTGTCGTTCTGCGCGAACTGCACCCAGGTCGCCCGCAGCAGGAGCGCGAGCGTGAGGATGCCGCAGAAGACGGCGATGTGCCGCAGCGGACGGTTCATGGGTGGTGGCTCCCCCCGGGCCGACGGACGAACGCTTGTGGTCCATCTTGTCCGCTTCCCGCGCGGAGCGTACCGGAATCCGGCATGTACGGGCGGGGCGCGGCCCGGGGGTTCTACCGGCGGGCCGCGCCGTCGCGCAGCACCTCGATCACGCTCGCGTAGCTGTCGGAGCCGTGGCCCGCGGCGGCGGCCCGCTCCATCGTCGACTTCAGCAGCTGGGGCAGGGAGTTGTCGACGCCGCGTGCGTGCGCGGCGTGGATGAGGTGGTCGATGGCGGCGATCTGCACGTCGATCGTGGCGTCGTCCCCGGGGTGGTGCCCGGCGTCCACCTGGGGCGCGTACGTCGTGAGGAAACCGGAGACGGCGCCGTTCAGCCAGCGCAGCGCGACCCGGGTGAAGTCCGTGGCCGTCGTCCCGTCGGAGGTCACCAGGGCGGTGCCGTGCAGCCAGCCGGTGAACGTCGCCCACATCAGGCCGAGCAGCGCCGAGTCGTACAGCGAGGCGAGGCCCGGTTCGGCCCCGAGGAAGAGCGGGTCGCCGAGCGCGGCGAGGGCGGGGCGGTGCGCCTCGAAGACGGCCTCCGAGCCGCTGTAGAGGAACATCATCCGGGGGTCGCCGACACCGGGCGGGGTGGTCATGATCCCGCCGTCGAGGTAGTCCGCGCCGTGCGAAGCGGCCCACGCCGCCATCTCCTCGGCCTGCTCCGGAGCCCCCGAGGTGAGGTTGACCAGCGACTTCCCGGCGAGTCCGCCCGCTTCGGCGACCGGGTCGAGGACGGTGCGCAGGGCGTCGTGGTCGAGTACGCAGGCCAGGACGAGGCCGCTCGCGGCGGCGGCGTCCCGCGGTGTCGCCGCCACGTCCGCGCCCCGGTCGGCCAGGGGCTTCGCCTTCTGCGGGGTGCGGTTCCAGACCGTGGTGGGGTGGCCGCGGTCCAGGAGGGCGCCGGCGAGGGCGGAGCCCATGAGGCCGAGGCCGATGACGGTGACGGCAGCGGGGCGGCGGTTCATGTCGGGGTCCGTGCCGGGGCGCTGTGTGTTCGGTGTGTTCGTGTTCTGCGCGTTCATGGGGATCACGCTCGCAGGGCGCGGCGGCGCCCGACAGTGACAGCGGTGACGGCGGTCACCAAAATCCTGCCAGGCGCCGGATGCCGTGGGGCGACCCCGGCCTCGTACGCTCACGGCATGAGTACTGGTGCCGGTTCCGTCGCGGTGGTCGTGGCGGAGGAGATCGGGTTCCCGTCCTGGGATCTGTACGAACTGAGCATCCCGCTCACGGTGTTCGGCAAGCCGCAACCCGACCTGTCCGACCACTGGTACGACCTGCGGCTGTGCGCCACGGGTGAACGGGAAGGCGGTGGCGGTGAGTTCGGGCTCGCGCTGCGCACCCCCTACGGGCTCGAAGGGCTCGCCGGGGCGGACACCGTCATCGTGACCTCCGTGCCGGACGCCTGCGTCGAGGAGGGCAGGCCGCTGACGCCGGGCCTGACCGACGCGTTGCGTACCGCCCACGCGGCGGGTGCCCGCATGGTCTCCCTGTGCACCGGCGCCTTCGCGCTGGCCGAGGCGGGCCTCCTGGACGGCCGCAGGGCCACCGCCCACTGGATGCACACCGCGCAGCTCGCCGCCCGCTACCCGAAGGTGACGGTCGACGACTCCGTGCTGTACGTGGACGACGGCGACGTGCTGACCAGCGCCGGCCTGACCGCGGGCCTCGACCTCTGCCTGCACCTGGTGCGCCGCGACCTCGGCGCGCACGTCGCCAACCAGCTGGCCCGGCGCATGGTGGTGCCCGCCCACCGGCCGGGCGGCCAGGCCCAGTTCGTCGACCTGTCCGTGCCGGAGACGGACGACGCGGGCCTCGGCCCCGTCCTGGACTGGGCCCGCGCCCGCCTGGACCGCCCGCTGACCGTCGACGACCTGGCGCGCCGGGCCGCGATGAGCCCGCGCACCTTCTACCGCCGCCTGCGAGCGGCGACCGGCACGACGCCGCTCCAGTGGCTCCTCAACCAGCGCCTCGCGCGGGCCCAGAGCCTGCTGGAGTCGACGGACCTGCCGGTGGAGCGGATCGGCGAACTGAGCGGCCTCGGCACGGCCAACAACCTCCGGCACCACTTCCTCAAGCAGGTGGGGGTCTCGCCGGGCGACTACCGGCGGTCCTTCTTCGGCCGGGGCCCGGCCGGATGATCGGTCGTCGGCGGAGGGGGAGAGAGACGGCCGCCGACCCCGCGGCTGCCCGGCCGCTCCCGGTGCGCGACCCCGTGGCCCCGGCTCAGCGGCGGCCCAGCAGCTCCACCATCCGGGTCATGCCGTCGGCGCCGTGGCCCTCCCCGATGACGCGGCGGGCCAGCCCCTCGGCGGCGCGCATCACGCCCGCCTCGATGCCGTGGGCCTCGGAGGCGTGGATGACGTGGGCCATCGTCGAGGCCGCCGACGTGATCGGGTTGTCCGCGCCCGAGAACGTGCCGTCGTCGACGTCCGCCGCGGTCTCTTCGAAGATCGGCGGCAGGATCGCGCCGATGCCCTGGGCGAACGGGGCGATTTCCCGCGCGGTGATGCCCTCGGCCTTCGCCAGCGCCAGGGCGTGCATGTAGCCCGTCGCCGCCGTCCAGAAGATGTCGAGCAGCGCGATGTCGTACGCCGCCGCACGGCCGATGTCCTCGCCGAGGTGGGTCCGGGTGCCGCCCAGCGCGTCGAGGACCGGGCGGTGCCGCTCGTAGAGGTCCGCCGGGCCGCTGAAGAGGAAGACCCCCTCCGGCGTGCCGATGCTGAGGACCGGCGTCATGATCGCCCCGTCCAGGTACGCGATGCCGTGCTCGGCGGCCCACCGTCCCGTGTCCCGCGCGCGCTCGGGGATGTCGGCGCTGAGGTTCAGGAGGGTGCGCCCCTTGAGCGCCGCGGTGACGGCGTCGCGGCGCAGGACGGCGTCCGACGCGTCGTAATTGACGACGCAGACGACGGTCAACGGGCTCGCCGCCACGGCTTCCTCGGCCGTACGGGCGCTGATCGCGCCCCGCTCGACCAGTTCGGTGTCCCGCCCCGGCGTGCGGTTCCACACGGTGGTCCGCACTCCGGCCGCCAGGAAGGCGGCGGCCAGGGCCCTGCCCATCGGGCCCAGGCCGATGAGGGTGACGGCGGGGGTGCCGGTGGCGGCAGACTGTTCGGCGTACGACGACATGAGTCAGCTCCAATGTGACGTGCAAAAGGTACGAAAAGGACCGAGGGGGGACCCGCGATGACGCGCAGCCGTGCCCAGGACCCGAATGTGTGCGGTGTGACCGCCGCGATCGCCGTGATCGACGGCAAGTGGAAGACGGCGCTGCTCTGGCCGCTCGAAAGCGGCCCGCACCGGCCCGGTGAGATGCTGCGCCTGCTGCCGGGGCTCACCGAGAAGGTGCTGACCCAGGCCCTGCGCGAGATGGAGGCGGACGGCATCGTGCACCGGGAGGTGCACGACGTGCGGCCGCTGAAGACCGTCTACTCCCTCACGGAGTTCGGCCGTGACCTCTGTGAGGCGCTGGCCCCCCTGTCGGACTGGGGGCACCGCCGCCTGGACCGGCTGGCCGCGTCACGGCCGGCGTTCCAGCCCGAGTCGAGTGCCGACTCGGGGCTGCCGCAGGCTTCCTGATGTCGCGTCACCACGCCTCCTCTCCCCGTGTCTCGCGGCGTGACACCAGGTTGGCCCGAGACGCGGCGCACGCCAAGTACCCACAAAAAAGTGGCCATGTGGCGGAGGAGTCAGCGGCGGGGCGAGGGTCACGCCGACGGGCGCGGCGGGCGGTGCGCGCGGCGGTAGTCGCGGGGCGTGGTGCCGGTGAGCGCGCGGAAGTGGCGGCGCAGGGCCGCGGGTGAGGTGAAGCCCGTCGCCGCCGCGACCTGCTCGACGGGCGTGTCCGTCTCGCGCAGCAGCCGCATCGCCTCGTACAGGCGCGCCCGGAGCAGGTACTGGAGCGGGCTGAGCCCCGTGTGGGCGCGGAAGCGGCGCGTGAGGCTGCTGACGCTCGTGCGGGCGTGGGCGGCGATCTCGGGGAGCGTGAGCGGGAGGTGGAGGCGCGCCCGGAGCCACCGCAGGGTGGGTTCGAGGCCCGCGCTCTCCGTGACCTCCCGGTCGATGGCCTCCTGGACGCTGTCCGCGTCGGCGTGCAGGGGCGTGATCAGTTCCCGTGACGTCTCCCCGGCCACCGCGCGGCCGTGGTCGCCGGCCAGCAGGCTCAGGCAGACGTCCATGCCGCCGAAGACGCCCGCCGCCGTGCGGAACGGCCCGTCCTCGACCACGGTGCCGGTGGCGTCCACGTCGATACGGGGATGCAGCTCGGCCAGCTCCTCGACGTACCGCCAACTGGTCGTCGCGCGCCGCCCTTCGAGCAGCCCGGCCGCCGCCAGCAGGAACGTGCCGGTGCCGACGGCGGCGAGGCGGCCGCCCCGCTCCGCCGTGGCACGCAGCGCGGCGACGACGGCCTCGGACGGTCCGGCGCGGTGGCCGGCGTACCCGGGGACCAGGACGGTGTCCGCGTCCGCGAGGCCTTCGAGGCCGTGCGGCGGACGGACGGCGAGCGCCGGGCCCGGGCCGCCCGTCGCCCGGAAGTCGGGGGCCGCGCAGAGCCTGACCTCGTAGGCCACGCCTTGGTGCCGGGAGGCGGTGCCGAAGACCAGGCCGGGGGTGGTGAGGTGATGCGCCGGGGTGCCGTCGAGGGCGAGGACGGCGATGACTGACATGTCGGTCATCCAAGCAGGCGGGCGGGCCGGTCCTCCGGTCCCCGGCTTTCGGCGGGGGTCAGCTTTCCGGCGGGGGTCAGCTGTGGTTTCTCGGCGGGGGGGGGCAGCCGTGGTTCTTCGGCGGGGGGCAGCCGTGGTTCCTCGGCGGGTGTCAGCCGTGACGGCGGATCGTCTTGCTGATCCAGTCCTTGTAGACCGGGACGTTGGTGTAGAGCCCCGGCCCGGTCGCGCACCCCTGCCGTTCGGAGCCCGGGCCCGAGGTGGCCCCGATCAGTTCCCAGCGGCCGTTCCTGGCGCGCTGGAGCTGCGGGCCGCCGGAGTCCCCGTTGCACGCCATGGCCTTCGGCTTCGTGCTGACCGTGCACAGCCGGGTGGGGCCGGCCCAGCCGGGGGCGCACTCGGTCACCGCGCCCCTGCGGGTGTCCAGCTGCTGGAGCCGGTCGGGGAACTTCGCGTCCTCCAGCGTCGGCGCCTCCACGACGGTGCCGAAGCCGAGGACGCGGGTGGGCGTCCCGACGGGCCCCGCCTTCTTCGCGATGCGGACGGGCTGCTGGGGGACCGGGCGGTCCAGGCGGATGAGCGCGAGGTCGTTCACGTTGGGCTTGGTGCCCGTCATGTCCTGCGCGTAGCCGGGCGCGGTGACGATCTTGTCGATGTTCCGTACGGCGCCCCCGGTCGTGCGGTGGTCGCTGCCGACGCGGATCTTGCCCGTCAACGTGGCCAGTTCCGGGTTCACGCAGTGCGCGGCCGTGAGCACCCACCGCGCGTCGACGAGTGTGGCGCCGCACTGGGCGCCGTACTCCTCGACGGGCACCGTGGCCATGAACGGGTAGCGCTGCGTGGAGTCGTCACCGTTGACGATGGCGCCGGCGCTGCCGGTCATCGCCGTGACGCCGAGGAGCGCGGCCGTGCCGAGCACCGCGGCACCCCGGGCGAGCAGGTGGCGCGGCGCGGTCGAGGCGCGGGTGCCGGAGGCGGGCGGGGTGGGGCGGGTGATCGTGACGCGCATGAGCAGCGGGCCCTTTCGCAGACGCTGACGGGGAGGCGCGGTGGCCGGCCGGGCGCTTCTCGCGCGCTCCGTCCGCCGCCGCCGCACCGCGATCATCCGTCGGGACCGCGGGCCGGGAACAGCGGCTGCGATGTCACTCGGGACAAAATTCCGGACGCTCCGCGCGGCCCGCACACAGGTAGATTCTGGACATGTCAGTGATCGCCGTCCTCGCCCTCGACGGGGTGCCGGGGCACCAGCTCACCGCCCCCGGACTCGCCTTCGGCACCGCCGCGCGGCACCACCACCCGGTGGCGTACGAGGTGCGGATCTGCGCGGCTCCGGGGTTTCGCGGCACGGGCGGGCCCGCACCCTTCGGCGTCGACCTGACCTGGGGCCCGGAGGGGCTCGACGACGCCGACACCGTGCTGCTGCCGGGGCACGCGGGCTTCCGTGACGCGCCGCCGCCCGAGGCCGTGGCCGCCCTGCGCGCCGCCGTCGCGCGCGGTGCCCGTGTCGGGGCCGTGGGCACGGGTACGTTCACGCTCGCGGCCACCGGCCTCCTGGACGGCCGCCGGGCGGCGACCAGCCGCCGGCACACGCGTGAACTGGCGGCGCTGCGCCCGCGGGTCGACGTCGACCCCGAGGGCAGGGTCGTCGCGGACGGTCCCTTCCACAGCGCCGCCGGGGTCCTCGGCGGCATCGACCTCTGCCTCCACCTGATCACCCTGGACCACGGGGAGGCCGTGGCCATCGAGACCGAGCGGCAGCTGTTCCTGCAGCTGCACAGCCGCCCCGAGGAACACGGTGACGGCACCGGGCCACAGGGGGACGGCCCGGAGGCCGCGTACAACGCGATCACTCCGCCCGGCAGCAGCCTGGGGCCGGTCACCGCGTGGATGGAGGCCCACCTCCACCGCCCGCTGACCCTCACCGAGATCGCCGCCCACGCGGGCCTCGGCGTCCGCGGCCTCACCCGGCGCTTCCGCGCCGAGACGGGACTCACCCCGCTCCAGTACCTGCTGCGCCTCCGCGTCCAGCGCGCCCAGCGGCTCCTCGAACGCACCGACGACCCGGTGGAACGCATCGCGACCCACACCGGCCTCGGCACCCCGGCCAACCTGCGCCACCACTTCCAGCGCTCCACCGGCACGAGCCCCACCACCTACCGCGCGGCGTTCCGCGCGCTGGTCTCCGGCGTCACGTGGCCGGAGCGGGCGGGCCGGGTGGGGGCGTTTCCGGAGACGGGGCCGGGGACGGGGCCGGGGGCGGGAATGGGGCCGCGGGCAGGGACGGGGCCGCGGGCGGGGATGGGGCCGGGGGCAGGGATGGGTCCGGGCACGGAGATGGGTCCGGGGCCCGGTTCAGGTCCGCGACGACACAGCTGACGTTGTCAGGGCCGCCGGAGCCATTGGCGAGGGCGACGAGTTCGCGTACCGCGTGGTCGGGGTCGTCGGCCGCCGTGAGCACCCGGCGGATGTCGTCGGTGGGGACGACGGTGGTCAGGCCGTCGGAGCAGAGGAGGTAGCGGTCGCCGGGCAGGGCGTCGTGCAGGCGCAGGTCGGGCGTGGCGGCCTCGCCCGCGCCCAGGGCGCGGATCAGCAGGGCGCGCTGGGGGTGGGAGACGGCCTCCTCGGGGGTCAGGCGTCCTTCGTCGACCATCGTCTGGACGACGGTGTGGTCATGGGTGACCTGGAAGAGGGCGCCGTCCCGTAGGACGTAGGCGCGGGAGTCGCCGATGTGGACGAGGGCGAGCTGCGATCCGGTCCACAGCATCGCGGTGAGCGTGGTGCCGGCCTCGGTCGGCGGGGGCTCGGCCGCAGCGCCGGCCCGCGCGCCGGCTCCCGCGGCTCCCGCAGTTCCCCCGCAGGCCTCCGCGCCTGCGGAGGCCTGCCGTACCTCGCGTACGGCGAGGTCCGCCTGTTCCACGGCGTCCTCAAGGGCGTTGAGGAGATGACCAGCCGGGATGCCGTCGGTCTCCAGGTGCCTGAGCGCGTCGATGGCGGCCGCCCCGCCGCGCCCGAAACCGTCGGCCACGGCGAGCAGGCGGGCCCCGGCGTACGCGGTGTCCTGGTTGGTCTCGCGGACCAGGCCGGTGTCGGACAGCGCGGCGTAACGGATCTCCAGCGGTTCGGCGAGCGGGTGGGGGCTCATGGCGGGGTCCTTCCCTGACAGGTGGTCGACGAGGAAGGTGGCCAGGTCCCGCCGCGCGGCGTTCTCCGCCTCGACCCCGGCCCAGAACGCGCGGATCTCCAGGGCGGCCGCCGTTCCGTCCAGCGTGCGGACGTGCTGGATGCGGGCCAGCGGCATGCCGAGGCGCCGCAGCCAGGCCACCAGGCGCGCGTGGTCCGGCTGTTCGGGCGCGTAGAGGCGGTAACCGGTGGCCGGGTCGACGCGGGCAGGGGGCAGCAGGCCCAGCTCGTCGTAGAGCCGCAGTGCCTTCGGTGAGAGCCGGGACGCCTTCGCGAACGCCCCGATGGTCAGCAGCCCCATGCCCGCCCCTCCTCGACGCCGGGCGCGTCGCCCGGCCCCCCGATGCTGCGGCCTCCCCCAAGGTGAAGGTCAACCGCGGGCGGCGGTCAACTGCGGGGCCGGCTGAACCGCACCATGTTCCCCGCCGGGTCACGGAACGCGCAGTCGCGCACGCCGTACGGCTGGTCCATCGGCTCCTGGAGTACCTCGCCGCCCGCGGCGCGGATCCGCTCGAACGTGGCGTCGACGTCGTCCGTACGGAAGATGACGCCGCGCAGAAGGCCCTTGGCCAGCAGCTCGGCGGCCGCCCGCCGGTCGGAGTCCGTGGCGTTCGGGTCGGCGAGCGGCGGTTCGAGGACGATGTCGACGCCGGGCTGCGCGGGCGAGCCGACGGTGACCCAGCGCATCCCCTCGTACCCGACGTCGTTGCGCACCTCCAGACCGAGTACGTCGCGGTAGAAGGCGAGGGCCTTGTCGTGGTCGTCGACGGCGATGAAGCACTGTGCGAGGTTGATTTCCATGCCTCCCACGCTAGGAAGCGCCGGGGTTTCTCGCTTCTCCGTTCCTGACCGGTCTGGTGTGTCCGTGCCTGACCGGTCTGGTGTGGATCTTGGCGAGGCAGGCGGGGAAGGCGGAGCCGGGCCCATGGTCGCGGGCCCGGTACGCGCTCGGGCTCTCGCCGACCAGCTCCGTGAACCGGGAGCTGAAGGAGCCCAGTGACGTACAGCCCACCTCCATGCACACCTCCGTCACCGAGAGGTCCCCGCGCCGCAGCAGCGCCATGGCCCGCTCGACCCGGCGTGTCATGAGATAGCTGTACGGGGTCTCGCCGAAGGCGGCGCGGAAGCTGCGGGAGAAGTGGCCCGCCGACATGAGGGCGTCCCGGGCGAGGGCGGGCACGTCCAGCGGCTGCGCGTAGTCACGGTCCATGCGGTCGCGTGCCCGGCGCAGTCGGACGAGGTCGGGAAGAGACGCCATACGGGAAACGCTACCGACCGCCTCTGACAGCGGCCGGTGGACCCGGCGCGCGGCCCTCCGCACCGCAGGCCCCGGCGGAGTGCGGCGTGGCGTGGCGCACTTTTGCAAGCATGTGCTTGCAAAAGTTAGCAAAGGTGTCGCACCATCGGGGCATGGCATCACTCAACGTCGGCAATCTCGGCGAGTATCTGCGCGAACAGCGGCGCAACGCGCAGCTGTCGCTCAGGCAGCTCGCCGACGCCGCCGGGGTGTCCAATCCGTATCTGAGCCAGATCGAGCGCGGTCTGCGCAAGCCGAGCGCCGAGGTGTTGCAGCAGGTCGCCAAGGCCCTGCGGATCTCCGCCGAGACGCTGTACGTGCGGGCCGGGATCCTCGACGAGAAGGAGCGGGACGAGCTGGAGACGCGCGCCGTCATCCTCGCCGACCCCTCCATCAACGAGCGCCAGAAGCAGGTGCTGTTGCAGATCTACGAGTCGTTCCGCAAGGAGAACGGCTTCGAGACCTCGTCGTACGCGGAGCCCCATGAGGAGCCCCATGCGGAGCCGTACGCGGATGTGGACCCGGGGGCCGTCGGCGCCGACGACGGCGGCCCCCGCACGGCCGACGGCCGTGATGCCGGCCCGAAGCAGACACCACCACCCCCAAGCCGAACCAGCTGACGCGATCCGGGAGGACCATCGTCATGGCCATCACCGATGACCTGCGCAAGACCCTCACCAACACCACCCCCGCATACTTCGTCGCCGGGTCCGCGGACCTCGCGTTCCAGCAGGCGAAGAAGGTGCCGGGCATCGTGGAGCAGCTGATCGCCGAGGCGCCCTCCCGCTTCGAGGCGGTGCGCAACACCGACCCGAAGGCCGTGCAGGACAAGGCCGCCGCCCGCGCCAAGGAGGCCCAGGAGACCATCCAGGCCAAGGTCACCGAGGTGCTCGGCAGCCTCGACACCGACCTGAAGAAGCTCGGCGAGACCGCCCAGGACCTCGCGCTGCGCGGTGTCGGCGTGGCCGCCGAGCTCGCGGTCAAGGCGCGCGAGAAGTACGACGAGGTCGCCGAGCACGGCGAGCAGGCCGTGCGGACCTGGCGCGGCGAGGCCGCCGAGGAGATCCTCGACCTGGCCGAGACGGTCGAGCCGGACGCCGACCCGAAGCCCGTGGTGCCGGCGCCCGCCGCCACGACGGAGCCCAAGACCACCGAGGCCGAGCCGAAGGTGGTCGCGGCCGCCGACAGCGAGCCCGTGGCCGCCGCCCCGGCGAAGAAGCCCGTCGCCAAGAAGGCCCCGGCCCGCAAGACGGCGACGGCGACGACCGCGACGACCGAGACGACCGCGACGGCGAAGAAGCTGCCCCCGGCCAAGTGACTCCGGACGGGAACGTCCTCAGGGGCGGGCACTCAGAGAGTGTCCGCCCCGTTGGCACAGGTAGCGGGTACCGTGGCCGCGTGATGACGAGCCGAGACTGGCGAGACTGGTGGTGGACGTTGTGCTGATGCAGGGTTTCGCGAACTTCATGTGGCTGCTGTCGCTGGCCCTGATCCTGTTCAGCGGATTCGCGCTCCTCGACGCCGCCGTCCGGCGCGAGGACGCCTTTCGGGCCGCGGACAAGAAGACGAAGCCGTTCTGGCTGATCATCCTCGGGCTCGCCTTCGTGGTGAACCTGATCTTCAACATCCTGTCGTTCCTGCCGATCCTCGGCCTCATCGCCACCATCGTGTACATGGTGGACGTGCGGCCCGCGATCCGGCAGATCACCGGCGGTGGCCGCCGCGGCGGCTCCAGCAGTGACGGTCCGTACGGCCCGTACAACGGCGGCCGGTAGCACTTTCCCGCGCGCCCGCTTCCATCCGCTCCCGCGCTGCCGCCCGCGCCGCTGCCCTGCGCCTGCCCGCTGCCTGCCCTGCGTCTGCCCTGTGCCTGTCTCAAGGCCGCTGGTGGCCGCCCGGCGTCCGGTCGAGCAGCAGGACCGCCACGTCGTCCGTCAGGTCGCCGCCGTTGAGGTCCCGCGCCTCGTTCACGGCGGCTTCGAGCAGTTCCTCGCCCTGGAGCCCCCGGGCGATCTGGCGGCGGACCATCTCCACCATGCCCTCCTGGCCCAGGCGCTCCCTGCCCTGGCCGATCCGGCCCTCGATCAGGCCGTCCGTGTAGAGCATGAGGCTCCACTTCCCGCCCAGCTCCACCTGGCGGCGCGGCCAGCGGGCACGCGGCAACAGGCCGAGAGCGGGGCCCCCGTCCTCGTACGGCAGGAGTTCCGCGAGGCGGCCCTCCCGCGCGATCAGCGGTGATGGGTGGCCGGCCAGGCAGAGTCCGGCCCGGCGGCCGTCGGGGGCGATGTCGACCGTGCAGAGCGTCGCGAAGATCTCGTCGTCCGCGCGCTCGTGCTCCAGGACCTTCTGGAGGGTGGAGAGCAGTTCGTCGCCGCACAGGCCCGCGAAGGTCAGCGCGCGCCAGGCGATCCGCAGCTCCACGCCGAGCGCGGCCTCGTCGGGGCCGTGGCCGCACACGTCGCCGATCATGACGTGCACGGAGCCGTCGGGGGTGCGCACGGTGTCGTAGAAGTCGCCGCCGAGCAGCGCGCGGGAGCGGCCGGGCCGGTAGCGGGCGGCGAACCGCAGCGGCGAGCCGTCCAGGAGCGGTGTGGGCAGCAGGCCGCGCTCCAGGCGGGCGTTCTCCTGGGCCCGCAGCCGGGACTCGGTCAGCTGGCGCTGGGCGGCGTCGGCGCGCTTGCGCTCCACCGCGTACCGGATGGCGCGGCTCAGCAGCCGTCCGTCCAGCTCGTCACGGAAGAGGTAGTCCTGGGCGCCGACGCGCACGGCCTCGGCGCCCAGCTCGGCGTCGTCGTTGGCGGTGAGCGCGAGGACGGCGTGGCGGGGCGCGAGGCGCAGCACGTGCTTGAGGGCGGCGAGCTCGTCCCCGTCCGCCTCGGCGGCGCCCGACGCGGTGCCTGGAGCGGCCCCGGAAGCGGTCCTGGATGCGCCGGCGGGGCCGGAAGCCGCGCCGGAACCCGTGGCGGGGACCGGCAGGGCGAGGTCGAGCAGGATGCAGTGCACGTCGTCCGTGAGCAGCCGCTCGGCCTCGGTGAGGTTGCGGGCGGTGCGGATGCGGATCGGCTTGCCCGCGGAGTCGAGCAGCCGGGGCACGCTCAGCGGTCCCGCCGGGTCGTCCTCGATCACCAGCAGGCTGAGGCCGGTGCCGGACCCGCGCTCGGACTCGCCGACGGGCCGGGACCCGCGCCCGCGCACGGGTGCAGGTGCGGACCCGGCGACGGAGCCCGGGACAGGGGCAGGCCGGGCGACGGAGGCTGGGGCTGGGGCTGGGGCTGGGGCTGGGGCTGGGGCAGGGGCAGGCGCAGGCGCAGGGCCTGGGCCGGTCGTGTCACGGGGAGCCGCCGCCGGGTCGTGCGGGGGCGCTGCCGGAGCCTGACCGCCTTCCGCGGCCGGGATCGCTCTCTGCCGCGGTATGGGTACGGACATCGCTTGGTTCCTTCCCTCCCCCCGAGGGCGTGGTGCCACGCAGGTCGACGCGGCACCGACGGGGACCATAGCGGTAGCGGTGCCTCCATAGGAATGGCGCGCGGCGAACAGCCACCGTCATATGCCGCGGCCGGGAACGCACTTGGGCACGGCACGGCCCGGCCCGGATGACGAACATCACGCCCCGGGGGCCGGTCGGAGGGCCGGGGGGTGGACTGGGTCACACCCCGCGGCGGCCCCGGTGACGCGACGCTACTTGTCGGGCCGCACGACCCCGAGGATCTTCATGGAACCCGCCCCCGCGATCGTCACGTCCCGGCCCGGCCGGGGGGCGTGCACGATCGCGCCGTCGCCCACGTACATCCCGACGTGGCTGGCGTCGGCGTGGTAGATGATCAGGTCGCCGGGGCGCATGTTCTTCATGTCGATGTGCGGCAGCTGCTTCCACTGCTCCTGGGAGGTCCGCGGGATGCCGCGCCCGGCCGCCGCCCAGGCCTTCGAGGTGAGCCCCGAGCAGTCGTACGACCCCGGGCCCTCGGCGCCCCACACGTACGGCTTGCCGATCTGGGCGGTGGCGAACGCGACGGCCTTCTGCCCGGCGGGAGTCACCTTGCCGCCGATGTCCTTGAGGACGCCCGAACCCACCCACGCCGACTGCTTCTTGAGGGCGGCCTCCTCCTCCAGCCTGCGCAGCCGCTCCCGCTCCTTCTTCGCCAGCCGCGATTCGAGCTTCTCGGCGTCGGCGATCTTCTTCTTTATCTTCTTCTTCGACGCGGCCTTCGCCTTGCGGTTGGCTTCCAGCTTCTTCCAGCGGGCCGTTGCGTCCTCGGCGTAGATCCGCAGGTCTTCCTGGGTCCGCTTCAGCTCCGTCAGCATGCCCTTGGTGGCCTTCTCGCCCTGCCGCATGCGTCCGGCGCCGTCCAGAAACTGGCGCGGATCGTCGCTGAGCATCAGCTGCGCCTCGTCCGGCATGCCCCCGCCGCGGTACTGCGCGCGGGCCGCGGCGCCCGCGCGGGCCTTCAGCTTCTTCAGCCTGGCCTGGCCCTCGGCGATGTCCTTGGCCAGTTTCACGATCTGTTCGGACTGCTTGTCGGCCTTCTCCTCCGCCGCGTTGTACGCGTCGGTGGCCACGCCCGCGTCGTGGTAGAGCTTCTCGATCTCCTTGCGCACCCGCTCAAGGGACTCGTCCGATCTGGGCGCCGGCTCCGCGGGGCCGGGGGGAGGCGCGGGACTCGCGTACGCCGCTCCGGGCGCGGTCACCACCACCACCGCGCAGATCAGCGCCACAGTCGCCGCCGTCGAGTATCGCTTGCCGGTCACGCCCTGCCACCCCCAAAGCTGATTTACCGTCAGTAACGTCTGGTCGCCATCGGGATGGTGCCATGCCGACGCCCAATGCGACAGAGCCCGACAACAAACTCCGAGCCCCCACCCGCCTCATGTGACGAGCCGCGTGTGATGTTCGTTCCCCGCAGGTCAGCGCCTCAGGGAAGTCTCCGGGTGCCGTCAGGGACGCCCTCGGGGCCGCTGTCGGGGACACCCTCGGGGATGCCCTCGGGGATGCCCCGGAGTCGCTGCCGGAGGCACTCCAGGGTCCGCCCTCGTGGACACCCCCGGATGGACGCCGGAGTTCACCCCGCCCGAGGCGCCAACGCCTCCCAGCGCACCGTCACTTCACCCTGCCGCCACCGCGAAGTCCCGCCGAGCACCGGCCAGTCGGCGCCCACGTCGCGCACCGCCCTGATCCAGCGCTGCCGCGCCCCGTAGGAGGCGTACGGCGCCGCGGCGGCCCAGGCCCGGTCGAAGTCCCGCAGGAACGCATGCACCGGCTCCCCCGGCACGTTCCGGTGGATCAGCGCCTTCGGCAGCCGCTCGGCGAGGTCGGAGGGCCGCTCCAGGGAGCCGAGCCGCGCCGCGAACGTCACCGTGCGGGGCCCCTCCGGGCCGAGCGCGACCCACACGTGCCGCCGGCCGATCTCGTCGCAGGTGCCCTCGACGAGCAGCCCGCCGGGGGCGAGCCGCGCGCACAGCCGCTCCCACACGGCGGCGACCTGCTCCTCGTCGTACTGCCGCAGGACGTTCGCGGCCCGGATCAGCGCCGGGCTGCCCGGCAGCGGCACCTCGAAGCCGCCGTGCCGGAAGGTGAGGCCCTCGCGTTCGTAGGGCCGCGCGGCGGCGACCCGCGCCGGATCGATCTCGATGCCGACCACGCGCGCGTGGGGCGCGACGGTGCGCAGCCGCAGCAGCAGCTCCACGGCGGTCCAGGGGGAGGCGCCGTAGCCGAGGTCGACGGCGACGGGGGCGGGGGAGCGGCGCAGGGCGGCGCCGTGCGTGGCGGCGATCCAGCGGTCCATGCGGCGCAGCCGGTTCGGGTTCGTGGTCCCGCGCGTCACCGTTCCCACGGGGCGGGAAGGGGTGCGTGGGGCCATGGGGAAAGGGTATGCGGGGGCGGTGGCCGACAGGCACCCGGTAACGCTTTGGCAAAAAGGGGCGAAGGGGCGAGGGAGGGGAAATGGAGCAGCCGCCTCCGGTGTTCTCCCTGCGGAGGTACGTACGCCCTCCGCCTCGTCATGCCCGTACGCAAGGAGGACCGCCACGTGAGCCAATACGTGTCCCGGCTCGGGCGTCGCTCCCCGGCGGCCCCCTCCAGGCTCCGCGTTCCCGGCACTCTCCCCTCCCACGGCACCCCCGGCCCCCACCGGCGTCCGCGCCGCGTGGCCATGCTGAGCGTCCACACGTCGCCGCTGCACCAGCCCGGCACGGGTGACGCGGGCGGCATGAACGTCTACATCGTCGAGCTGGCCAAGCGTCTCGCCGCGATCGACATCGAGGTCGAGATCTTCACGCGCGCCACCACGGGCGCCCTCCCGCCCGCCGTGGAACTGGCGCCCGGCGTCCTCGTGCGCCACGTCGACGCGGGCCCCTACGAAGGCCTCGCCAAGGAGGAGCTGCCGGCGCAGCTCTGCGCCTTTACGCACGGCGTGATGCAGGCGTGGGCGGGCCACCGGCCCGGTTACTACGACCTGGTCCACTCCCACTACTGGCTCTCCGGCCACGTCGGCTGGCTCGCCGCCGAACGCTGGGGCGTGCCCCTTGTCCACGCCATGCACACCATGGCCAAGGTCAAGAACGCCGCGCTCGCCGAGGGCGACACTCCGGAGCCGGCCGCCCGCGTCATCGGCGAGACGCAGATCGTGCGGGCCGCCGACCGCCTCATCGCCAACACCTCCGAAGAGGCCGACGAGCTCGTACGCCACTACGAAGCCGAGCCGGGCAAGGTCGCCGTCGTCCACCCCGGCGTCAACCTCGACCGCTTCCGCCCGGCCGACGGGCGCGCCGCGGCCCGCCACCGCCTCGGGCTCCCGCAGGACGCCCTGATCCCCCTCTTCGCGGGCCGCATCCAGCCCCTGAAGGCCCCTGACGTGCTGCTCCGCGCGGTGGCCGTGCTCCTGGACGAGCGGCCCGCCCTGCGCTCGAACATCGTCGTCCCCGTCGTCGGCGGTCCCAGCGGCAGCGGCCTCGCGAAGCCCGAGGGCCTCCAGAAGCTGGCCGCGAGGCTCGGGATCGCGGACGTGGTGCGCTTCCAGCCGCCGGTGGGCCAGGACCAGCTGGCGGACTGGTTCCGCGCGGCGTCCGTGCTCGTGATGCCCTCGTACAGCGAGTCCTTCGGTCTCGTCGCCATAGAGGCGCAGGCGGCGGGTACGCCGGTCCTCGCCGCCTCGGTGGGCGGCCTGCCCGTGGCGGTGCGCGACGAGGTCACCGGTTTCCTGATCTCCGGCCACGAACCGGCCCACTACGCGCGCGTGCTGCGCGATTTCGCCGACCACCCCCAGCTCGTGGAGCGCATGGGGACGGCCGCGGCCCGGCACGCGCAGTCCTTCGGCTGGGACACGGCGGCCGCGGCGACGGCCGACGTGTACACGGCGGCCATGTACGACTTCCGCAGCTCAGGCCGTCACGTACGCTCGCACCATGGCTGAGCCCGAGCAGGCGGACACGGACAGGAACACGCATACGGACGCGGACGCGGACCCCTCGACGATCATCGAGCGGACGCTGGACGACGCCGAACTGGAGTGGGAGAGCCCCGAGCCGGGCTCGTACGTCGTCAAGCTCCCCGGCACCCGCAAACTCTCGACGACCCTGTCGATGATCGTGGGCAAGCACTCGCTGTCCCTCAACGCGTTCGTGATCCGCCACCCCGACGAGAACCACGAGGCGGTCCACCGCTGGCTCCTGGAGCGGAACCTGCGCCTGTACGGCGTGAGTTACGCGATCGACTCCCTCGGCGACATCTACCTGGCGGGGAAGCTGCCGCTCTCCGCGGTCACCCCCGCCGAACTGGACCGCCTCCTCGGCGCCGTCCTGTCCGCCTCGGACGACTCCTTCAACACGCTCCTGGAACTGGGGTTCGCCTCGGCGATCCGCAAGGAGTACGAGTGGCGGGTCTCCCGGGGGGAGTCCACGCGGAACCTCGACGCGTTCACCCATCTGACACGCCCCAAGGCGTAGCCCTCCCACCCCCACGTCCCCGGCTTCACCGGCGACCCGCACACGCGCCGTGAGCCGTACGGCACTACGGACGCGGTGCGGCCGCGGAGTCCGTACGAGGCTCGACGGGCCCTGCGGCACCGACCGCGCCGCCCGTCGCCGGGTGCTCCTCGGGAAGCCCGCGCATCAGCCCCCAGTACCCCAGCGCCGCCCCCGTCCCCAGCACCGCGCACGCCGCCCACAGCCACTCCGCGCCGAACCGGTCGATCATGAAGCCGGACATCAGCGGGGCGACGAGCGCGGCCACGGACCACGACATCGTGTACATGCCCTGGTAGCGCCCGCGCCCGTGGGTGGGGGAGAGGGCGACGACGAGACCCGTCTGGGTCGGCGCGTTGACGATCTCGGCGAGCGTCCACACGCAGACCGTCAGCGCGAAGACCCCGACGGACCCGGCGAAGGCGGTGAGACCGAAGCCGTACCCGGCGACGACGGAGGAGATCACCAACAGCCGCCGCGGGTCGCGGTGTTCGATGAACCGCGTCACGGGGATCTGGAGGACGACGATCAGCACACCGTTCACGGCGATCGCGAGCCCGTAGTCGGCGGGCGTGTACCCGGCCTCGCCCATCGCGACCGGCAGCCCCACCGACCCCTGCTGGAAGATCAGCGCGACGAGGAACGACAGCCCCACCACGCCCATGAACCGCCCGTCCCGCAGCACGGTCCCGAGCCCGACCACCGGTTCGGCGGCCTTCTCCTGCGCCGTCCGCACGGGCCGCGACTCCGGCAGCTTCACGAAGACGACGATCGCGCAGACCATCGTCATCGCGGCCTCGATCAGGAACCCGGCCCGGTAGCTGTAGGAGGCGATGAACCCGGCGCCGGCGGAGGAGACGGCGAAGCCGAGGTTGATGGCCCAGTAATTGAGCGAGAAGGCCCGCACCCGGTCCTCGGGCCGCACGATGTCCGCCATCATCGCCTGCACGGCGGGCCGGGACGCGTTGCTCGCCATGCCCACGAGGAAGGCGACGCCCGCGATCGCCACCGGGTGCTCCATGAACCCGAGCACCGCCACGGAGAGCGCCGTGGCGGCCTGCGCGATCAGCAGCGTGGGCCGCCGCCCGAGCCGGTCGGTCATCACCCCCGCGCCCAGCGACGACACGACACCGCCGAGCCCGTGCAGCGCGGCGACGAGACCCGCGTACGAGGCGGAGTACCCACGGTCCAGGGTCAGGTACAGCGCCATGAACGTCGCGACGAAGGCGCCGAGCCGGTTGACCAGGGTGCTGAGCCACAGCCACCAGAAGGCGCGCGGCAGCCCCGACACGCTCTCGGTGACGGCACGTCTCATGGCGGCGAAGGTCATGCGGTTTCCCCCGAGGTGTAAGTGTCTAAAGCAGCGAGCACACATTACGAGCCGACTGGGTGGCCCCGCCACCCGATTAACGGAAACCGTCAACCCTCACCTTCGTCCCCGCCCGTCCCCGCGCGCGCGGGGCCCGTCGGGGTTCGATTACGCTCAGAGGCATGGCCGACGCACCGTACAAGCTGATCCTCCTCCGCCACGGCGAGAGCGAATGGAACGCGAAGAACCTGTTCACCGGCTGGGTGGACGTCAACCTCAACGAGAAGGGCGAGAAGGAGGCGGTCCGCGGCGGTGAGCTGCTCAAGGACGCCGGCCTGCTCCCCGACGTGGTCCACACGTCGCTCCAGAAGCGCGCGATCCGCACGGCGCAGCTCGCGCTGGAGGCGGCCGACCGCCACTGGATCCCGGTCCACCGCTCGTGGCGCCTGAACGAGCGCCACTACGGCGCCCTCCAGGGCAAGGACAAGGCCCAGACACTCGCGGAGTTCGGCGAGGAGCAGTTCATGCTCTGGCGCCGCTCGTACGACACCCCGCCGCCCGCCCTGGACCGCGACGCGGAGTACTCCCAGTTCGAGGACCCGCGCTACGCCACGCTGCCGCCCGAGCTGCGCCCCCAGACGGAGTGCCTGAAGGACGTCGTCGTCCGCATGCTCCCGTACTGGTTCGACGGCATCGTCCCCGACCTCCTCACCGGCAGGACGGTCCTGGTCGCGGCCCACGGCAACAGCCTCCGCGCCCTGGTCAAGCACCTGGACGGCATCTCCGACGCCGACATCGCGGGCCTGAACATCCCCACGGGCATCCCGCTCTCGTACGAACTGGACGCCGAGTTCAAGCCCGTGAACCCGGGCGGCACGTACCTCGACCCGGAGGCCGCGAAGGCGGCGATCGAGGCGGTCAAGAACCAGGGCAAGAAGAAGTAAGCAGACGTCAGAAAGCCCCCGGCCTGCGGTTTCTTGGCGGGTCGGGGGCCTTTTGGTGGGGCTGGGCCATCTGTGGACCGTCAGGTGTGATGGCGCCAGCGGCGGACGCGGATGTCGAGGACGATCAGCAGCGCCATGGGGACGGCGATCTCGGCTGGAGCGTCGGCCCAAAGGGCGTAGCCAGCCACAGCCGCACCGACCAAGCGAAACGGTAGATCGCGAGGGCAGACGTCGATGGTCAGTCCGAATCGTGGCATGCTTGTGTTCTCCAACGTGTTGAGAAGCTGTTCCCAGGTTTTCCGAACACGGATGGAGATGGGGCCGCCTCCGGGCCAACGGAGGCGGCCTTTCCAATCCGCGAGCAGAACTTAACCACGGATCACTTCTCCGTCAAAATCGTTGGCGAATACCCCTGGGGGGAACGCGTCGATAATCGCGACTTTGAGATCAATCCGAGTCATGCAAGCGCATGCGGGGGTGCTGCGGCGTAGTCTCTGATATTTGCTCCGTGGCTGATGTAGTCCGGCCGCCCGGGAGGTCAGCCGCCCGCCCGGCCCCCCAGACCAGCCGCCCGGCCGCCCGGAGGGTTTGGTTTCTGTGATTTGGTTTCGGGTGTTGGTTCACGGATGGTGATTTGAAATGCTGGTGTCCGTGATTTGGTTTCTGTGATTTGGTTTCGGGTGTTGGTTCACGGATGGTGATTTGAAATGCTGGTGTCCGTGATTTGGTTTCTGTGATTTGGTTTCGGGTGTTGGTTCACGGATGGTGATTTGAAATGCTGG
>NZ_JAFEXF010000050.1:24857-40581 GCF_016905445.1 Streptomyces sp. G44
TGTCCGTGATTGGTATCCGTGATTTGGTTTCGCGTAGAGGTGCACTGCCGGATTCCCTGAATCGAAGCTCGGATCAGGCGAAGACAGAGGCCACGGCCTTGCGGGTGCGCTCCTGGCTGGATGGCATGAGGTTCGCATAGACGCGGAGCGTCAGGCCGGGGTCAGAGTGGCCGAGGTACTCGGCGAGGACCTTGATGTTCTCACCAGCGTCCAGGAGCACGGAGGCGTAGAAGTGCCGCAGGGCATGCATGCCGTTCTCGCGAGACTCGGCGTACCACTCGCCCGGTACTTGGTCACCGGAAACCCGTCCGCCACCTTCCACGGCAAGGTGATCTCGACCGGCGGGAACCGCTTCATGTGCTCCCGGAGCGCATCAGCGACCGGCCCAGGAAGCGGGACATTACGCAGCTTGCCGCCCTTGGGTGGAGCGAACACCGCCTTGCTACGGCGAGATGGCGCTTAGCCACGGGTCGGCTCTCCTTCTGTTCCGGGGGCGGGTTCGAGGGATGCGGCAAGCCAGGCTTCGGTGTCGGAGAGTCCGGTTCCGGCGAAGACCCAGTGCGCGAGGACGTATGTCGTGTCGGTCTCTCGCTCGGGTGCTGCGGCTGCCGCTTGCGCGCGGCGCCATTCGGCGCGGGCCTCGCGAAGGGCGCCGAGGGTGGTGGAGTAGCGGCGCGACTTGGTGGAGAAGTGGCCGCGGAAGCCGAGCATGTGGGCCCAGGCACGTAGGCGGAGGTATTCGAGGTCCTTGCGTGAGCCGAGGAACCAGGCGGTTCGGATGAGGCGACGGGCGTGGTCGCTGGTGTCGAGCTGGGCGAGTTCGGCGGCGAACTTCAGCGGCCGGTCGAGAGCTCCCGTGGCGGTTTCGGCGCCCTTGGTGGCGTACTTGGCTATGTACGCGGCGACAGCTCGCTCGGTCAGCTCCTGGCCGTCGTTGAAGTCGGCGGATCGGATGGTGCGTACGTCGAGTTGGCGGCCGAAGGTGAAGGTGTGGGTGCGGCCGTCGATGACCGGGCCGTCCACCCGCACCTTGGCCGCCGCTGTCTCGATGGCGTCCGTGAGGAGTTCGGCGGTGGCCCAGGCCGGGGGTGGGGTGTCGCCGTCGGTGGGGCCGTCGATGCGGATGACGGCGTGGAAGTGGACGGCGTAGCAAGACTCAGGGCAAGAAGAAGTAGCCCTGCCTCGACTTCAAGCCCCCTGCCTGCGCGCTTGTCGCCGGAAGGGGGCTTTTCGTGGTGCCTGGGTGCCTCCGGATCGTCAGGTGTGCCTCCCTCCGGCGGGCCACGCATCGGCCATCAGGAAGGCGACCACCGTCCCGCCGAATCGGCTGGGCCCGGCGTGCCAGGAGTCGGCGATGGCGTCGACCAGGAACAGTCCGCGCCCATGGGCGTCGTCGGCGTCCGGTCGGCGAAGCCGCACGTTCGCCGGGAGACCCGGGCTGTGCACCTCCACACGCAGCGAGGTGCATTCCCGGAACCACTCCACGCGGACGTACCACTCCTCATCAGCCCGTCCGTACCTGACGGCGTTCGTCACCAGCTCGGAGATCATCAGCGCGCAGTCGTCGACCGAGCAGGCCGGGTCGTACGGGGCGATGAATTTCCGGAACCAACGCCGAGCCCGGGAAACGGACTCCGCGACTGGGCGGAGGGTCATCGCGCCGAGGCGGGGTGAGTCCTCGCGGGGGCAGCGGTCGATCGCATACGTCACCTGTACTCACTCCCCGTCGCGGTTGAAGGTTCGATTCCGAATGACGCCATAGAGACCCCTGCCTCTCACCCGGAGGTCGCTCGCAACCTCTCTAGACATCTTCACTGTGGCTCAGATCTCTAGAGAGGTCAACCGCGTCGAGGGGTGACAAGCTGCACGGCTACAGTCAGCGAGCGAACGCCCGACCTGTGGCCTAAGGTGTCTAGAGATGAGGGGAGACTCGCGGTATGGCCAACACCAACGATGACCGTCGGCCCAAGTACCAGCGGATCGCGGACACTTTGCGCGAGGCCGTCCAGTCGGGCGAGTACGGTCCTGGTGATCGGCTTCCAGGGGAAAACGACCTCATGGCTACCTATGGCGTGGCCCGAATGACGGCCCGACACGCCCTGGGCGTCCTTCGCGACGAAGGTGTCGTCGAAGCCCGCAAGGGTGCCGGTGTGTTCGTCCGGGCGTACCGCCCGCTTCGGCGCCGGGGCATTCAGCGTCTGGCCCGCCGGCAGTGGGGTGGCGGCCGTTCCATCTGGTCGGCGGACATCGAAAACCGCAACCTGGAGGTGGACCGGGTCACCGTATCGGAGGAGGCCGCGCCCGACCGGGTCGGTGCGGTCATGGAGCTGGCCGCCGAAGAGACGGTCTGCGTGCGGCGTCGGCGCTTCGTGCTGGACGAGAAGCCCGTCCTGCTCGCGACGAGCTATCTCCCCATGTCCTTGGTGGCCGGCACCGCGATCACCCAGCGGGACACCGGACAGGGCGGGACATACGCGAGGCTGGCCGAAATCGGCTTCGGGCCGGTGCACTTCCGCGAGGAGGTCCGCTCACGCATGCCTTCGCGAGAGGAGGCGACGCAGTTGAGCATGTCCACGGGGACCCCGGTCATCCTCATCTGCCGAACGGCGTACACGGATGAAGGCCGTCCCGTCGAGATCAACGAAATGACGCTGGACGCCGCCTCCTACATCCTGGAATACGACTTCGAGGCGTGACCCGGGTGTCGCCAACTCCGGTTGGCCGAGAAGCTCGTGCCCCGATAATGAGCAGTGAGTGGCAGCCGGGCACGACTTATCGGGCCGGTACCGGAGCCGGCTCAATCGCATGAGATCACGGCTCGTCACCTGGCAAGGTGAGGGCCATGCGGTACTGCGAACGCCATGAAATGCACAACTGCGCGGACTGCGCTCCACGCGCATCTCACCGCGGCACGCCCACCGGCGAATGGGACGGCTGGCCGACCGCTGCGATCATCGTCCACGCCAGCGGCAAGGCGCACCTCCCCGGATGCATGCACATCGAACCAGCTGACATCCGGCCGCCCCTGTACGGCTGGGTACCCGCCCCGCCCGCCGGTGCATGGCGCCGGCTCGCGCCCTCCAGCCCCCTGCGCGCCACCGAGGGCAACACTGAGCGGGTGGCTGTGAGCCGCTGCCAGAGCTGCGACGCGACGCGATAGAGACGCCGCTCGCCCCTTCCCGTCAGCCCGTAACGATCAGCCGCGGCGCGCCTGGAGGTCTCGTGGAAGCCACCGCTCTCATCAGTCGTCCCGATCGGTTGTGGTCGGCGCAGGAGGTCCTGGCGCGGCCGAGTCCTGTGCCGGCGGCGGCAGGGGTCTACGGGTGGCACTTCGAGCAGCCACCGCACCCGGATCTGGACGCCGGGCGCCTGCTGTACGTCGGCATAGCCCCGCGGTACATGGCGAACCGGACCAGCACCCAGAACCTGCGCAAGCGGGTGCGCTACCACTACCGCGGCAACGCGGCCGGTTCGACGCTGCGGCTCACCCTCGGCTGCCTGCTCGGCCTTGAGCTGCGCCGTGTGGGCAGCGGCAAGCGGCTGACCTTCGGCAAGGCCGGCGAAGCCGCCCTCAGCCAGTGGATGGCGGACAACGCACGGGTGTGCTGGATCGAGCAGAGCGAACCGTGGGATCTGGAGTCACAGCTCATCTCCCGGCTCGACCTCCCGTTGAACCTCGACCAGAACCGCCACAACGCGTTCCACGCTCGTTTGAAGGAACTGCGGGCACAGGCGCGCCGGCTCGCCCGGGAGTTGCCCGTCAGCTCCTAGCCCGACGGACGGGCAGGCAGTCCCCCACCCCTTGCGCCAGGCCTCACGGACCCCCCGCCTCCGAGACCCCCGGCGCCAACTGCCCCACCGGCTACGCGAACCACTGTCCGAACCCCGTAGGAGCGATCAGGCCGCCGCAGACCAGAGACCAGGACGATCACCACGCCTCAACTGCTCGTCGTTGCGGCGCCTGGTCTGCGTACGTCCGTCTGCGTAGGCGCAGGATGATGACGGCCCCGCCTCCCGCCCCCGGCCGCCCAGTCGCCCCCACCAGGCAGCAGGTGCCAGGGGCGGGCAACCCGGGGCGGCAAGGCCGGCCGGGAACGCGGCCGTCAGCGCGTGAAGTGGGCCGCGGGCCGTCTGCCCGGGCCTGTGCCCCCGGCAGAGCGCGCGTTATGGCATGCCCGTGACAGTTGGGGAGGGAGTTTCGCCGGGCGGCCCGTCCGGCGTCCGGTCCCGGACGGCCGACGCCCATGTGCGCCGTTGATGCGCCCTGCCCCACCGGGTTGCAATGGGGGGCAGGCAGTACGCGAGTACAGCGGTACGCCGTTACTTCAGTACGCCGTCACATCTGTACGCCGTCACATCAGTACGCCTTCGAGGAGGAGACCCATGGCCGAGTCCCCCACGCCCGTCGTCATACCGATGAACTGCTCCTGCGGCCCCGGCTGCCAGTGCGGCTGCCAGTCCGGCGGCTCCTGTCAGTGCGGCGGCGGCTGCGGCTGACGCCCGCCCGGCACGACCGTGCCCCGCATGACCGCCTGACGTCGTGCGGGGCACGGTGACGTGCGCGAGGCGGCCCGAAGGGCCTAGGCCTAGGCCCCTTCCACCGGCGCCGGGCCCGACGCCTGGATCTCGTCCGCGTGCTCGCCCGTGACCAGGTACACGACCCGCTTCGCGACCGACACCGCGTGGTCCGCGAAGCGCTCGTAGTAGCGGCCGAGCAGCGTCACGTCGACGGCCGTCTCGATGCCGTGCTTCCAGCGGTCGTCCATCAGGTGCTGGAAAAGGGTGCGGTGCAGCTGGTCCATCTCGTCGTCGTCCTGCTCCAGCTGGAGCGCGAGGTCGACGTCCTTGGTGATGATGACCTCCGCCGCCTTCGCCATCAGGCGCTGGGCGAGCTGGCCCATCTCCAGGATGGTGGCGTGCAGGTCCCGCGGCACCGCCGCGTCCGGGAAGCGCAGCCGGGCCAGCTTGGCGACGTGCTGGGCGAGGTCGCCCGAGCGCTCCAGGTCGGCGCTCATCCGCAGCGAGGTCACGACGATGCGCAGGTCGGTGGCGACCGGCTGCTGCCGGGCGAGCAGGGCTATCGCGCGCGCCTCCAGCTCGTGCTGGAGATCGTCCACCTTCTGGTCGGCGGCGATGACGCTCTCGGCCAGTTTCAGATCGGCGTCGAGCATGGCCGTCGTGGCGCGCCCGATCGCGGACCCGACCAGACGGGCCATCTCGACCAGGCTCTCCCCGATCGAGTCAAGTTCCTCGTGGTACGCGTCCCGCATGTGGCTGTCCCTCTCTCGTACGTCTCAGGGGGCTGGCCCCTACGCTCCCACGGTGCGGCCCGGACGCGTCCGTTTCCGGCACCTCGAATGAACCACCCCTGTCATCAAGGTGAACTGTGGGCGACACGGGATGACAACTCCGATCACCCCGGGGACCGGCCCCAGCAGCAGAAATGAACCGGTGCCGTCCCCGCGGTGAACTCTGGGCGACGAGTGTTCGAGGCCGCGCCCGAATGGCTGTGGACGGCGCTCACCAGGCGCATAACCTGGAGACATGGACGTGAACGCGGCGGTCGCCGCAGCGGCAGCGATCGCCGGGGTGTGCACCGGCGTCATCGCCATGCTGGCGTTCCGCTGGAGCGAGCGCGACCAGAAACGCCCCACCCGGAGCTCCCTGCACACCGACGCCGTACTGCCCCCGGGCGTGGACACGGTCCTGTCCGTGCTGCGCTCCTCGGCGGTCGTCCTGGACGAGGCCGACAGCGTGGTCAAGGCCAGCTCGGCGGCGTACGCCCTCGGGCTCGTGCGCGGCGGCAAGCTCGCCGTCGAGCCGATGCTCAAGATGGCCCGCGACACCCGCCGCGACGGCGAGATACGCCAGGTCGAGCTGGACCTGCCCCGGCGCGGCACCGGCCGCGGCGAGGCCCTCGCGGTCTCCGCCCGCGTCGCCCCGCTCGGCTCCCGGCTCGTGCTGCTCCTGGTCGAGGACCTCACGGAGGCCCGCCGCATCGAGGCGGTGCGCCGCGACTTCGTCGCGAACGTGTCCCACGAGCTGAAGACCCCCGTGGGCGCCCTCAGCCTCCTCTCCGAGGCCGTCATGGACGCCTCCGAGGACCCCGAGGCCGTCGAGCGCTTCGCGGGCCGCATGCAGATCGAGGCGACCCGCCTGACCAACCTCGTGCAGGAGCTGATCGACCTCTCCCGGGTGCAGAACGACGACCCCCTGGAGGACGCCGAGCCCGTACGGGTCGACGAACTGGTGGCCGAGGCGATCGACCGCAGCCGCCACCAGGCCTCCCACAAGCAGATCACCCTGGCCGCGTCGATAGGCGGGGCCGCGGCGCCTGCCACCGAGGGGGACTCCGGCGGGCGCGAGGGCGGCACCGCCGAACTCCAGATCTGGGGCAACCGCGGCCAGCTCGCCGCGGCCCTCGGCAACCTCGTCGAGAACGCGGTGAACTACAGCCCCGCCCGCACCCGTGTGGGCATCGCCGCCCGCCGGGTCAGCGCGCAGGGCGGCGACATGATCGAGGTCGCCGTCACCGACCAGGGCATCGGCATCTCCGACAAGGACAAGGAACGCATCTTCGAGCGCTTCTACCGCGTCGACCCGGCCCGCTCCCGGGCCACCGGCGGCACCGGCCTCGGCCTCGCCATCGTCAAGCACGTCGCCGCCTCCCACGGCGGGGAGGTCACCGTGTGGAGCTCCGAGGGACAGGGCTCCACCTTCACCCTGCGGCTGCCGGAGGCGGCCGCGCACCGCGACCGCGGACCAGGCGACCGCGGATCAGGTCACGGCGGTGGATCCGGCGCCGATGCCGGTACCGCCCCGGCCGACGAGACCACTACGTACGAACCCATTCCTGCCCCGGAGGTCCTTCCGTGACCCGAGTGCTCGTCGTCGAGGACGAGGAATCCTTCAGCGACGCTCTGTCCTACATGCTCCGCAAAGAGGGCTTCGAGGTCGCCATCGCGGCCACCGGCCCGGACGGACTCGACGAATTCGAGCGCAACGGCGCCGACCTCGTCCTGCTCGACCTGATGCTGCCCGGCCTGCCCGGCACCGAGGTCTGCCGGCAGCTGCGCAGCCGCTCCAACGTCCCGGTGATCATGGTCACCGCCAAGGACAGCGAGATCGACAAGGTGGTCGGTCTGGAGATAGGAGCCGATGACTACGTCACCAAGCCCTTCTCCTCGCGGGAACTGGTCGCCCGCATCCGCGCGGTCCTGCGCCGCCGCGGCGAGCCGGAGGAGGTCGCTCCGCAGGCCCTGGAGGCGGGCCCCGTCCGCATGGACGTCGACCGCCACGTGGTCACCGTCTCCGGCTCCAAGATCGACCTGCCGCTGAAGGAGTTCGACCTCCTGGAGATGCTCCTGCGCAACGCGGGCCGCGTCCTGACCCGCATGCAGCTCATCGACCGCGTCTGGGGCGCGGACTACGTGGGGGACACCAAAACTCTCGACGTCCACGTCAAGCGCCTGCGCGCGAAGATCGAGCCGGACCCGGGCGCCCCGCGCTACCTGGTCACGGTCCGCGGCCTCGGCTACAAGTTCGAGCCGTAAACCGAGGGCGGCGGGACCTGAGACACGGCAGAGGGCGGGACCCCGGTGGGGGTCCCGCCCTCTGCCGTACGTACGTCGCTCAGTGCTCGGTACCGGTACCGGTGTCCGCGCCGTGCGAGGCGGCGTCCGACGGGTCCGCGCCGGCGGCGTCGGAGGCGTGCCCCGACGGGTCGGTGGAGGCGCCCGTCGCGGGCTCACCGGACGCGCCCGGCTTCGCGGACTGCCCCGGCTTGCCGGACTGCCCGGGCTTCGCGGACGCCTCGGCGCCCGGCGCCTGCGGCACCTCGGTCGGGCCCCACGTGGTGAAGTAGCTCTCGGCCGGCACGACGAACGCCTCCAGCTTCACGTCGCCCGTCTTGTCGAAGGCGAAGGTGACCTGCTGGGCGTCGCCGTCCTTGACCGCTTCGCGGCCGCTGGGCAGGACGGCGGAGGCGTTGTCCTTGCCGCCGATGACGACCGAACCGCCGGCCGGAATGGTCAGCCGGCCGTTCTTCGCGGCGGCCTTGTCGTCCTTGGCGGGCGTGATCTTGACCTTCTCGTCGGCACCCTTGACCGTGATCGAGTCGAGGGTCTGGTCGGTCGTGCCTCCGTTGAAGATCGTCGCGGAGACGACGGCCGGGCCCTTGGCCTTCAGGTCCGGCTGCGTGATGACCATGGCGTTCTGGATCTTGATGTCACCGACGGAGGTCGCGGCGTTGTCCGGCCTGACCCCCAGCGTCTGAGCGTTGTTGCCCGCGCCGCACGCGGCGAGCGAGGCGAGCGAGAACGCGATGGCGGTGGCGGCGAGGGCGCCGCGTCGAAGGCTGCGGCTCACGGCGGCGGCAACTCCTTGAACGTGGGCGGTACGGGACGGCGGGCGGCGTGCAGAGCCGTCCTAAGGGTGTGTCAGCGCGCTTAGGTTACCGAGCCGTTCCCGGGCCGCCGCACCCGACCCGCCCCTGTGCGCCACGAGCCTCTTCCCGACGGTTCCCGGGGCACCGTGGCCCGGCCGCCCGATGCCCTCCCGTCAGCTTGTTCCGTCCGCCCTCTCCTCCGCTCTCTCGTCCGGCATTCACATAAGTCCCCCGAGTGCGCCGGACGGACCGTCCTCGTAGATTTGAGGTGAGGAATGCGGGGGCCGCCGGAAATTGATCACCTGACGCCTTGATCAATTCCGGAAACCGCGCCGGACGACGTGCCGTACGCCTCTCCGGCCACCGAACGGAGCAGCGAAAGTTCACCGCTTGGAACCGCGCAAACCGGGACGTTCGGCCTCTCCGGGCGCTCCCGAGGGGGGCGTATCGCCCACGTTTCTCCCTCCCTGAAGAGCCGCTCCGACCTGCGAATACCCCGTTCCGGAGGCCCTCCGCAGCACGTTCCTGTCGCTGTTGTCAAGCCCCGAGATATGCCCTGACCTGCGAAAACGCCATTCAGAAGAGGCGATTCTCGTGTTAGGATGGATAGCCACGGAAGGGGTACCTGTCACATGACGTTCAAGGTTGGCGACACCGTGGTCTATCCCCATCACGGGGCCGCGCTGATCGAGGCCATCGAAACTCGCCAGATCAAAGGCGTGGACAAGACCTACTTGGTGCTGAAGGTCGCCCAGGGCGACCTGACGGTGCGTGTGCCAGCGGACAATGCGGAGTTCGTCGGCGTGCGTGATGTGGTCGGTCAGGACGGGCTGGACCGGGTCTTCGAGGTGCTGCGCGCGCCGTACGCCGAAGAGCCCACGAACTGGTCGCGTCGTTACAAGGCAAATCTCGAGAAGCTCGCCTCCGGCGATGTCATCAAGGTCGCGGAAGTCGTGCGTGACCTGTGGCGTCGGGAGCGTGAGCGCGGACTGTCCGCCGGTGAGAAGCGCATGCTCGCCAAGGCTCGGCAGATCCTGGTGAGTGAGCTCGCCCTCGCGGAGAACACGAACGAGGACAAGGCCGAGGCCCTGCTGGACGAGGTCCTCGCGTCCTGACGCCGGTGGTCCGAGGCGCATGCCCCGGCCGCCCATGGCGCAATGATGCCGCGGTGCCCGCTGACCCTTAACCGGAGTCGCCGGGCGCTGCGGCATATTCGTACCCGAATGTCGCCGGACGTGGTGGCGGCCCCCGCAGACCGTGTGGGCGTGCCGGGCCCGGGCAGCTGGCTCGACCAGATGTCACGGAAGGGTCCGGTCAAGACGTCGCGCCCGACACGGTGTGGCCATACCCACGTCGGCCGAGCACACAAACCTGAACGGAACCGATGTCTAGCGAATCCCGTACCGCGGTGGTCATTCCCGCGGCAGGACGGGGCGTGCGCCTCGGCCCTGGCGCCCCCAAAGCGCTCCGCGCGCTGAACGGCACCCCGATGCTCATCCACGCGGTCCGTGCCATGGCGGCCTCCCGCGCGGTCTCCCTCGTCGTGATCGTGGCCCCGCCGGAGGGCGCCGCCGAGGTCAAGACGCTCCTCGACGACCACGCGCTGCCCGAGCGCACCGACTTCCTCGTCGTGCCCGGCGGCGAGAGCCGCCAGGAGTCCGTGCGGGCCGGCCTGGACGCACTGCCGCCCGGCATCGACATCGTGCTCGTGCACGACGCGGCCCGCCCGCTCGTGCCCGTCGACACCGTCGACGGCGTCATCGAGGCGGTACGCGACGGGGCGCCCGCCGTGGTGCCCGCGCTGCCGCCGGCCGACACCGTCAAGCAGGTGGAGCCCGCGGCGGTCCCCGGCGAGCCCGAACCCGTCGTCGCCACCCCCGAGCGGGCCCGGCTGCGCGCCGTGCAGACGCCGCAGGGCTTCGACCGCGCCACGCTGGTACGCGCCCACGAGAGCGTCACCGACGACGTCACGGACGACGCGAGCATGGTCGAGCAGCTGGGCCTGCCCGTCGTCGTCGTGCCCGGCCACGAGGAGGCCTTCAAGGTCACGCGGCCCCTCGACCTCCTCCTCGCCGAGGCCGTGCTCGCCCGCCGGAGGGCCAACGATGGCTTCTGACGCGCCCGCCCCGGCCCCCGTCCTGCCCCTCGTCGGCATCGGCACCGACATCCACGCCTTCGAAGAGGGCCGCGAGCTGTGGTGCGCCGGCCTGAAGTGGGAGGACGAGGGCCCGGGGCTCGCCGGACACTCCGACGCCGACGTCGTCGCGCACGCCGCGTGCAACGCGCTGTTCTCCGCGGCCGGACTCGGCGACCTCGGCGCGCACTTCGGCACCGGCCGCCCCGAGTGGTCCGGCGCCCCCGGCCTGACCCTCCTCGCCGAGGCCGCCCGCATCGTGCGCGACGCCGGGTTCACCATCGGCAATGTGGCGGTGCAGGTCGTCGGCCCCCGCCCGAAGATCGGCAAGCGCCGCGACGAGGCGCAGAAGGTGCTCTCCGAGGCGGCGGGCGCGCCCGTCTCCGTCTCCGGGGCCACCACCGACGGCCTGGGCTTCCCCGGCCGCGGGGACGGACTCGCCGCGATCGCCACCGCGCTGGTCGTCCGCACCGCGCCCTGAGGCGGACGCCGGGCGGACACCGGGGATATCGGGTAGGTGTATGGCTCGTACAGGCGAGGCTCTCGCAGCCAGCTGTCCACGAAGGAGTGAAGCCATGTCCGCCGCACTGTCCGACCAGCTCAAGGCCCTTCTCGACGCCCCGTCGTTCATCGTCGTCGCCACCATCCAGCCCGACGGCAGCCCGCAGCTGTCGCCGGTCTGGGTGAAGCGGGACGGCGACGACGTGCTGTTCTCCACGACGACCGGCCGCCGCAAGGAGAAGAACCTCCGCCGCGACCCGCGCGTGACGGTGCTGCTCCAGCCCTTCGACGCCCCGTACACGTACGCGGAGATCCGCGGCACGGCGGAGATGACGACGGAAGGCGGTCAGGAGCTGATCGACGAACTGTCGCTGAAGTACACGGGCAAGAGGTACGCGGAGTTCAACCCCGACTCGGTGAACGACTCCCCGCGGGTCGTCGTGCGGGTGACGCCGCGCAAGGTCGTCGGGCGGGTCTGAGAGCGCCGGGACGTCACAGTTGCGTTGCCCTGGGGGCCGAGGGGGCGTGGGGCACTGCCCCGCGCCCACTACCCTGGAGTGGTGACGATTCGCCTGTACGACACCAGCGCCCGGCAGATCCGTGACTTCAGCCCCCTCAACGACGGCTGCGTCTCGATCTACCTGTGTGGTGCCACCGTGCAGGCGGCCCCGCACATCGGGCACATCAGGTCCGGCCTGAACTTCGACATCATGCGCCGCTGGTTCGCCTACCGCGGCTACGACGTGACGTTCGTGCGCAACGTGACCGACATCGACGACAAGATCATCAAGAAGTCGGCCGAGCAGGGCCGCCCCTGGTGGTCGATCGGGTACGAGAACGAGCGCGCGTTCAACAGCGGTTACGACGCGCTCGGCTGCCTGCCGCCCACCTACGAGCCGCGCGCCACCGGCCACGTCACCGAGATGGTCGAGATGATGCGCGGCCTCATCGAGCGCGGCCACGCGTACGAGGCCGACGGCAACGTCTACTTCGACGTGAAGTCCTTCCCCGGCTACCTGGAGCTGTCCAACCAGGACCTCGACGACCTGCGCCAGCCGTCCGGCGACGGCGAGACCGGCAAGCGCGACCCGCGTGACTTCGCCATGTGGAAGGCCGCCAAGGAGGGCGAGCCCAGCTGGGAGACCCCGTGGGGCCGCGGCCGTCCCGGCTGGCACCTGGAGTGCTCGGCGATGGCCCACAAGTACCTGGGCCGCGAGTTCGACATCCACGGCGGCGGGATCGACCTGATCTTCCCGCACCACGAGAACGAGATCGCCCAGGCCAAGGCCTTCGGCGACGCGTTCGCGCGCTACTGGGTGCACAACGGCTGGGTCACCATGAGCGGCGAGAAGATGTCCAAGTCGCTCGGCAATTCGGTGCTCGTCTCCGAGATGGTCAAGGAGTGGCGGCCCATCGTGCTGCGCTACTACCTCGGCACCCCGCACTACCGCTCGATGATCGAGTACAGCCCGGAGGCCCTGCGCGAGGCGGAGTCCGCGTTCGCCCGCATCGAGGGCTTCGTGCAGCGCGTGGTGGAGAAGGCCGGCGGGGTCGTCGAGCCCGCCGCCGAGGTGCCGCCCGCGTTCGCCGACGCCATGGACGACGACATGGGCGTCCCGCAGGCGCTCGCCATCGTGCACACCACGGTCCGCCAGGGGAACAGCGCCTTGGCCGCCGACGACAAGGAAGCCGCCGTGGCGCGCCTCGCCGAGGTGCGGGCCATGCTCGGCGTCCTCGGGCTCGACCCGCTCGACCCGCACTGGGCCGGCGGCGAGAGCGACCGCGGCGAAGACCTCCACGGCGTCGTCGACAGCCTCGTACGCCTGGTCCTCGACCAGCGCGAGGCCGCCCGTGGCCGCAAGGACTGGGCCACCGCCGACGCCATCCGCGACCAGCTCGGCCAGTCGGGACTCGTCATCGAGGACAGCCCGAGCGGGCCCCGCTGGACGCTCGGCCCGCGCTGACCGGCACCGCTGATGTGCCGCCCCGCCTCGTGGGCGGCACACTTCATAGACGTACACCCCCGCGCGTACGGACGTACGCGCACCCGCAACACGACAGACAGGTAGGTCATGGCCGCTAACAACCGCCGCATGTCCGGCAAGAAGGGCGCGCAGGTCGGCAGCGGCGGCAATCGGCGCCGCGGCCTTGAGGGCAAGGGTCCGACGCCGCCCGCCGAGGCGCGCAAGGGGCATGTGAAGAACCGCATCGCCACCGCCAAGGCCAAGAAGGCGGCGGGCCGCCGCCCCGCGCCGAAGGGGCGCGGCGGCAAGTCGTCCTCCGAGATGGTCGTCGGCCGCAACCCGGTCTTCGAGGCGCTGCGCGACGGCGTGCCCGCCACCACGCTCTACGTCCAGCAGTTCATCGACAACGACGAGCGGGTCCGCGAGGCGCTCCAGCTCGCGGCCGAGCGCGGCGGCATCCACCTCATGGAGGCGCCGCGGCCCGAGCTCGACCGCATGACGAACGGCCTGAACCACCAGGGCCTCGTCCTCCAGGTCCCGCCGTACGAGTACGCCCACCCCGAGGACCTGGCCGCCGCCGCGTACGACGCCGGTGAGGACCCGCTGGTCGTCGCGCTCGATGGCGTGACGGACCCGCGCAACCTCGGCGCGATCGTCCGCTCCGTGACCGCGTTCGGCGGCCACGGCGTCCTCGTGCCCGAGCGGCGCGCCGCAGGCATGACGGCCGGCGCCTGGAAGACGTCGGCCGGCACGGCCGCGCGGACGCCGGTCGCCCGCTGCACGAACCTGACGCGCGCCCTGGAGGCGTACAAGAAGGCGGGCATCGCCGTCGTCGGCCTCGCGGCGGACGGCGAGCACGAGGTCGGCGACCTGGAGGCGCTCAGCGGCCCGGTCGTCATCGTCGTCGGCAGCGAGGGCAAGGGCCTGTCCCGCCTCGTCGGCGAGACGTGCGACTTCCGGGTGCGGATTCCGATGCCGGGTGGCGCGGAGTCGTTGAACGCGGGTGTGGCGGCCGGTGTGGTGCTCTACGAGGCGGCCCGCCGCCGCGCGTAGTCACGTGTGCATGTCCGGACCGTGTTGATCTTTTGACGCGGTCCGGACATTTCTGCGTGGTCAAGGCAGTGTCCTAACCACACGTCACTCGGTTAGATGAGTGTGGACACCAGAACACCCCGCACTCCCACAGGGGGAAGCTCGTCAGGCTTCGACGAAGCTCCCGCGCTGAGCATGGTGAAGGTGCCGAGCGACCCGGCGCAGGTCATCGTCTCGCACGCGAGTTTCCGCGTGCAGCTCCCCGCCGCTGGGCGCATCCAATCCCCGCGTATCTCACGGCACTTGGGCCTCTCCGAGGAGACGGTGCGCATCCCCGCCGCGGCCGCCGCCGCCAAGCGCCGCGCGCCCGTCGTCTGGAGCGGGAAGTCCGAACCCGGCGACCCCGGCGCGACCGGACTGCTGCAAGCCGTGCGCGGCAGCGGTGTGCGCCGTTCGGCCGAAGAGGCAGGCCCCTACGACGACGGGAGCGCCACCCAGGTCATCCCGCGCATCGCCCTCGACGACGGCCCCGGGGCCTCCGGCGCCGCAAGGACGGTCGCGACACCCGCCGTCGGACCCGCCCCCCAGACCCAGCTGCTGCCGCAGATGCGGATGCCCAGCAGCGACTACGACGAGCGGCTCGCCGAGGAGAACGCCCGGTACGGCGAGTACGCGTACGACGACGATTACGCCGACCGCCTCGGCACCGGCGGGGACGCCGACGACGAGGCCGCGGCCGAGGAGCGCAGACGGCGGCAGGGCGCCGACCCCGTCCGGCACGCCTACTATCCCGGGCGCCGGATGAACCTCGGCGTGGTCCTCCTCCCGCTGCGCGTCTTCCTCGGTTTCATCTCCATCTACGCCGGCATGGGCAAGCTCTGCGACCCCGTCTACTTCGACGGCGGCCGGCGCGGCTCCATGGTCAAGTGGCTCACCTCGCTGCACCCCTGGGAACTCGCCGAGCCGCTGCGCGACTTCGCCCTCCAGCACCCGGTGGGCGCCGGACTCAGCATCGCCTTCCTCCAGGTCATCGCCGGCGTCCTGACGGTGCTCGGGCTCTGGCAGCGCGTCGCCGCCTCGGTCGGCGTGCTGCTCTCCGCCGCGCTCATCGTCACCGTCAGCTGGAAGACCGTCCCCGCCTACGACGCGCCGGACATCATCTACCTCGCCGCCTGGTCGCCGCTGATCATCGCGGGCGCCCCCGTCTACTCCGTCGACGGACGCCTCGCGGGAGAGGCCTGGCGCAGGCTCGGGCCGCGCGCCGACATCTGGGACCTGCGGCGGCGCGTGCTGCGGCGCGGCGGGCTCGTCGGCGGGGTCGTCATCGGCCTCACGCTGCTCCTCGGCTCGCTCCTCGGCGGCGCGGTGCGCGACGCGGACCGGGTCACCGTGCCCGGCCCCGGCGAGGCCCCGCGGAACGTGCTGCCGGGCTCCCCGCTCCCGGATGACCCCGCCAAGAAGCGGCGCGAGAAGCGGTCGCAGAGCCCCTCGGCGTCCGCCGGGTCGTCGCCGGCACGGGAGGGCGGCTCCGCGAGCCCCTCGCAGGGCGCGACGGCTCCCGGTGCGGTCCCCGAGACCGGTGCGGCCGGGGCGGGGCAGCCGAGCCAGACGCAGGGCAGCAGCACGGGCCAGGCGCCGCCGCAGCAGTCGGCGCCGCAGCAGCAGCAGCGCCAGCAGCCGCCGTCGGCGACGACCGCGGGGCCTGGC
>NZ_JAFEXF010000510.1 GCF_016905445.1 Streptomyces sp. G44
GATAAGCCCGGTGTCCGGATCGAACCCGCCCGCCCCCAGGGGACGACCGAGGAGATCCCTGTACGTCGCGACTCCGGGGAGCGCCAGGCCGATGCCGGTGACGACGACGTCCGGGACGTTGGAGTTCGGCCGGTTCGTGGTGCTCGTCGCGCTCATCGGGCGGCCTCCACGATCGCAACGGCGTTGATGCCTCCGAAACCGAACGCGTCGATCTGCGCGAGGGCCGGGTCCCCGGAGGCAGCCGATCCCTGGACCAGGTGCAGTCCCGCGGCCTCGGGGACCGGATCGGCAAGTCCGAGCACCGGGGGCACCGTCCTCTCCTTCATGGCGAGCACCGCCATCAGCAGGCTGAGCAGTCCCGATCCGCCCAGGGTGTGGCCGGTCATCGCCTTGATGGCGGTCATCAGCGGACCGGGTCCGCAGGCGTCGAAGATGCGGCGCAGAAC
>NZ_JAFEXF010000511.1 GCF_016905445.1 Streptomyces sp. G44
CCTGTAGAAAGCCATTTTTTCCAACAGCTTTAGCCACATCAAGCTGTCCCGCTTCATTTATAAGTGTCTCAAGGTTAGGATTGGTTACGTAGCCACGCACACTTCCTTTAGCATCAGATTCTACTACAACATTGCCAATTGGTCCGCGTCCATTAATTTTTGTTGATAAGGTTTCTTCACCTTTCAAAACGGCCTGAGCTGTCAAGGTCGTGGCCAACAAACCACGTCCAAGAACAACAGCAGCAATCCGCGATGTTTCGTGGATTTGCGCTGCCTGATGGACGAGATTGGTCCCATTTACGGCAAACGTACGAAAATACTTGTTTTTAGTAATTGCTTTGATAATTTGATCTGCCATAATTTTCCCTATGTTTAATTTAATATTTTTTTATTTAACAGTTTATTACTTTTGTATTTGCTAAACACATGACAAAATAAAAAGT
>NZ_JAFEXF010000512.1 GCF_016905445.1 Streptomyces sp. G44
GCGTGGCGATCCACGTCGTGCCCTTGCCCTCGGTAACGCTGGTCTTCAATCGCAACAGGGTGGTGTCGAGCGGGTCCTTGCGCCAGGCGGTGGAGGCCGCCGGCGCCTCAGCTTCGGTGAGCCAGGTCCGCAGGACGTCGCACTCGTAGGCGTTGAGGCCTGCGGCGCTGCTGGCGAAGAGGTGGTGGAAGATCCGCAGGACGACGTCGCGCCGCCGCGGCTTCTCGCGCCGTTCGTACAGGCAGTGCGCGCACAGCCAACCCATCGGCGCGAACTGGCGGTCCTTGGGGTCACGCATCCGGCCGACGAGGTCACCAGCCTTGACCGGATCGGCACACAGTCCGCACGTCGTCTCGGTGTGGGCCTGCTTGACGGTGCGAGGCACGGGGAGCTGGCCGATGCCCTCCGGGCGCTGGACCTTCGGCTTCGAGACGGGCGGGGC
>NZ_JAFEXF010000513.1 GCF_016905445.1 Streptomyces sp. G44
GTGGAGGCCCTCGTGATAGAGGAAGAACGCGCTGGGCCACCGGCCGACCGCGTCGAACGCTGCTCGGCGGACGAGGACGACTCCCTCGGTCATGGTGGCGATCGTCCCGGGACGCTCCGGATGGCTGGCGCGCAGCCGAGGCACCCAACGGCGCGGTGTGGTCGCGTCGTCAGGGCCGGTCAGACGCGGCCGCACGTACGCCGCCTCGGGATGCTGTTCGGCTTCGCGGATCAGGCGGGATAGGACGTCGGCCCTGGGGAACCACGCGTCGTTGTCGAGGAAGAACAGCCAGGGCGCCGGATCGGGCTCCTCACTCAGGGCCTGCGCGCCGGCGTTGCGGCCACCGGGAATGCCCACGTTCTCGGGTAGACGGACGGTGATCGCGCCGCGCGGCACGATCTGTGGCTCGCAGCCGTTGCCGACCACGCACACCCGCACAT
>NZ_JAFEXF010000514.1 GCF_016905445.1 Streptomyces sp. G44
GTGCTGGCCCAGTTGCGGGCGTGGAGCAGACCTCGTTCGGCAGCCTGGGCGTGGAGGTTCCAGATCATGCCGATGTTCTCGAGGGCCTTGATCTGGGAGCGCTTGAGGGTGCCGGCCGCGTACGCCTTGCGCATGCGGTTGATCCATCGGCCGAGGGCGAAGCCGGTCTCGTCGTCGTACAGCTGGGGGACGTCGAGGTGACCGTGGTGGTCGTAGTAGGTGGTGGCGGCTTCCAGTCCGCGGCGGAAGGACGCGTCGCGGGGGTGGAGGACGCGCAGCTTGAAGGCCTGAGCGATGGTGTCCGGAGGGAAGGGCCGGTCGAAGACGACGTCGAGGGGGACGCCTTCCTCGTCTTCGTCCACCGGTTCCGGGTTGGAAGGCTGCTGAGGGACGGCGAGTCGGTCGGCGATGCGGTCGTCGTGGGCGCGAAGGGCCTGCAG
>NZ_JAFEXF010000515.1 GCF_016905445.1 Streptomyces sp. G44
GTACAACTCATCGTTCTTTGATACGTTCGCAGCGGCCTCAGAGGCACACAGAGTACTGAGACCCGGTGCAGTGATTATCGTCTCCGTAGCCAACGGCTTTCTGTACACTCAGCGAGGCTGCGTCACGCCGGGACTGATCATCCCCGGCACTGACTTCGTCGATCTCTATCGCGGTCTGGACACAGCCACTCTGATTGGCGCAAAGCTCGACTGCGCCGGATTTAAAGACATCCGAATGTTCCCAACATGTACCGAGATCTACCTGTCAGCCGTCGCCGCCTAGAACCTCCATCGCCCCTCCAGCCAAACTGCGTCCGCGACGTCCCACAGTTCCGCGGGAGGGCTGCGCCGGACGAACGGGGACGATCGGACTGTTCATGGTGATCAGCGCGAAGGAAGGGCTCCTGATGACCGCGCGAATGACTGTGGCCCATCG
>NZ_JAFEXF010000516.1 GCF_016905445.1 Streptomyces sp. G44
CAACAGTACCAAGCGGTCATCAATGCGGCAGATTATAAACAAGCTGCGCAAGCACTGTATGATGCCCAATATGCAACTGATCCGGATTATCCTAGTAAATTAATTAATTTAATTCAAAAATATGGTTTAAATAACTATGATAAATAGGGCGATATTATGAAGTTACTTGACGATAAGATTAAGTCCGAAGGAATCGTATTACCAAACAACGTTTTAAAGGTAGATGGTTTTTTAAAGCCACAGGTGGATGAGCAATTGATGGATGAAATTGGCAAAGAACATGGTCGGTTGTTTAAAAAACAGAAGGAAAAAAATATATTGAGGAATGAATCTTCAGGAATGGCAGCGGCTGTAATGGCTGGCTTAGCAATGGATGTGAAAGTAGTTATCGCTAGAAAGGATAAGCGCTTGAGCATTACTAATAATTTATACAC
>NZ_JAFEXF010000517.1 GCF_016905445.1 Streptomyces sp. G44
GCACAGATCCGGACGCCGTTGAGCCCGTAGATTTCGTCTCGTCCGGTGCGCATCGGGGAGCGACAGGGCAGCAGCCCGCTCAGCAGGCTGTCGAGGCTGGCGTTGCTCTCCAGGTGGAGCCGGATGCCGTGTGAGGTGGGCTGTACGTACCGGATTCCGAAGGGGTACTCGAAGAAGTGCCGCTGAGCGTTGAGGATCCAGTAGAACGCCTCCGATTCGAGGATGAGTTGGTCGTGCTGGGCCGGTGTCGGGATGAGGGGAGCGCCCGGCTCCACGGCAGCGACGGCTTCACACGCAGCCTGGCGGGGGGCGCCGGTGTAGAGGGCGTAGGTCCGGGCGCGGCTGCTGATCTGGGTGGCCGGCATAGCTTCAGGTACCTTTCGCTCCGCTCCGTCGGCCCGCGGAGCGTGAGGAACAGGCACTGATGTGCGG
>NZ_JAFEXF010000518.1 GCF_016905445.1 Streptomyces sp. G44
GTCCTCGCTGCTGCCGACCCGCTGAAGTTTCCCCGTCCGAACTGTCACACCGGTGGCTCCTCCCACACCTGTAGCAGGTGAAACCCCCGATGGGAGGAGCCCTCAATGTCCACCGAACCCACACAGCCCGACGCCACGACGGGCGATTCCGCCGCGTCACCGGCCGCCCCCTCCTGGCAGCTGTGGATCCTGCTCGTCTGGCACCCCGCCCTGGGACTGCCGATTGACCCCGTCGCCGTGCTGGCCCTCGATCACAGCAAGGAGCCGGCCGCGCGCGTCGTGCGCTGGATTCCGCTCGTCTACGACACGGCCGATCCGTGGCGGGAGCGTCTGGGCGAGAGCGCCTCGGCTCAGGACGTCGAGCGCTGGATCACGCACTCCGGCACCTGTGCCGTCGAGCCCGCCGCCGTCCCCGACGGCGCACTCGACC
>NZ_JAFEXF010000519.1 GCF_016905445.1 Streptomyces sp. G44
CCCCACACGAGCACGAAGGAACAAAAGCAGCATGAACGTCTCTCTGCCCATCCCAACCGTCGGCCTGCCCCTCCCTGGCCGCGGCTGCGACTGCAACGCCTGCGCCTTTTACGCCGGGCCCGACGGCCGTGGCGGGCCTGCCACCCTCGAACCCCTGTGCTCGGGCCCCCACCCCCACTGCCGGTTCTGCGGGTGCGCCGCGGCAGAAGCCGACGCTCCCGCGAACGCCTGCGCGACCCGAAGCTGCCCCATCCGCTGCGGCAGCCGGACCGACATCGCGCAATGGATGGCCGACGTCGGCGGCACACTCACCTTCGACGACATCAAGATCGACACCACGCTTCCCGGCGGTCTGCCGCCCTTCATACCCATGACCGACGGCAGCTCCGTCACCAAGCTCGACGCCAGCTTGAACTGGCCGGCCTACGG
>NZ_JAFEXF010000051.1 GCF_016905445.1 Streptomyces sp. G44
GGGAAAACGGCGTGAGACACGCAGGGGGCGGAGAGGTCGGGGGCGCATGGCGCGGAGGCGGGCCCCGGGGGACACCCCCCTTCCACCTAGCGCCCTGGGGTGTGGGGGCCCGACCGGGGGGCGGGGGGCCCCCGCGGCGTTGTCGTCCGGAACGAGGGGACCCGCCCGACCGCCCCGTGTACCCACCCCCAAAGGGCCCGCTCCGCCCGCCGCTCGTCCGGCACCTCGGCCAGCTTCAGGGGTTCGGCGGCGCGCCGCACCGCCCGGCAGACCCGCGCCGCCGCGAACGCGTAGGCGCCGGCGTCCGGGTCGCCCGGCAGCGCGGTCAGGTCGAGGGCGGCCCGCATCACGTCGGGGAAGACGGACTGGGCGTACTCGAAGTCGAGGTAGACGGGCAGATCGGTGGCCAGGCCCACGGTCATGTCCCGGTGCCCGGCGCGCACCATCGCCTCGGCCCACAGCTCCTTCATCCGGGTCCGCTCGTCCTTGTCGTACTCCATGCGTACGAGATGGGTGGCGAGGTCGTGCAGCGGGTCGCCGTACATGGCCAGTTCCCAGTCGATGACGGCGACCCGCTTGCGGCCGACGACGACATTGGCGCGGTGCACGTCGGTGTGGAGGAGGCAGAAGGGCCGCGGCGTCAGGCGGGGGCGGGCCGGATCGTCGCGGAAGGCGGCCATGACGCCGGGGCGGATGCCCACGGCGGTGAAGAGGTCGTGGAACCGCCATCGGTGGGGGCGGTGCACGCGTTCCTCGGTGAAGCCGATCAGCCAGTCGAGGAACTCCTGGGTCCGCGGCGACTCCGGCCAGCCCGCGGGCCGGACCGGCAGTTCCTCCCCGGGCACGGAGGCGGTCCTGGCGAAGAACCCGGCGAACGACCGCATCATCGCCTCCCCGACCGGGCCTTCGGGCTGGGCCTCGGAGAGCGCCCGCCCGGCCCGGTAGGAGTGAAGCGACCAGTCCCCGAAGTCCCGCAGGCAGCGCGGCACCTCCGCGAGGTGCCGGCTCACCACCTTCAACAGCTCCGCCTCACTGGGCCAGATGCGCGGCACCACCTCCACGGTCTCGCGCGGCATCCGGCATTTCACCCGGGCCCGGAACGGCATCGTGCGCAGCAGCAGGGCGAGGGTCCAGCTGAGCGGCACGACGTGGTTGACGTTGTGGTGACCGGCCACGACCTCGCGGTCCGGGTGGTCCTTGTGCGAGTCGGCAAGGCGTCGGATCCACGTCTCGCGGCGCCCGCTCTTCGGCTTCGGCGCCTCGTGGGGGGAGCGAGGCGGAGGTGACGGCATGAGCGCAGAGGGTATCCGGTGACCGGAACCGTTTCTGCGGCTTGCCACGATGTGGACACCGGCGCGGTGTTTGCCGCGTTAGCCCGGGTTTCACCTGCTCCCGCGCAGCCGTTCGAGGAGCGGCTCCAGGGACGGGACCAGATGCCGCGCACCCGCCTCCCGCAGCAGCCGGGCCTTGCGCTCGTTGCGCGCGTAGCCCAGGAAGCCGACGCCCGCCCGCTGCGCCGCCTCGAAGTCCGTGGGGGCGTCGCCGATCATCAGGGTGGTCTTCGGGTCGGCGCCCATGGCGCGCACGGCGCGGTGCAGGCAGTGCGGGTCGGGCTTGAGCAGCCGCAGGTCCCGGGTGCGGCCGTAGATGTGGGGGGCGAAGCACTCCAGGAGGCCGCGCGAGGCGAGGTAACGGCGCACCGCGCCCGGGGAGTTGTTAGTGGTGACGGCCAGCCGCGCGCCGACCGCCGTCCAGGTGCGGATCAGCGGGTCGACGTACGGGGTGGGGAAGGCGGACGCCACGGCGCTCAGCTCCTGCTGGGTGAGGCGTTTCTCCAGTTCCTCGACCAGGTCGCTGCGGGGGCGGCGGCGGTCGACGGCGCGCAGGACGAGGTAGGGGTCGGGCTGGCGCCGCTCCTCCTCGGAGAGCAGGCCGGGCAGCCCCAGCCCCGCCAGGCACCGGACCTGGTCCTCGGCCACCTTCCGGGCCGAGTGTCCGGCGAAGAGCCGGCAGATGGGGCCGTCGAAGTCGAAGAGCACGAAACGAACAGGATCGATCAGGTCATGGATCCTCTCGGTCTCGGTACCGAATGTCTCGGGCCATATCGCGTCGGATTGCGTCGAGTCAGCGGTCACCTAAGAGAGTCTCAGGTCCGAGGTGATGGTTGCCCAGAGTGCGTCGAACCACTTCTGCGACTCCTCCACGAACAAGGCGTCGCGGGACCCCGGCGCCGCACCGCCGAAGGAGAACAGGGGCGCCTTGACGCCCAGCACGTCATAGAGGTCGAGCACCTCGCTGCCGCCGTCCGCGTCCAGCTCCAGCCGCTCGCGGCCCAGCGTGTAGTACGCGAGCAGCGCCTCGCGGTGGTTGAGCAGGTACAGCTTGACGGGCGTGGTGAAGGGCAGCGCGCGGAACCTGACGTCGACCTCGATGCCGTGCGAGGACCGCAGCGCGCGCAGGTTGTGGCGCAGCACCTGGCCCTGGGCGTTGCGCTGGTTGAGCCAGCGCTGGTGGAGGCGCTCGCGGCTCTCCGCGTCGCACTCGACCGGCACCGGGAACGCCAGCTGGATGTCACTGCTCGGCAGCAGGATCCGCACCTTGATCGACTGCGGGCGGATACGGCCCTCGTGGATCAGGCGGACCGGCTCCCCGAGGGCGATCATCAGCGTCTCGGCGGTGTAGGAGACCACGTCGATCCGCACGTCCCGCTCCGCGAACGCCTCGGCGAGCCGTGGGGCGAGGGCGACCATGGACGGCTGCGGGCCCTGGACCGCGGGAAGCGGGCCCGGCTCGGCGACCCTCGGCGGGCTGCCCTTGCTGACGTCGGAGAGGAGGCCTTCACCCTGGAGCCTCTTCATCGCCTGGCGCACGGTGCCGCGCTCCACGCCGAACTCCTCGGCGAGCTCGGCCTGGGTCGGCAGCCGGGCCCCCGCCCTCAGCTCGCCCGCCCGGATGCGGTCACGGATGGCGTCGGCGACCTCCTGGGACGAGAGCTTCCTGTCGCCGTTCACTGCGCCGTTCTCCTGGGTCACAGCCGAACGATACAACTGCGCGCCATCTTAAGGCAGTTGAGCGGAAGTTGTTTATCCGGACGAACCAAGTGGGGACAACTACAGCAGAGTTGGTTGCCAACTTGGTCAAGATGGCAGAAGGGGGAACCATCATGCCCGTCATAGCCCTCCTCGCGGCCGTGGTCGCCGTCACCGTCGAACAGCTCGTGCAGTGGAAGTACGGCCCGATGGGCATCGCCGGTCTTCTCCTGCTGACCGTCGGCGTCAAGGCGAGGAACGCCACGTGCAGCTCCCTCGGCGCCGGGGTCCTCGCCCTGCTGGTGACAGGCCCGGCGAGCTGATCCGGCCGGCGGCGGAATGCCGCGCCCGGACCGCCACCGGCGCCGGGCGCCCGGCCCGCCGCCGACTCCGCGCACTCAGCCCGCCGCCAGCTCCAGGTCCCGGCTGATCGTGTTCCACAGCGCGTCGAACCACAGACGGGACTGCTCCACGAACGTCGCGTCCCGCAGCCCGTCCCCCCGCCGGAACGGAAAGAGCATCGACTGCGTGCCCTGCGCGTCGTACATCTCCAGGGACTCCTGGCCGATCTCCTCGTCCCGCTTGGTGAGCGTGTAGTACGCGAAGAGCGCCTCCGAGCCGTTGAGCAGGTACAGCTTCACCGGCGGCGTGAACGGCAGCGCGCGGAACTGCACCGATACGTCGATGCCGTGCGAGGCCCGCAGCGCAAGGAGGTTGTGGCGCAGCACCTGCCCCTGCGCGTTGCGCTGGTCGAGCCAGCGGCGGTGGACCCGCCCGCCCTCGTCCTCCCCGCCGTCGACCGCCGCGGGGAAGGCGAGGTCGATGTCGCGGCTCGGCAGCAGCACCCGGACGTCGACCTTGGCCGGTTTGCGCTGCCCGGCGTGGATCCGCCGGAGCGGTTCGCCGATCGCCATGGTGAGGGAGACGGACGTCAGGCAGAGCGCTTCGATCTCCACGTGCGGCGCGTCGAAGGCCGCCGAGACCCGTGGCGCGAGGCCCACCATCGTGGGCTGCGGCTGGGCCGCGCCACCACCTCCGAGCATGCGTTCGGACGGTTCGGCCACCGTGGCGGGGCTGCCCTTGGACACGTTGGACAGGAGGTGCTCACGGTGCAGGATGCGCAGCGCCTCGCGCACGGCCCCGCGCTCCACGCCGAACTCGTCCGCCAGCTCGGCCTGCGTCGGCATGCGCTGCCCCGGCCGCAGCGAGCCGGACCGGATGCGGTCGCGCAGCACGTCGGCCACCTCGCGGTGGGAGCGCCGCTTCTTGCGTCCGCCGGGGGGCGCGTGTTCCGTGCTCACAACCAAACAGTACAACTTCGCGCCATCTTAGGGGAGTTGCCGGAAAGGTGGTTATGAGTCGACTCCCAGCGGAGATAAGTCAGGAGAAGTTGGTAGCCAACTTTGGCGACATGGTCAGATCCTTTCGGGGTTGGTCACCGGCCGAACGGGGACCGCCGCCCCGAGCTGGTCCGACCGGCCGGGCTTCCCTCCGGAGGGGAGCCGGGAGCCCGGCAGGCCGCCGGAAACCCGAGCCCCGGCTCCCGGCTACGGGGGAGTCGGGGCTCACTCTCGACCGGCCGCGCCCCACAAGAGCGCGGCTCCCTCGTCACACCAGCAGATCGTCCACCTGCGCCTCGCCCTCGCGGTACCGCCGGGTGATCTCCGCGCTACAGTCGTCCGCCGTGCGCTGGAGCGCCTGGCGGCGCCGGGAGACCTGCTGCTCGTACCGGACGAGGCGGCCCATGGCCGCGTGCAGCTCGTCGTCCGTGCGGGCCGCCAGGTCGGAGAGCGCGACCTCCGCCAGCATCTCCGTGGCCAGCAGGCGGTACTCCTCGCTGTGCGGTGTGCCGAGCGTGACGTGCCGGGCCGACGAGCGCTGCCGGGCCGGGGCGTCCGCCAGGATCTCCGAGAGCCGGTCGACGACGGCCGCCTCCAAAGTGGGCTTCAGCGTCTCCCCGCGGCGCGCGATCTCGGCCCGCAGGATGTCGATGCGCCCTTGCAGGAGCCGCCGCACGTAGCTGAGGTCGGCCTCGTCCTGCTGCGCTGCCCGGCGCAGCTCACGAAGCTCCGGCAGACGCCGGGCCGCCAGGTCCCGCACCGGCACCTCGGGCAGCAGCGGACTCGCCGTGCGCTGCGTCGGTGGACGCGGAACCGGTGTGCGCCGCAGTGAGATGCGGCCGGGCGACTGCCCCGTACTTGGTGTGATCATGTTGCTCTACCCGTCCCCTCGACCGGCCGACGCGGTGCGACCGCGTGTGAGCATGGTGCCACCCCGAGTGGCCGCTATGTGAATGAGTGCCCACAATCAGCCCCAGATGGGGGGATCCTGAGCATCCGATGGGACCTCCCGGGGTACACACGGCCGCCGCCGGGGGCACGGCATGATGGCCGTATGCGAGCAGTGGTGCAGAGGGTGGACGGCGCGAGCGTGGTCGTCGAGGGTGAGGACGGCCCCGAGACGGTGGGCGAGATCGACGGCGAGGGCCTGTGCGTCCTGGTGGGCGTCACCCACGACGACACCAAGGAGAAGGCGGCCCAACTGGCCCGCAAGCTGTGGACGTTGCGCATGCTGGCCGACGAGAAGTCGTGCAGCGACATCGACGCGCCCCTCCTGGTCGTCAGCCAGTTCACGCTCTACGGGGACGCCCGCAAGGGCCGCCGCCCCACCTGGAACGCGGCGGCCCCCGGCGACGTGGCCGAACCCCTGGTCGACGAGGTCGTGGCGCGGCTGCGGGCCCTCGGGGCGACGGTGGCGACGGGCCGGTTCGGGGCGCGGATGCGGGTGGGCCTGACGAACGACGGCCCGTTCACGGTGCTGCTGGAGATGTGACACCCCGCGCCCCGGGGCGGCTACGGCTCGACGACGACTTCCTGCGCCGCGGCCACGTCCCCGGCGACGAGCTCCGCGTCCACCGGCACGTTCCGCTTGACGAGAGCCAGCGCGATGGGCCCCAGCTCGTGGTGGCGCACGGCGGTCGTCACGAACCCCAGCTTCCGCCCGTCGGCCCCGTCGGCGGCGAGCTGGAGCGGCGTACCCGCCACCGGCAGGTGCACCTCGCTGCCGTCCAGGTGGAGGAAGACCAGGCGGCGCGGCGGCTTCCCCAGGTTCTGGACCCGGGCCACGGTCTCCTGTCCGCGGTAGCAGCCCTTCTGGAGGTGCACGGCCGTGCCGATCCAGCCCAGCTCGTGGGGGATCGTGCGGTGGTCGGTCTCGAAGCCGAGGCGGGGCCGGTGGGCCTCCACCCGCAGCGCCTCGTACGCGAGGAGCCCGGCCGCCGGGCCGTTGTCCGCCGCGTACGCCTCCAGGTCCGTGCGCGGCAGGAACAGGTCCCGGCCGTGTGCCGTCTCGCGAACGGCGACTCCCTCGGGGACCGGGGCGATGGAACCGGCGGGCAGGTGGACGACGGCGAACTCGTCGGTGCGGTCGGCGACTTCGACGCGGTAGAAGAACTTCATGCTCTCCAGGTACGCCATGAGCGCGTCCTGCGTGCCGGGCTCGACGTGCGCCCAGACGGTCTCGCCGTCGTCCACGAGATACAGGGCGTGCTCGATGTGGCCGTTGGCGGAGAGGATCAGCGCTTCGGTGGCCTGTCCCGGGGGCAGCTCGCTGACGTGCTGGGTGAGCAGCAGGTGCAGCCAGCTCAGCCGGTCGGAGCCGGTGACGGTGACCACACCGCGGTGGGAGAGGTCGACGAAGCCGGTGCCGTCGGCGAGGGCGCGCTGCTCGCGGAACAGTTCGCCGTAGTGGGCGGCGACGCCTTCGTCCACACCCTCGGCGGGGACGGCGCCGGGCAGGGACAACAGGGGGCTCTTCATGTTCACAAAGAGTACGACCCGCGGGCCCCCGCTTTTATTTCTGCCGGCGCCTGCCGCTACTTCCGGCGGCACTTCCGGCACTGCCCGAAGATCGCGAAGTGCTTCAGGTCGGTGTCAAAGCCGAAGGTCTCGCGCAGCTTGGCGGTGAACTCCGCGGCGACCTCGGTGTCGGCCTCGATGACGTCCGCGCAGTCCCGGCAGACCAGGTGCATGTGGTGGTGGCGGTCGGCCAGGTGGTACGTCGGCGCGCCGTGCCCGAGGTGGGCGTGGCTGACCAGGCCCAGCTCCTCCAGGAGCTCCAGGGTCCGGTACACCGTGGAGATGTTGACCCCCGACGCCGTCTTGCGCACTTCGCAGAGGATGTCGTCGGGGGTCGCGTGCTCAAGGGTGTCGACGGCTTCGAGAACGAGCTGACGCTGCGGCGTCAGCCGGTAGCCGCGCTGCCGCAGATCGCTCTTCCAGTCGGAGCCGGTGCTCCTGGAGTCGGTGCTCGCCACACCAGAGAGTCTAGGTCTACTTGAAGAAAGCGATGCCGTCGTCGGGCAGGTCGCCGAGGTTGCGCGCCATGTCGGCGACCTCCTCGGGCGTGACGACCTTCTTGAGCTGCGCCGACATGTAGGGGCGCAGCGGCACCTCGGGGGTCTGCTTCTCGCCGACCCACATCAGGTCGCCCTTCACATAGCCGTAGAGCCGCTTGCCGCCGGAGTAGGGGCCGGAGGCCGCGGTGCGCGCGACGGCGTCCGTGACCAGGTCGATCTGCGGCTTCTTGTCGGCCAGCTCGCCGTACCAGACCTCGACGACGCCGTCGTCGCGGACCATCACGACCTCGACCTTGCGCTCGTCGTCGACGCGCCAGAAGCCGGACTCCGACTCCAGCGGCTTGACCTTGTTGCCCTCGGAGTCGAGCACCCATGTGTACGAGCGGTACTCGATGAAGTCCCGCCCGTCGTGCGTGAAGGAGACCTCCTGGCCGAAGTTCGCCTTCTCGGCGCCGGGGAAGTCGGTGACGCCCGCGCCCGCCCAGTTGCCGAGGAGGAAGGCGAGGGGGACGAGGGAGGGGTTCAGGTCGGACGGAATCTCGATCATGGGAAGCTCAGGCGATCTGTGGTGGTGGGGTGAGGCAGCGCGCGAAGCGCACCATGAGGGGTGGTGGTCGGGCGACGGGTGGGCGTCAGCGCTGGCCCTGGTACAGCTTCTTCACGGTGAGCCCGGCGAAGGCGAGAACGCCGACGCAGACAAGGACCAGCAGGGCGGAGAAGAAGGCCTCAAGCACGGGGTGCTCCTCGGTGAGCTGATGGGGCAGGTATTCAGAGCCGGTCCCACTGTAGTCGTGCGACGCCCGTCTCTCTCTGTGAGGGGCCTTACGTGTGGGGCCTTACGATGCGGCCATGGCGAAGAAGCTCGTGATCAAGGTGACCGCCGGGGCCGACGCACCCGAGCGCTGCTCCCAGGCCTTCACGGTCGCGGCCGTGGCCGTGGCCAGCGGAGTGGAGGTGTCGCTCTGGCTGACCGGTGAGTCGTCGTGGTTCGCGCTGCCGGGCCGCGCGGCGGAATTCGACCTTCCGCACGCCGCGCCGCTGCCGGATCTGATCGACTCGATCATGTCGGCGGGCCGGATCACGCTCTGCACGCAGTGCGCCGCGCGCCGCGACATCTCGGAGCAGGACGTCCTGCCGGGCGTGCGGATCGCGGGCGCGCAGGTGTTCGTCCAGGAGGCGACGACGGACGGCGTCCAGGCGCTCGTCTACTGACGGGGGCGCCTGCCGTCCAGCTCGTCCCACCACTCGTCGGACTTCGGGTCGCCCGACGGGTCGTCCCACCAGCGGTCGTCGGGTCCCCGCCGGTTGGCGACCATGGCGGCGAGCGGCGGTATCACCATCGCCACGACGCACATGCCGACGGCGACGGGGATCGACCAGAGCCGCACGACGCCCCAGGCCAGGACGAACAGGGCGATGCACGTGCCCATCATGACGAAGTAGCTGCGGCGCCGTCGCGCGTACATGTCTCCAGACTAGGCCCGGACACGCCGAAGAGCCGCACCCCGTTCCAGTGGCGTCCAACCCCCTGGGGTGCGGCCCTTCGGCCGTTCACGGCGCGACGCGGGTCAGACCGCGATCGCGACCTCCGCGAGGCCGCCCGTCTGCGCGACGACCGTACGGTCGGCCGTGCCGCCGGGGACCAGGGCCCGCACGGTCCACGTGCCCTCGGCGGCGTAGAAACGGAACTGTCCGGTGGCCGAGGTGGGGACCTCGGCGGTGAACTCGCCGGTCGAGTCGAGCAGGCGCACGTAACCGGTGACGGGCTCGCCGTCGCGGGTCACCTGGCCCTGGATCGTGGTCTCACCGGGCTTGATCGTCGAAGCGTCGGGGCCGCCGGCCTTTGCTCCACACATGGGGTACTCCTGAGGGGTCGGGGGAGGGGACGGGAGGTCCGGGTCTACTTGTTGGCGCCGAGCTCGATCGGCACGCCGACGAGCGAGCCGTACTCGGTCCAGGAGCCGTCGTAGTTCTTGACGTTGGTCTGGCCGAGCAGCTCGTGCAGGACGAACCAGGTCAGGGCGGAGCGCTCACCGATGCGGCAGTAGGCGATGGTGTCCTTCGACAGGTCCACCTGCTCGGCCTCGTAGAGGGCCTTGAGCTCCTCGTCGGACTTGAACGTGCCGTCGTCGTTGGCGTTCTTCGACCACGGGATGTTGCGGGCGCTCGGCACGTGGCCGGGGCGCTGCGACTGCTCCTGCGGGAGGTGGGCCGGGGCGAGCAGCTTGCCGCTGAACTCGTCGGGCGAGCGCACGTCGACCAGGTTCTGCGCGCCGATCGCGGCCACGACGTCGTCGCGGAAGGCGCGGATCGAGGTGTCCTGCGGCTTGGCCTTGTACTCGGTGGCGGGACGGCTGGGCACCTCGGCGCCGTCGACCAGGTCGCGGGAGTCCAGCTCCCACTTCTTGCGGCCGCCGTCGAGGAGCTTCACGTCCTGGTGGCCGTAGAGCTTGAAGTACCAGAAGGCGTACGAGGCGAACCAGTTGTTGTTGCCGCCGTAGAGCACGACGGTGGAGTCGTTCGCGATGCCCTTCGCCGACAGGAGCTTCTCGAAGCCCTCCTGGTCGATGAAGTCACGGCGGACCGGGTCCTGGAGGTCCTTGGTCCAGTCGATGCGGATCGCGTTCTTGATGTGGTTCTTGTCGTAGGCGGAGGTGTCCTCGTCGACCTCGACGATGACGACCTTCGGGTCGTCGATGTGGGCCTCGACCCAGTCGGCGTCTACCAGGACGTCGCTGCGGCTCATGCTTCTCTCCTCCGGGGCAGTTACGGCGGTACGGCTGTGCGGGGGGACGTGCGGGTACGGCTCAGGAGCGCGGGGAGGCGCGGGCGTACGCGGCACGGGGGGTGGCCCTGACCGGAGTCGGCAACGGGCCGGGGGAATACGGGAGTGCGGCTCCCGCTAGAAGGTGCGACAGAGCATGGCGGCGACGCGGCACAGGTCTACTGCCCGCCGCTTCGTGAGGTCCGCCTGTCGGTTCATAGGGCCGATCGTAGGGATGCGGGGGCGGCCGTGTCACCGGTGCTCCGCATACTGAGACACGATCGTCCACGATGCGGGAACGACGGAAGCCCGGGGCCGCCCCGATGGGCCCCGGGCTCCGTGTCGTACCCGTCACATCCGCCCGCCGGACGGCTCCGTCTCGCACTGCGGACGAAGCCCCCCGGCGGCGGGGTTCAGCCGGTCAGGCTCACGTCCGAGCCGGTCACCGTCATGTCCACCCCGTCCGGCGCGGCCTCGACCTTCTCCAGCTTGATCCCGGCGGGCAGATCGTCGATCTTCTGCTCGAAGTCGGTGACGTCGCGGACCATGCCCTCGGGCAGCGGCACGGCGACGCCGAGAATCTCCAGCTTCTTCGGGATCTCGTCCGCGTGGACCTTGATGGTGTCGCCCTCGACCCGCAGGGAGCTGAGCACGTGGACGGGCTTGGGCAGCTTCACGCCGCCCTTGCTGACCTCGACCTCGACCTTGATCTTGCCGTTGCCGCCGTCGGAGAGGCCGACGACCTTGCCGGTGGCGCCGAGCGGCAGCGACACGGGCTCGGACTTGCCGGCCTTCAGCAGCTCGTCGTACGAGACGTGGGCGGTTCCCGAGGCGGTCGCGGCCTTCGCCGAGCTGTAGTCGCCGGAGAACTTCACGCCCTTCATGTGGGCGGTCAGGTCGGCGATGCGGATCGAGTCGGAGCCGGACCGGGCGTCGTAGTCCTTGATGCCGATCTCCACGTCGTCGAGCTCACCGCCCGCGACCTGGGTCAGGAAGGGGAAACCCTGGATGGAGACGTCGGGCGTTTCGCTCAGCCCCTCGTTGGTGCGCAGCTTCTCCGCCGCCTTGTTCTCGGCGAAGTTCACGGCGAGCCGGTCGGCCGCCACGAACAGGCCCCCGAGGATCACCACGACGACCAGAAGTATGCGTATGGCGCGCTTGCTCATGTCCGGTCTTCCCCCACCTTGGTCCCCCGCCTCGACTGTCCTTCCCGCGAGCCTAGAGGACAGGTCCCCGGCCCTTGAGCCCGGCCGGGGACCTGTCGATCAGCTGGGACGATCCGACGATCGCGTACGTCCGTCAGCCGATGGCACGGCCGAGGAGGTAGACGGCAGGCGCGGCGGCGGCCAGCGGCAGCGCGACGCCCGCCGTCATGTGGACGAAGCGCGACGGGTAGTCGTAGCTCGCGGCGCGGTGCCCGATCAGCGCGCAGACCCCGGCGCCGACGGCGAGCAGCGCGCCCTTGCTCCCCAGGTCCGTCATGCCGCCGACGGCGACCCCGGCCCCGGCGGCCGCGAGCAGCGCGACGACGACGGAGGCGGGCGTGGGCAGCGGCAGCGCGCGGACGACGACCGCGGCGGCGACCGCCACGCCGCCCACGACGACGGCGTCGGATACGGCCCCCAGGTGTCCGGCGGCGATGATCGCGAGCGCGGCGGAGGCGACGGTGGCCATCAGCCCGTACATCCGCTCGTCCGCCCCGGCCCGGCTGCGCAGCTGGAGGACGAGGACCAGCAGCACCCACACGCCGAGGGTGCCGAGGATGGCGGCGGGCGCGTGCTCCTTGCCGACGGCGAGCAGCGCCACGTCGGCGACGACACCGCCGAGGAAGGCGAGCGCGATGCCCTGCCGCGCGGGCCACATGCCGTTGAGCCGGAACCACCCGGCGGCGGTCACGGCCTGGAGGATCACCAGCGGCACGAGCAGGGCGTACGGCCCGACGGCGGCGCCCCCGGCGAGCAGCAGCCCGAGAGCCGCGGTCAGGGCGGCGGGCTGCATCCCCGGCTCGATGATCGGCGAACGCCCCTCGGCGCGGGCGCGCTGGGCGTCGGTGACGCGGGGGTTTCCGGTGACGGTGGCGGGCCCGAACGAGGGCGCGGACGCCGCGGCTTCGGGTTCCGGCGCGCTTGCTGCCGCCGCCGGCGGCGGAGCCTGACCGTAGGGATCAGCCTGCACGGGCAGGTACGCCGTCTCCGTCACGTCCACGGCCGCGACGGGCGGCTGCACCTGCGTCTCCCAGGTCTGCCCCTCCCACTGCTGGGTGTACTGGTCCTGGGGGTACTGGTCCTGGGGGTACTGCTGCTCCGGATAGGACTGCTGGGCGTACTGCTGCTGGTCCGGATACGCCTGCTGCGCGTACTGCTGCTGGTGCTGCGGATAGGGCTGCTGGGCGTACTGCTGCTGGTCCGGGTACGCCTGCTGGGCGTACTGCTGCTGGTCCGGATACGCCTGCTGGGCGTGCTGCCCGGCGTAGGGGTCGTAGCCCTCGTACCCCTCGTAGCCCTCGTACGGCTGATTGGACATGGCGCTCATCCTCCTGCGAACGGCGGGAGCACCTCGACCGTGCCGCCCTCGGCCAGGCGTACGGTCTCATGCCCGCGGGTCCCGACGGGGGCACCGTCGACCAGGAAGGAGCACCGCTGGAGGACCCGGACGAGTTCTCCGGGGTGCCGCTCACGGGCGGCGGCCAGCGCCTCGGCGAGCGTCGTGGCCGCGTACGGCTCCTCGGCGACGCCCGCGGCCGCCTTGGCAGCGGCCCAGTAGCGAATGGTGCCGTTCACCATGCGACTCCCCTTTCAGTCGGCGGTTGCCGACGTCCATGATGCCGTGGCCCACGCCGCGATCCGCCCCGCGAGCTCGTCCGAGGCCGCGTGCTCCGCGTGCCCCATGCCTTCCTCCAGCCACAGCTCGGCCCCCTCCGGCGCGGCGGCGGCCAGCGTCCGGGGGTGGTCGACGGGGAAGTACGGGTCGCGGGTGCCGTGCACGACGAGCAGCGGTGTCGCGCCGATCAGGGCAACGGATTCGACGGGCGAGAGGGGGACGGGGTCCCACTCGTGCGGGTGGATTCGCGTGCGCAGCCCGAAGCGGCCGACCACGCGTCCTGTGGGCCGCGTCACGACCCAGTGCAGCCGCCGCATCGGCGCCGTTCCGCGGTAGTACCAGCGTGCGGGGGCGCTGACCGCGACCACCGCGTCGGTCCGCGCTTCCGTGCGCCCCCGGTGTGACGCGGCGTGACGGAGCACGACGGAACCGCCCATCGAGAACCCGACGGTCACCACGTGCGCGTGGCCGAGCGAGCGCGCCCACTCCACCGCCGCCGCCAGGTCCAGCACCTCGCGGTCGCCGACCGTGGAGTGCCCGCCGGACGCGCCGTGCCCCCGGAACGAGAACGTGATCACGGCCGCACGCTGCGCGAAGACACCCGCGATGCGGCGCACGTGGGGCCGCGCGAGGTCGCCGGTGAAACCGTGCGCGAGGACGACGGCGACGCCCCCGTGACCGACCGGGCTCCTCGGGCCGGGGTCGTACGCGGCGTCGATGGCGACCCCGTCCTGTGTACGGAGCGTGGCGCGTCGTCGAACACCAGGCTGAGCGCGAGTGAGCGGCGGCACAGAAGATCGCGCCTTTTGACCTGCCGGACCGGAACTCATGTGAGCTATTGTGCTGGGCAGAGGACCTGGGCAACGCAGCCCCCGGGTCCTTTTGTGCTTTCAGGCGGCCCGGGGCGCGGGCCCCGAGCACCCGTACCGAGCAGTGCCGTAAACGCCCCCGAGCTCAAAAGAGCAGGGGGGACCCCCTCCGCAGGGACCGAGGAGGAACCGACGTTATGGGCGAGCGAAACGTGCACGACGACCGCAGGACCACCCAGGCAGGTGGGGCGCGATGAGTTCTCTGCTGCTCCTGACCAATGCCCTCCAGCCGTCGACGGAGGTGCTCCCCGCCCTCGGCCTGCTCCTCCACCACGTGCGCGTCGCCCCGGCGGAGGGACCCGCCCTCGTCGACACCCCCGGCGCCGACGTCATCCTGATCGACGGGCGCCGCGACCTCCCCCAGGTGCGCAGCCTCTGCCAGCTGCTGCGCTCCACCGGGCCCGGCTGTCCGCTGGTCCTCGTGGTCACCGAGGGCGGCCTCGCGGCCGTCACCGCGGACTGGGGCATCGACGACGTGCTCCTCGACACGGCCGGTCCCGCCGAGGTCGAGGCGCGGCTGCGGCTCGCGATGGGCCGCCAGCAGATCACCTCCGACGACTCCCCCATGGAGATCCGCAACGGCGATCTCTCCGTGGACGAGGCGACGTACAGCGCGAAGCTCAAGGGCCGGGTCCTCGACCTGACCTTCAAGGAGTTCGAGCTGCTCAAGTACCTGGCGCAGCACCCGGGCCGGGTCTTCACCCGCGCCCAGCTGCTCCAGGAGGTCTGGGGCTACGACTACTTCGGCGGCACGCGCACGGTCGACGTCCACGTGCGGCGGCTGCGCGCGAAGCTCGGCGTCGAGCACGAGTCGCTCATCGGCACCGTCCGCAACGTCGGTTACCGCTTCGTGGTGCCGGAGAAGGTCGAGCGGGCGGCCGAGGAGGAGAAGGCCAAGGCGAAGGCGGAGGCGGAGGAAGCGGCGGCGGAGACGGCCAGGGCGAAGTAGGCCGCCGTACCCTGCGGAGCGGCAGGTCCATCCGCGTAGACTGCGCGCGTGGCCAAGGTGACGCGGGACGATGTGGCGCGACTGGCGGGTACTTCGACCGCGGTCGTCAGTTATGTCATCAACAATGGACCCCGGCCGGTCGCCCCGGCCACGCGCGAGCGTGTACTCGCCGCGATCAAGGAGCTGGGCTACCGCCCGGACCGGGTCGCGCAGGCGATGGCGTCCCGGCGCACGGACCTCATAGGCATGATCGTGCCGGACGCGCGCCAGCCGTTCTTCGCGGAGATGACGCACGCCGTCGAACAGGCGGCGTCCGAGCGCGGAAAGATGGTCCTCGTCGGCAACTCCGACTACGTGGAGGAGCGCGAGACCCACTACCTGCGCGCCTTCCTCGGCATGCGGGTCTCCGGCCTCATCCTCGTCAGCCACGGCCTGACCGACCAGGCCGCCGCCGAGATAGACGCCTGGGACGCGCGGGTGGTGCTGCTGCACGAGCGGCCCGAGGCCATCGACGACGTCGCGGTCGTCACGGACGACATCGGCGGCGCGCAGCTCGCCACCCGCCACCTCCTCGAACACGGCCACGAGTACGTCGCCTGTCTCGGCGGCATGGCCGAGACCCCGACCGTCGGCGACCCCGTCTCCGACCACGTCGAGGGCTGGCGGCGCGCGATGCGGGAGGCCGGACGCTCGGTGGAGGGGCGCCTCTTCGAAGCGCCGTACAACCGCTACGACGCGTACGAGGTGGGTCTGGAGCTGCTCGCCGGGCCCGACCGGCCCACCGCCATCTTCTGCTCGACGGACGACCAGGCCATCGGCGTGCTGCGGGCCGCGCGCGAACTGCGCATCGACGTGCCGGGGGAGCTGGCCGTCGCCGGTTTCGACGACGTCAAGGAGGCGGGCCTCACGGACCCGCCGCTGACGACCGTGGCCTCCGACCGTCCCGCGATGGCCCGCGCAGCCGTGGACCTGGTCCTGGACGACGGGCTGCGGGTCGCGGGTTCGCGCCGCGAACGGCTGAAGCAGTTCCCCTCGCGGCTGGTCGTACGCCGGTCCTGCGGCTGCCACTGAGCGTCCGCCGGGACGGGCTTTATAACGGGCATACACACTTCTGCCGGGCTTCTCAGGACGTACTCAGGCAGCTCTCATGTACGCCGGTCACTGTCGATGACATGACCGAGACCTTCCGCCACAGCGGCGAGTACCCCCAGCAGCAGTCGTCAGCGCCTGTGCACCACGGCGGTACGCAGGGCGGCTTCCCGCCCCCGCCCGCCTACGCGCCGGAGGCGCCCCACGGGCCCGCCCCGCGCCGGCGCAGGGCCAAGGGTCCGGTGGCCCTGCTCGCCGCCGTCGCCATCGCGGCGGCGGCCGTGGGCGGCGGCACCGCGTACGCCGTGCAGACGCTGACCGAACCGGGCACCACCACCTCGGCCACCAGCACGGTTGCCGTGCCCACCAGCAAGAAGGGCACCGTCTCCGGGGTCGCCGAGGCGGTCGGCCCCAGCATCGTCGAGATCGGCGCCGACACCGCCCGGGGCAAGTCGACGGGCTCCGGGGTCATCACCACGAGCGACGGTGAGATCGTCACCAACAACCACGTCATCGCGGGCGCCACCTCGATCAAGGTGCGGACGAACGACGGGAAGACGTACGACGCCGAGGTCGTCGGCACCGACAGCAAGAAGGACCTCGCGCTCATCCGCCTGAAGGGCGCCTCCGGGCTCAAGCCGGCGACGCTCGGCGACTCCGACCAGGTGAAGGTCGGCGACGAGGTCGTCGCCATCGGCTCCCCCGAGGGCCTGACCGGCACCGTCACCAGCGGCATCATCTCCGCGCTCGACCGGGACGTCACCGTCTCCACGGGCGAGGGGCAGCAGCAGCCGCAGGGCCCGCAGGGCGGCTGGCCGTTCGAGTTCGGCGGGCAGGAGTTCAACGGCGACACCGGGTCGTCGAAGACCACGTACAAGGCGCTCCAGACCGACGCCTCGCTCAACCCCGGCAACTCCGGCGGCGCCCTCATCGACATGAACGGCAACATCATCGGCATCAACTCCGCGATGTACGCGCCCAGTTCGTCGGCACAGGGCGGCGGCGACGCGGCCTCCGGCAGCGTCGGCCTCGGCTTCGCCATCCCCATCAACACGGTCAAGGACGACCTCGGCAAGCTGCGCTCGGGCTCGCAGAGCTGACGGCGGCCGGAACGCGCCCCGCGTGCGAGGCTGATACCGGCCCGTTCCACCCCTTTCCCGAGGAAGTCCGAAGCCCATGAACCCCGCCGAAGGCGACCGCACCGGTGACCGCGAGCAGCAGCGCATCCTGATCGTGGACGACGAGCCCGCCGTGCGGGAGGCGCTGCGCCGCAGTCTCGCGTTCGAGGGGTACGGCACCGAGGTCGCCGTCGACGGCGCCGACGCCCTGGAGAAGGCCGCGGCCCGCCGCCCCGACCTCGTCGTGCTCGACATCCAGATGCCCCGCATGGACGGCCTCACCGCCGCCCGCAGGCTCCGCGCCACCGGGTCGACCACGCCGATCCTGATGCTCACCGCGCGCGACACCGTCGGCGACCGCGTGACGGGGCTCGACGCGGGCGCCGACGACTACCTGGTCAAGCCGTTCGAGCTGGACGAGCTGTTCGCCCGCATCCGCGCCCTGCTCAGGCGCAGTTCGTACGCCGCCGGGGCGGGGCGGGCCGAGGAGGGCGACACCCTCGCCTTCGCCGACCTGCGGATGGACCTGGCGACGCGCGAGGTCACGCGGGGCGGGCGGACGGTGGAACTGACCCGGACGGAGTTCACCCTGCTGGAGATGTTCCTGGCCCACCCGCGCCAGGTCCTGACCCGTGAGCAGATCCTCAAGGCCGTCTGGGGCTTCGACTTCGAGCCGTCCTCCAACTCCCTGGACGTGTACGTGATGTACCTGCGCCGCAAGACGGAGGCGGCCGGCGAGCCGCGCCTCGTGCACACGGTGCGGGGCGTGGGGTACGTGCTGCGGGGCGGCGAGTGAGCGGCCTCGCACGGCGGTTCCGGGGGCTGCCGCTGCGGTCCCGGCTGGCACTGCTGGTCGCGACGGCCGTGGCGGTGGCGGTGGCCATGGCGGCGGCGGTGTGCTGGTTCGTGGTGCGGGACGCGCTGGTGGATTCGCTGGACGACTCGTTGAACGAGAGCCGCGCCTCCGACGACTGGAACAACTATGTGAACCGCATGATCGACGGGGACGGCCGGTGCCGCCGCACGATCGTCGAGCAGAACAACGCGTCGCCGAACCTGCTCGAACAGATCGTGCAGGTGGTCGACCAGACCGGCGGCAGCTGTGTCGTCCTCGGCAAGCAGAGCCTCGGCCTGAAGCAGGCCGACACCGAGGTCGCCCGCCGCGAGGCGCCCTCTGCCTTCCACGACGCCACCGCCTCCGACGGCACCGAGTACCGCGTGCTCACCTACCCCCTGGACGGCACCCCGTACGCCGTCTCCCTGGCCCGCCCCCTCAGCGAGGTGCACGACACGCTCGACAACCTCACCCTGCTGCTCTCGGTGGTGGGCGGTGTCGGCATCCTCGGCGCGGGCGTGGCCGGCCTCTGGGTGGCCCGCACCGGTCTGCGCCCGGTGGACCGCCTCACCGAGGCCGTGGAGCACGTGGCCCGCACCGAGGATCTGGACCTTCGTATCCCCGTCGAGGGCGACGACGAGATCGCCCGCCTGTCGGAGTCCTTCAACTCCATGACCGCCTCGCTGGCCTCCTCCCGCGACCTCCAGCAGCAGCTGATCGCGGACGCGGGCCACGAGCTGCGCACCCCGCTGACCTCCCTGCGCACCAACATCGAGCTGCTCGCCCGCAGCGAGGACACCGGCCGGGCCATCCCGCCCGACGACCGCAGGGCGCTGCTCGCCTCAGTCAAGGCGCAGATGACGGAACTGGCCGCGCTGATCGGGGACCTCCAGGAGCTGTCCCGGCCCGACGCCGGGCACGGCGGCGCCAAGGTGCAGGTCATCGCCCTGCACGACATCGTCGAAGCGGCCCTGGACCGGGCCCGGCTGCGCGGCCCCGAGCTGACCTTCACGGCGGACCTCTCCCCCTGGTACGTCCGCGCGGAACCGGCCGCCCTGGAGCGCGCCGTGGTCAACCTCCTGGACAACGCGGTGAAGTTCGGCCCGCCGGGCTCGGCCATCGAGGTCGCCCTGCGGGCGGGCGAACTGACGGTGCGCGACCACGGCCCCGGCATCCCCGCCGAGGAGCTCCCCCACGTCTTCGACCGCTTCTGGCGCTCGCCCACCGCGCGGAGCCTGCCGGGTTCCGGGCTGGGCCTCTCCATCGTGGACCGCACGGTGCGGCAGTCCGGCGGCGAGGTGACGCTGGGCGCGGCGGACGGCGGCGGCACGGTGGCCTCGGTCCGGCTGCCGGGGGCGGCGACACCGCCGCCGAGCGAGCTGCCCTGAGCCCGGCGTCCCACCCATGGCGAGACGGAGCGTCTTGCCATGGGCCGGAGGGCGCGCTACAGTCGCACTCACCGACGAGACGGATCGTATCGTCTCAATCGGTGCCGTCCTCTGTTCCCGGCCGAAGGACCTACTTGTTCCCAGCAGCCCGCACCCCTGCCCTCACCCCCTCCCAGCTCACCCTCGCCCACGTCACCAAGCGCTACGACGACCACGTGGTCCTCGACCGCGTCTCCCTCACCGTCCGCCCCGGTGAGCGAGCCGGCGTCATCGGGGACAACGGCTCGGGCAAGTCCACCCTGCTGCGGCTCATCGCCGGGCGGGAGACGCCCGACAACGGCACGGTCACCGTCGGCGCCCCCGGCGGCACCGGGCACCTCGCCCAGACGATCGACCTGCCGGACACGGCGACCGTCGGGGACGCGATCGACCTCGCCCTCGCCGAACTGCGCTCCCTGGAGCGGTGGATCCGGGCCGCCGAGGCCGAGTTGGAGGGCGCGGACGCGGCGGCGTACGACCGTTACGCCGCCCTCGTCGCCGCCTTCGAGGCGCGCGGCGGGCACGACGCCGACCGGCGCGTCGAGGTCACCCTGCGCCACCTCGGCGAGCGGGCGCCGCTGGACCGCGCGCGACCGCTCGGCACGCTCTCCGGGGGCCGGCGCTCCCGCCTCGCACTCGCCGGGACCCTCGCGTCCGACCCGGAGCTGCTGCTCCTCGACGAGCCGACGAACGACCTCGACGACGAGGCGGTGCGCTGGCTGGAGGACCGGCTGCGCGCCCACCGCGGCACGGTCGTCGCCGTCACGCACGACCGGGCCTTCCTGGACCGGGTCACCACGACGATCCTGGAGGTGGACGGCGACGCGCGCACCGTGCGGCGCTACGGCGACGGCTACGCCGGATACCTGACCGCCAAGGCCGCCGAACGCGCCCGCCACGAGCGGGAGTACGAGACGTGGCGTGCCGAGGTCGCCCGCCACTCCGCGCTCGCCGAGTCGAACATCGGGCTGCTCGCGGCGATCCCGCGCAAGGCGCCGAGCGCCTTCAGCGGCGCGGGCGCGTTCCGCGCGCGGTCGCGGGCGCACGGCGCGATGGGCCGTATCCGCAACGCGCGCGAACGGTTGCAGCGCCTCACCGAGCATCCCGTCCCGCCGCCCCCGCGGCCCCTGCGTCTCACGGCCGGACTCCAGGGGGAGGCGGCCGGCGCGGCCGAGCTGACCGACGTACGCGTGGCGGGCCGCCTGAGCATCGAGGGGACGCTGCGGATCGGCGCCGGTGAGCGGGTGCTCGTCACCGGGCCCAACGGCGCGGGCAAGACGACGTTGCTGGCGCTGCTCGCCGGGGAGCTGGCGCCCGACAGCGGTCACGTCCGGCGCCCGGAGCGCGTCGGGTTCCTGCGGCAGGACAACTCCCTGTGGCAGGAGAGACGTTCCGCGCTGTCGCTCTTCGGCGAGGAGCGGCGGGAGGAGCTGCTGGGCCTCGGGCTCTTCCGGGAGGAGGACATCACCCGGCCGGTGCGGGAGCTCTCCGTGGGCCAGCGGCGCCGCCTCGAACTGGCCGGCCTCGTCTCCCGCCCCCTGGACCTGCTCCTCCTGGACGAGCCGACCAACCACATGTCCCCTGCCCTGGTGGAGGACCTGGAGGCGGCACTCGCGCACTTCCGGGGCACCCTGGTGATCGTCAGCCACGACCGGCGGCTGCGCTCCCGCTTCCACGGCAGACGGCTCCCCCTGGGAAATTGACCCACCTTATCGGCGGCCAACTGCACCACGGCGCGGGGCAATCGCGCGCCTAGAGTCGTACGCACAAGGCCACGGGGGAACCCGGGACCACCGCCCGGAGCAGGGAGAACGACCATGAACGCCCACGTCCTCAAGCCGGTTCTGACCCGCGCCGCCACCGCCGAGACCACCAGCGACCCGAGCAGCGTCATGACCCTGCTCGCCGACGCCGGCACCGACGGCAGCTCGGTCACCAGCTACCGCTCGACCTTCGCCGAGGGGGCCGTGGGCGCCCCCGCCCACTTCCACACCAAGGCCTCGGAGCTGTTCTTCGTCATCGGCGGCTCCCTCCAGGTGCTCGTCGACGACGAGGTGAAGGTGCTGGAGCAGGGCGACTTCCTGCTCGTGCCGCCGCACACCCCGCACGCGTTCGCCGCGGCCCCCGGCTGCGAGGCCGACGTCCTGTTCGTCTTCACGCCCGGCATGCCGCGCTTCGACTACCTGCGGCTGCTCGGCCGCGTGATGCGGGGCGAGGCGAGCCCGCAGGAGATCAAGGACTCCTCCGAGCAGTACGACAACCACTACGTGGACAGCCCGGCGTGGCGCGCCGCGCTCGAAGCGGGGCAGTGACCCTGAGCCCTACGGCCCGAAGCCCAGCCCGGTCCCCGTCAGCCGCACCCGTATGCCCTCCTTCTCCACCGTCACGTCCTGGAGCGCCACCGTCCCCGGGCCCGGCAGCTTCGGCAGCTGGAAGGCGAGGGTGAGGCGGTCGGCCAGGGCGGGGCGGGTGAGCTGGGCGAGGCCCTTGAGGAGGGCGGGGTCCAGGCCGAGCTTCCTGAGCAGCTCGGGGTGGCCCATGGCCACGTCGATGAGGTTCAGGCGCATCACGTCGTCCACGAAGCGCGGCGAGCCGGTGAGGTCGTTGAGCCTGGCGTCGCTCTTGAGTGCCTCGCGCACCACCGATTGCGGGATGCCGAGCCGCTTCACGATCGCGGGCACGGACAGCAGCGCCTTCGCCTTGGCCGTCTCCTTGGCCACGCGGTCGGCCGAGCTGCGCGACAGGTGCAGGCCCTCCTTCTCGCGCGTGCCCGGGCGGTACGTCGCCAGGTCGCCCAGTTGCAGGCTCATGCCGCCGATGTCGGTGGAGATGCCGCGCTCGCCGTTGCGCTGGATGCGGGCGTCGGCGCGCACCTTCAGGTCGTGGCCCGCGACGGGCAGCGTGCCGCGCGCGAGGACCTCGTCACGGCCGCGGCCGGTGAACGTGACCTGGGAGGCGCCCAGTTCGCGGTTGAGGTCCTCGAAGGAGAGGAGCACTTCGCCGTGCATCGCGCCGATGCGGGCGCCTTTGACGGACGTGGGCCCCTCGCCGAGGATCGTGACGTCCGTGGCGGTGGCGGAGACCTTGGCGAGCGAGACGCGGTCGGCCGCGACGTCCGGGACGGTCACCTTCACCCGCTCCAGCCGCTTGTCGAGGACCTGGGTGAGGAACGGGAACCCTTCGATGTCGACCTCGGGCGCCGCGCTCAGGTCCATCTGCTGCTTGAGCTTCTCCGCGGCCTCGTGCTCGGCGTAGAGCAGGGCCCAGCGGTCGCCGAGGGCGAGGAAGGCGGTGGCGACGCCGACGGCGACCAGGGCTTTCGCGGCGAGCGGCAGCCCGGCGAAGCGGCGGCGGGCGCGGCCCCGGTCCCGGCCGCGGCCCCTGCGGCGCCTGCCGCGGCGGTGGTTGGGCGGGGTCCACGGGGCGTCGTCCGCGTCATCGGCCGGCTTCTCCTCCTGGAGGAACTCCTCCAGCGGATTCGGCGCGAGGGCTGCCAGCTCGTCGTACGGGTTGCGGTAGGGCTTGTGGGGGGTGCTGGAGAGGTCGTCCGGAGGCGGCTGTGGGGTTATGCGGTGGGGGGAACGCATCAGATGATCTCACCATACGTTCACACCCCACCCCAAGCCTTACCTCCAGTAGGCGCCGAAGTGAGCGCTACTTCACGATCGTGATCCGGTCCGCCTTCGGCGGCGCGATCGGCTTGTCCGCCGAGGAGTTGGCGGCCAGATAGTCGTTGAACGCCTTCAGGTCGTCGGCGCCGACGAGCGGCTTCGTCCCCTTGCCCAGCTCCGGCAGGCCGTCACCGCCGCCCGCGAGGAAGGCGTTCAGGGCGACGCGGTAGGTGGCCGCCGGGTCGAGGGCCTTGCCGTTCAGCTTGATGGAGTCGGTGACGACACGGTCCGCGCCGCTCTTCGTCAGGTCGAGCGTGTACGTCAGACCGTCCGACACCTGAAGGATCTTCGGGGAGGCCTCGTTGGCCCCGCTGACCTGCTGCTTGAGCGCGGTGACGAGCTGAGCGCCGGTCAGGTCCACGAGGTTCACGGTGTTGCTGAAGGGCTGCGCGGTGAACGCCTCGCCGTACGTGACGACGCCGTCGCCCTCGCCGCCGCTCGCCTTGTGGACGAGGTCGGAGCGGATGCCGCCGGGGTTCATCAGCGCCAGGTCGGCCTCGGGGTCCAGGGACTTGGCGTGGGCGAGCTGGGCGTCCGCGATGAGGTCGCCGAGCGGGGACTCCGGGACGCCGGCGCCGCGGCCGGGGATGTCGGCGGAGATGTAGCCGACGGGCCGGTTGGCGATGGGCGCGGCCAGCTTGTCCCAGCGGTTGATCAGCGAGGTCATGTCCGGCGCCTTGGCCTGCTCCCGGCTGACCACGTGGTTCGCGGACTTCACGCTCGTGCGCACGATGTCCTTGGTCCTGCGGTCGTACGTGAGCGTGGTGTCCGTGTAGAGCTTGCCGTAGGACGACGCCGAGGTGACCATGCGGGGCTTGCCCGCCGGGTCGGGGATCGTACAGACGTACGCGGCGTGGGTGTGGCCGGTGACGAGCGCGTCGACCTTGGGCGTGATGCCCTTGGCGATGGCGGTGATGGGCCCCGAGATGCCGTCGCCCGCGCCCGGCGAGTCGCAGTCGTAGTTGTACGTCTGGCTCGCGGGGGCGCCGCCCTCGTGGATGAGCGTGACGATGGACTTCACGCCCTGCTTGTCGAGGATCTTGGCGTACTTGTTGACGGTCTCGATCTCGTCGTGGAACTTCAGGCCCTTGATGCCCTCGGCCGAGACGATGTCCGGGGTGCCTTCGAGCGTGACGCCGATGAAGCCGACCTTCACGCCCTTGTGCTTCCACACCCAGTAGGGCTTGAGGATGGGCTTGCCGGTCTTCTCGTTCGTGACGTTCGCGGCGAGGTAGGGGTAGTCGGCGCCCTCGAACTCCTTGGGCCCGCCCTTCTTGTCCTTCTCGAAGCAGCCGTCCTTGGGGTGGCAGCCGCCGTTCTGGATGCGGGCCAATTCCTCGGCGCCCTCGTCGAACTCGTGGTTGCCCACGCTCGTGACGTCCAGGTCCAGCTTGTTCATCGCCTGGACGGTGGGCTCGTCGTGGAAGAGGCCGGAGAGCAGCGGGCTGGCGCCGATCAGGTCACCGGCGGCGGCGGTGACGCTGTAGGGGTGGGCCTTGCGGGCGGTGCGCAGGGAGGTCGCGAGGTACTCGACACCACCGGCGTCGATCTTCTTCTCACTCCCGTCGTGCTGCTTCTCCGTCACCTGGCCGGAGGATCCCGCGGGCGGCTGGAGGTTCCCGTGGAAGTCGTTGAACGACAGCAGCTGCACGTCCACCGTGCGCTTCTTGCCGCCCTTGCCCCCGCCCGCGTGGTCCTGCCCCGCGCTGGCGGGGAGCGCGGCGGCCAGCGCGCCGAGGGTGGCGAGCGAGGCGGCCGCGGCGAGCACGCGCGTGGCGCGGCGTCCGGGTCTGCGTGGCTGGGGTGTGGCTGACACGTGTCCCCCTGAGGGTGATGTGAGACGACGACTGGGAGGCGATACCGCCGTGCGCAGCCTAGAGTCAACGCGCGTAGCGCAACAGGGGGTTACGGGTTACGAGGTGGTTGCCATCGGGAGCGATACGGGCACATCCCCCATGTCCTGACCTGCGCCCGGCCCTCCGCGCGCCCGGCCGCCGTACTCTCGTCCCATGACTGACGACCGGCCCGCCGAGGCTCCCGCCACCCTCCGGAAGATCGACACCCTCACCGCACTGACGTCGGCGCAGGCCGACGCCGTGCTCGGGCTGCTCGCCGAGGCCGCCCGCAGCGACGGGCAGCAGGCCGTCTCCGAGCAGGGGCGGTTGCAGCTGCGCGGCGGCGAGCGGGAGGGCGTGCGCCACCTGCTGCTCAGCGTCGACCACCGGCTCATCGGGTACGCGCAGCTGGAGGACACCGACCCCGTGGAGGCCCCCGCCGCCGAGCTGGTCGTGCACCCCTCGCACCGGGGGCGCGGCCACGGCCGGGCGCTCGGCTCCGCGCTGCTCGGCGAGTCGGGACGGCGCCTTCGCGTGTGGGCGCACGGCGGGCACTCCGCCGCCCGGCACCTGGCGCAGGTGCTCGGCCTGACCCTGTTCCGCGAACTGCGGCAGATGCGGCGCCCGCTGGCGGACCTGAACCTCCCCGAGCCGGTCCTGCCGGCCGGGGTCGCCATCCGTGCCTTCGTGCCGGGCCAGGACGACGCGGCCTGGCTCGCGGTGAACGCCGAGGCCTTTGCGCACCACCCCGAGCAGGGCTCCCTCACCCAGCGCGACCTCGACGACCGCAAGGCCGAACCATGGTTCGACCCGGCGGGGTTCTTCCTCGCCGAGCGCGAGGAAGACGGCGAGCTGGTCGGCTTCCACTGGACGAAGGTGCACGCGGAGGAGCGCCTCGGCGAGGTGTACGTCGTGGGCGTGCGCCCCGGCTCCCAGGGCGGCGGCCTCGGCAAGGCCCTGACCACGACGGGCCTGCGCCACCTCGCGGCGGCCGGCCTGCCGACCGCGATGCTGTACGTGGACGCGGACAACAAAGCGGCCGTGAGCGTCTACGAACGGCTCGGCTTCGTGACGTACGAGACGGATCTGATGTACCGCACGGAGACGTGAGCGGCGGCTCTTCCTGACTTCAGGGCCTGTTGGGGGCGGCGTCGCTTGACGCCGCCCCCTTTTTGCACCACCCTTCCACTACTCAATTAGTGAAAGGGTGGTGCAAGGCAGTGGTCGAATACCGCATCGACCGGCGCAGCGGCGTCGCCACCTACCTCCAGATCGTCCAGCAGACCCGACAGGCCCTGCGCCTCGGCCTGCTGGAGCCCGGCGACAAGCTGCCCACGGCCCGCGAGGTCGTCGAGGCCACCGCCATCAACCCGAACACGGTGCTCAAGGCCTACCGCGAGCTGGAGCGCGAGGGACTCGTCGAGGCGCGCCGCGGCCTCGGCACCTTCGTGCGCAAGTCGCTGGGCAGCGCGCCGGCCGATTCACCGCTGCGCGGGGAACTCGCCGAGTGGACCGCGCGGGCGCGGGCGGCGGGGCTGGAGAGGGACGACGTGGCGGCGCTCTTCGGCGCCGTACTCGAAGAGCAGTTCGCACCGGTGGAAACGCACACCACATCGACACAGGGGGATTCCGCATGACCGACACCGCCATCGAGGCGCATGCCCTGACCAAACGCTTCGGCAGCCGACAGGCCCTGCGCGACTGTTCGTTCCGCCTCCCGGCCGGACGCGTCTGCGCGGTCGTCGGACCCAACGGCGCCGGCAAGTCCACGCTGCTCTCCCTGGTGGCCGGCCTCGACCGGCCCGGCGGCGGCACGCTGACCGTGCTCGGCACCAGCCCCGCCGAGGCCCGCGCCCGCGTGGCGTACGTCGCCCAGGACAAGCCGCTCCACCCTCGGCTGACCATCGCCGACACACTGCGGCTCGGCTCAGAACTCAACCCGGGCCGCTGGGACATGGCCGTCGCCGAGCGCGTCCTCGCCGGGGGCGCCCTCGATCCGGGCGCCCGCGTCCGCACGCTCTCCGGCGGCCAGCGGACCCGCGTCGCCCTCGCGCTCGCGCTCGGCAAGCGGGCCGAACTGCTGCTCCTGGACGAGCCGATGGCCGACCTCGACCCCCTCGCCCGGCACCAGCTGATGGGCACGCTCATGGCGGAGGCCGCCGAGCACGGCACCACGGTCGTCATGTCCTCCCATATCGTCGGGGAACTGGCCGACGCCTGCGACCACTTGCTCCTCGTCTCCGACGGGCGGGTCCGGCTCGGCGGCGGCATCGACGACCTCGTCACCGCGCACGCCCTGGTGACGGGCGCCCGCCCGGCCGCCGACCTCGCCCCGCACACCGTCATCGAGTCCCGCGCCACCGGGCGCGGCGTGACCGCCCTGATCCGCCCCGAGGGCCCGCTCGGCGGCGGCTGGGACGTCGAAGAACCCTCCCTGGAGGAACTGTTGCTCGCCCATCTCCGGTCCCCGGACGCGCCACCGCTGATCACTCCGGGCACGTCGGCCCCGGCCCGGCCGGAGGTGACGGCATGAGCCTGCCGACCCTGCGGGGCCCGCGCTGGGTGGACGTGCGGGTGCACCGCACCGCGCTCCTGACGGCCGGTGCCGTCGTCGTCCTCGCGGTCGCCTACACCGGCTGGCTGCGCTGGGCGGCGAGCGCCTATCCGGTCTCGGACGACAACTGTGTCGTGGGCAAGCCCTGCGACTCCTTCCTCGGCTTCGCCAGCGCCCGGGACCTGCTCGACATCAGCCTGGAGCAGGGCACCCTGGGCCTGCTCCTGGTCCCCCTGCTCATCGGCGCCTTCGTCGCGGGGCCGCTGGTGGCGCGCGAGTTGGAGAGCGGCGTCCACAAGCTCTCCTGGACGCAGTCCGTTTCGCCCGCGCGCTGGCTCGCCGCCAAGCTGACCACGGCCGCCGCGTTCGCCGCGGGCGGGACGCTCGTCCTCATGGGGGCGCTCCGGCTCGGGATGTACGGCACGATCGGCGTCCGCTGGAACCTCCACTGGCCCGACCGGGGCGTCTACGAGGCGACCGGCCCCGTCCTCGTCGCCTACTCCCTGCTCGCCGTGGCCCTCGGCACACTCATCGGGCTCGCCGTGCGCCGCACCCTGCTCGCGATGGCCGCCACCGGCGCCGTCACCGGCCTCCTCCTGTGGAACCTCGGCAACGTCCGCTGGCACCTGATGCCGGTGGACACCACCACCGGGCCCGCCACCAGGGAGAACAGCTTCCCCACCCGGTTCCCGTACGGCTCCTTCAGCATGGACCAGGGCGTCACCAACGCCGCCGGTGTCCGCTTCCAGGAGTACGAGTGCCTCCCGAAGCCCCAGACCGGCGCGGCCTGCCCCACCGACACCACCATCACCGGCTGGTACATGGACTACCACCCCCGATCCCACTTCTGGTACACCCAGTTGATCGAGACCGGCATCGTGCTCGCCCTCGCGGCGGCCGCCACGTACGCCGCCTTCCGCCTCCTGCGCCGCCGGACGGCCTGAACCGTACGATCACCGGAGGCCCCCACCGTGAAGACGCCCGGGGGTCTCCGGTCGATGTCCCGCACGTCATGTCGCCGTAACCACTGATTCAGACAAGCTTGCGACGCTCGCTCAATGCAGCCCGCCGCGTCCGACCCGCCCCCGGAGAACGGGAAGCGTCACCTCGCTCCCGCGCTCTCCGACGCGCCCATCGGCGCGTCCACGCGGAAGAATGGCTTCATGAGCCAGCCGAACTCGCAGGGACAGGTCCAGCACGCCCAGCCTTCCGTCGGTTCCATCGCCGCGCACAGGCCGCACACCATCGCCGCCACCATCTCCGACCTCGCCCCCGACCTGGACGCCGACCTCGACGCGTACGACGAGGACGCCCAGGTCGGGCACGACGGCGTCGAGCTGCCGCAGGGCCGGTTCCTGGACCGGGAGCGCAGCTGGCTCGCGTTCAACGAACGCGTGCTTGAACTGGCCGAGGATCCACAGACCCCCCTCCTCGAACGGGCGAATTTCCTCGCGATCTTCGCGTCGAACCTGGACGAGTTCTTCATGGTCCGCGTCGCCGGTCTCAAGCGCCGCATCGCGACCGGCGTCGCCACCCGCTCCGCCTCCGGCCTCCAGCCCCGCGAGGTCCTGGAACTCATCTGGAACCGCTCCCGCGAGCTCATGGCCCGGCACGCCGCCTGCTACCACGACGACGTCGCGCCCGGCCTCGCCGACGAGGGCATCCAGCTGGTGCGCTGGCACGAGCTGACCGAGAAGGAGCAGTCCCGGCTCTTCACGCTCTTCCGCCAGCAGATCTTCCCCGTCCTCACCCCGCTGGCCGTGGACCCCGCGCACCCCTTCCCCTACATCTCGGGGCTCTCGCTCAACCTCGCCGTGGTCGTCCGCAACCCCGTCTCCGGCCACCAGCACTTCGCACGCGTGAAGGTCCCGCCGCTGCTCTCCCGCTTCCTTGAGGCCTCCCCCCAGCGGTACGTCCCCATAGAGGACGTCATCGCCGCTCCCGCGCACCTCCAGGAGCTGTTCCCGGGCATGGAGATCCAGGAGCACCACATGTTCCGGCTCACCAGGAACGAGGACCTGGAGGTCGAGGAGGACGACGCCGAGAACCTCCTCCAGGCCCTGGAGAAGGAGCTGATGCGACGCCGCTTCGGGCCCCCGGTGCGCCTGGAGGTCGAGGAGTCCATCGCCCCGAACGTGCTGAGCCTGCTGGTGCGCGAGCTGAAGATCAGCGAGGCCGAGGTCTATCCGCTGCCTGGCCCGCTCGACCTCACCGGCCTCTTCAGCATCGCCAAGCTGGACCGGCCCGAACTGAAGTACCCCAAGTTCGTGGCGGGCACCCACCGCGACCTCGCCGAGGTCGAGTCGGCGTCCGCGCCCGACATCTTCGCCGCCCTTCGCGAACGTGACGTACTCCTGCACCACCCGTACGACTCGTTCTCCACCTCCGTGCAGGCGTTCCTGGAGCAGGCGGCGGCCGACCCGGACGTCCTCGCCATCAAGCAGACGCTGTACCGCACCTCGGGCGACTCCCCCATAGTCGACGCGCTCATCGACGCCGCGGAGTCCGGCAAGCAGGTCCTCGTCCTCGTCGAGATCAAGGCCCGCTTCGACGAGCAGGCCAACATCAAGTGGGCGCGGAAGCTGGAGGAGGCGGGCTGCCACGTCGTCTACGGCATCGTCGGCCTGAAGACCCACTGCAAGCTCTCCCTCGTCGTGCGCCAGGAGGGCGACACCCTCGTCCGCTACTCGCACGTGGGCACCGGCAACTACCACCCCAAGACCGCCCGCCTGTACGAGGACCTCGGGCTGCTCACCTCCAACGCGGAGGTCGGCGCGGACCTCTCCGACCTCTTCAACCGCCTCTCCGGCTACTCGCGCCGCGAGAGCTTCCGCCGCCTGCTGGTGGCCCCCAGGTCCCTGCGCGACGGACTCGTCTCGCGCATCGACAAGGAGATACAGCACCACCGCGCGGGCCGCCCCGCCTACGTCCGCATCAAGGTCAACTCGATGGTCGACGAGGCGGTCATCGACTCCCTCTACCGCGCCTCGCAGGCAGGCGTCGACGTGGACGTGTGGGTGCGCGGCATCTGCGCGGTGCGGCCGGGCGTGACGGGGCTGTCGGAGAACATCCGCGTACGTTCGGTCCTCGGCCGCTTCCTGGAGCACTCCCGCGTCTTCGCCTTCGGCAACGGCGGCGAACCGGAGGTGTGGATAGGCAGCGCCGACATGATGCACCGCAATCTCGACCGCCGCATCGAGGCGCTGGTCAGGGTTCAGGACCCGGCGCACCGCGCGGCACTCGGCCGGCTCCTGGAGACCGGCATGTCGGACACCACCGCCTCCTGGCACCTGGGCGCGGACGGCAACTGGACCCGCCACTCGGTGGACCAGGACGGCCAGCCCCTGCGCAACGTTCAGGAGATGCTCATAGACGCCCGGAGGCGCCGGCGTGGCACAGCAACACCATGAGACGACGGGTAGGGGTATGGGAGCGGGCACGGCGGAAGAGGCCCTGGCGGCCCACCTCCAGGACCAGGCCACGGAGTTCCTCCGCTCGCTGCGGGTGCACCGCGAGTCCACGACGGACGCACAGGGCGCCGAGGAGTCCCTGGCGGCGGCCCGCTCCCTGCGGCGCGCGGCCCGCCGCATCGGCGCGGCCCTGCACACCTTCCGCCCGCTCCTCGACCACCAGTGGTCGGCGGCCCTGCGCCCGGAGCTGGCCTGGCTCTCGGGCACGCTGGCCCAGGAACACGCGTACGCGACCCGCCTGGCACGCCTCACGGACGCCCTGCACCGCCTCTCGGGGCCGCCTTCGGTACCGAGCCCGGCCCCTCCCCTGGAGGTTGCCACCACCACCGCTGTGGGCAGGCGTTCCGCAGGGCGGAACGGGTGGGCACAGCGTCAACTGCCGGGTGCCGATGAACCAGGCAGCACAACACGCACCCTCACCGTAGGCGCAGCCAAAGCCGCCGCCCTCCTCGAACGCCAGCTCACCCTCGCCCGCACCCGCGCCCACTCCACCGCCCTCCAAGCCCTCGGCTCCTCCCGCTTCCACGCCGTGGCGGACAGCATCGCGCTGCTGGCCAGCGAGGTCCCCTTCAGCGGCGCCCCGCACGATCTGGAGCAGCTGGCGGCCACGGCCGAGTCCGACCTCGCCGAAGCCGTGGAGGCCCTGCCGCTCGGCCGCGCGGGCCATCCGTACAACGCCGAGGCCCTGGCGCACGGCCTGCACTCCGCGGACTCCGCGCCCGACGCCCAGGACGCCCCCTGGCTGAAGGTCCGCTCCCTGCTGCGCCTGTACCGCTACGCCCAGGAGGTCGTCCACGGCCCCACCGCCCTGGAATCCCGCGTCCTGGACGCGAGCCACGCCCTGAACGTCCACCGGGAGGCCGCCGCCGCCGCGCAGGCAGCCGCACAGGCCGCCCGCACCCCGCGCATCGCCCCGGCCACGGCGTACGCCCTCGGCGTGCTCCACGCCGACCAGCGCCACGAGGTGGAGGCGGCGCGCTTCGCCTTCCAGCGGGCCTGGCAGCACGAACCGGTCATCACGGGATGAGGCACGAGGCGCCGCACGGCGAGGCCGGTGTCGATGGCGACGGCAGCGGCAGCGGCGATGACACCGTCCTCGCCGCCGGCTGCGTCCTGTGGCGCCGCTCCCCGGCCGACGGCCGCCCCGAGATCTGCCTCGTCCACCGCCCCAAGTACGACGACTGGTCCCACCCCAAGGGCAAGCTGAAGCCCGGCGAGACCCCCCTGGCCGCCGCCCTGCGGGAGGTCGAGGAGGAGACGGGCCACCGCTGCGCGCCGGGCGACCGGCTGCCCACCGCCCGCTACCTCGCGCACGGCCGCCCCAAGCGCGTCGACTACTGGGCGGCCGAGGCCACCACCGGTCACTTCACGCCCCACCGCGAGGTCGACCGCATCGTCTGGCTCTCCCCCGCCGCCGCCCGCGAGCGGCTCACCCGCCCGCGCGACCGCGAGTTGGTCGACGCTCTGCTCAGCACGCATAACCTGGCGTAATCGGGCGAATACTTTCCGTGCCGGAAGACCTAACCAGGCCGACCGCCGAGGTTCACCCGCCGTTCACTCGTGCCCACAAGCCGCTTCACCTGTCCTGCCTAATTTCGGCCTTACAGACGAACTCGTCGCAACAGACAGACATCGCACGCCGCCAGCACAGGGCCGGCGGCTCCCGGAAGGAAAATCCGAAAAGTGAAGCTTCAGCGCAAGAACCGGCTCCGCGCCCTCTCCCTCGGCGCCCTCGCCGTCTCCGGCGCCCTGGCCCTCACGGCGTGCGGCTCCGACGACACCAGCGGCTCGGGCGACGGCGGCAAGGAGACCACCGCCAACGCCAACATTAAGTGCGACGACGCCAAGGGCCGGCTCGCGGCCTCCGGCTCGTCCGCGCAGAAGAACGCGATCGACGCCTGGCGGAAGGTCTACACGACCAACTGCAAGGACGTGCAGCTGAACTACAACCCGACGGGTTCGGGCGCCGGCATCACCGCGTTCCTCCAGGGCCAGACGGCGTTCGCCGGTTCCGACTCGGCGCTGAAGCCCGACGAGATCGAGAAGTCGAAGAAGGTGTGCAGCAACAGCCAGGCCATCGGCCTGCCGATGGTCGGCGGCCCCATCGCCGTCGGTTACAACGTCCCGGGCGTCGACGAGCTGACCCTGGACGCCAAGACCCTCGCCGACATCTTCAACGACAAGATCAAGACCTGGGACGACAAGGCGATCGCGAAGCTCAACCCCGACGCCAAGCTCCCCAAGACGAAGATCCAGGCCTTCCACCGCTCCGACGAGTCCGGCACCACGGACAACTTCACCAAGTACCTCAAGGGCGCCGCCCCCGACGCCTGGCCCTACGAGCCGGGCAAGTCGTGGGAGCCCAAGGGCGGCCAGTCCGCGAACGGCTCCGCCGGCGTCGCGAGCCAGGTCAAGCAGACCGCGGGCGCCATCTCCTACTTCGAGCTCTCCTACGCGGGCGAGGGCATCAAGACCGTCGACCTGAAGACGGAGGCCAAGGAGCCGGTGAAGGCCACCGTCGACAACGCCTCCAAGGCGATCGCCGAGGCCAAGGTCGTCGGCAAGGGCAAGGACCTCTCCCTGGAGCTGAACTACAAGCCCACCGCCGAGGGCGCCTACCCGATCACCCTGGTGACGTACGAGATCGTCTGCGAGAAGGGCAACAAGGCCGACACGCTCGCCGCCACCAAGTCCTTCCTCACCTACATCGCCGGTGAGGACGGCCAGAACGTCCTCAAGGAGAACGACTACGCGCCGATCCCGGCCGAGATCATCTCCAAGGTCCGCTCCACCGTCGCGGGCCTGAGCTAGCTGAACCGAGTGCGGCCGGTCCGGCAGGACCGGGCCGGCCGCACCGTCCGGTGCACCGCCGCCACGGAGCGCCCGCAGCACACGCGCGGCAGCTCCGCAGACCGGAGAACCCCATGGACATATCAAGCAAGACCACCGCACCACCACCCGTCGACGACGTGCAGCCCGTCGCCCCCGTGGACAAGGCCGCCGCCCGCGGCGCCACCCGGCCCGGCGACCGGATCTTCCTCGGCTTCTCCCGGGGCTCCGGCATCGCGCTCCTGGCGATCATGGCTGCCATCGCGGCGTTCCTCGCCTACCGCACGGCCCTCGCGCTCGCCGACAACACGGGCAACTTCCTCACCACCTTCGAGTGGGACCCGGCCGGCACCTCCACGGACGGCAAGCCGTACTTCGGCATCGCCGTCCTGGTCTTCGGCACCGTGGTCAGCTCGGTGATCGCCCTGCTGATCGCCGTCCCCGTCGCCATCGGCATCGCGCTCTTCATCTCGCACTACGCGCCGCGCAAGCTGGCCACCCCCATCGCCTACGTGATCGACCTGCTGGCCGCCGTGCCCTCGATCGTGTACGGCCTGTGGGGCGCCCTCGTGGTCGCGCCCAACCTCACCGGCCTCTACAGCTGGCTCGACGACTACTTCGGCTGGACCGGCGTCTTCGAGTACAACGGCGGCTCCCCGCGCTCCCTGATGACCGTCGGCATCCTGCTCGCGATCATGATCCTGCCGATCATCACCAACGTCAGCCGCGAGGTCTTCCTCCAGGTCCCGAAGATGCACGAGGAGGCCGCGCTGGCCCTCGGCGCCACGCGCTGGGAGGTCATCCGCATGTCGGTGCTCCCCTTCGGCCGCTCCGGCATCATCTCCGCCTCGATGCTGGGCCTCGGCCGCGCGCTCGGCGAGACGATCGCCGTCGCCACCGTGCTCTCCCCGACCTTCGTCATCAACGCCTCGGTGCTCGACTACGGCGGCGGCACCTTCGCGCAGAACATCGCCAGCAAGTTCAACGAGGCCAGCGAGTACGGCCAGGACGCCCTCATCGCCTCCGGCCTGGTCCTGTTCGTCATCACCCTGCTGGTCAACGGCGCGGCCCGCATGATCATCGCGCGCCGCAAGGAGTACTCGGGGGCCAACGCATGAGCACCACGACACCCACCCCGCCCGGACCGCTCGTCGAGCGGCCCGCCACGCTCAAGGCGGCCACCCTCCCGCGCTGGAGCCCGCTCGCCGTCGCGCTCGGCTCGGCCGCGGTCGCCGTCGGCATCGGCCTCGGCGCCGGCCTGCACAGCCGCATCCAGTGGGGCCTGATAGCCGCGCTGCTCTTCATCGCCGGCTCCTACGCCCTCGCGGTCGCCGTCGAGGGCACCCGCCAGGCCAGGGACCGCCTCGCCACCTCGCTGGTGTGGGTCATGTTCCTGCTGGCCGTCGTCCCGCTCGCCTCGCTGATCTACGAGACCGTGCAGCGCGGCAGCGAGGTCTTCGACGTCTACTTCCTGACCCACTCCATGGGTGTCCTCTCCGACGAGGAGACCGGCGGCGGCATCTACCACGCCCTGCTCGGCACCCTCCAGCAGGTCCTGCTGGCCTCCGTCATCGCCGTGCCGATCGGCCTGCTCACCGCGATCTACCTCGTCGAGTACGGGCGCGGGAAGCTCTCCAAGGTCATCACGTTCTTCGTGGACGTCATGACCGGCATCCCCTCGATCGTGGCGGGCCTGTTCGTCCTCAGCTTCTGGATCCTGATCCTCGGCTTCGACTACTCGGGCTGGGCCGGCGCCATGGCGCTCGCGATCCTGATGATGCCGGTGATCGTCCGCTCCACCGAGGAGATGCTCAAGCTCGTCCCGAACGAGCTGCGCGAGGCCTCGCTCGCCCTCGGCGTGCCGAAGTGGCGGACCATCCTCAAGGTCGTCCTGCCGACCGCGATCGGCGGCATCACCACGGGCGTCATGCTCTCGGTGGCCCGCATCGCGGGGGAGACCGCGCCGGTGCTGCTCCTGGTCTGGGTGAACCCCCTGATCAACACGAACCCCTTCGACGGTTCGCAGGCCTCCCTGCCGCTGTACGTCTACCAGCAGTACGCGGCGGGCACCGACGCGTCGTACGACCGCGCCTGGGCGGCGGCGCTCGCCCTCATCGCCTTCATCATGATCCTCAACCTGGCGGCCCGCGGCATCGCCCGCTGGAAGGCCCCCAAGACGGGCCGCTGAGCGGCCATATCAGCGACCCTCGCGGCAAGAAACCCGAAAGAAGCAGTGATCCCCATGGCCAAGCGAATCGACGTATCGGGCCTGACCGCCTACTACGGCTCACACAAGGCGATCGACGACATCTCGATGACCGTGGAGCCCCGCTCGGTGACCGCCTTCATCGGCCCGTCCGGCTGCGGCAAGTCCACGTTCCTGCGCACGCTGAACCGCATGCACGAGGTCACCCCCGGCGGCCGCGTCGAGGGCAAGGTGCTCCTGGACGACGAGGACCTGTACGGCAGCGGCGTGGACCCGGTGGCCGTGCGCCGCACGATCGGCATGGTCTTCCAGCGCCCGAACCCCTTCCCCACGATGTCGATCTACGACAACGTCGCGGCGGGCCTGCGGCTCAACGGCTCGTACAAGAAGTCCGAGCTGAACGACATCGTCGAGAAGTCCCTCAAGGGCGCGAACCTCTGGAACGAGGTCAAGGACCGCCTCAACAAGCCCGGCTCCGGCCTCTCCGGCGGCCAGCAGCAGCGTCTGTGCATCGCGCGGGCCATCGCGGTCGAGCCCCAGGTGCTGCTCATGGACGAGCCCTGCTCGGCCCTGGACCCGATCTCGACCCTCGCCATCGAGGACCTGATCGGCGAGCTGAAGGAACGGTTCACGATCGTCATCGTGACGCACAACATGCAGCAGGCGGCCCGCGTCTCGGACCGCACCGCCTTCTTCAACCTCTCCGCGGTCGGCCAGCCCGGCAAGCTCGTCGAGATCGACGACACGGAGCGGATCTTCTCCAACCCGTCGGTCCAGGCCACCGAGGACTACATCTCGGGCCGCTTCGGCTGAGCCACCCCCCATACTCCCCGCGGTGCTGCATGGCGGTGCCACCGCAGGGACAACAAGAAAGGCCCGCCCCGGGCTCCCGGGGGCGGGCCTTTCCTCCGTACGTACGTCCGTACGCGCTGCTACAGGAACGCCAGGTTCACGATCCAGAAGCTGACCGCCGCGACCAGGGCGGCCGCCGGCATCGTGATGAACCAGCCCAGGATGATGTTCTTGGCGACGCCCCAGCGCACCGCGTTGACCCGCTTCGTCGCGCCGACGCCCATGATCGCGGAGGTGATGACGTGGGTCGTCGAGATCGGCGCGTGGAACATGAACGCGGTGGTGAACATGATGCCCGCGCCCGTCGTCTCGGCGGCGAAGCCCTGCGGCGGGTCCAGCTCGATGATCTTGCGGCCGAGGGTCCGCATGATGCGCCAGCCGCCCGCGTAGGTACCGGCGGAGAGCATCAGCGCGCAGGCGACCTTGACCCAGATCGGGATGGGCGCGTCGGCGCTCTGCACGTCGGAGATGACCAGGGCCATCACCACGATGCCCATCGTCTTCTGGGCGTCCTGGAGGCCGTGGCCGAGGGCCATGCCCGCCGCGGAGACCGTCTGCGCGATGCGGAAGCCGCGCTTGGCCTTGTGCGGGTTGGACTTGCGGAACATCCACATGATCGCGCACATCACGAGGTATCCGACGGCGAGACCGACGAGCGGCGACAGGAACATCGGGATGACGATCTTGTCGACGACCCCGGACCAGATGACGCCGATGCCGCCCGCGAGCGCCGCGCCGACCATGCCGCCGAAGAGCGCGTGCGAGGAGGACGAGGGCAGGCCGAAGTACCAGGTGATGAGGTTCCACACGATGGCGCCGATGAGCGCCGCGAAGAGGATCCACATCCCCTTGTCGCCGTGCGGGGTCTCGATGATCCCCTCACTGACGGTCTTGGCGACGCCGCTGCCCATGAAGGCGCCGGCGAGGTTCATGACCGCGGCCATGGCGAGCGCCGCACGGGGCGTCAGCGCACGGGTGGAGACGGAGGTGGCGATGGCGTTCGCGGAGTCGTGAAAGCCGTTCGTGTACGTGAAGCCGAGCGCGACGCCGATGGTCACGATCAGAGCAAAGGTGTCCATGGCGGGGCTCAGGACTCCTTGACCGCGATGGTCTCCACAGTGTTCGCCACGTGCTCGAAGGCGTCGGCTGCCTCTTCCAGCACATCCACGATCTGCTTCAGCTTCAGCACCTCGATGGCGTCGTACTTGCCGTTGAAGAGCTGCGCCAGGAGCTTGCGGTGGATCTGGTCGGCCTGGTTCTCCAGGCGGTTGACCTCGATCCAGTACTCGGTGAGGTTCTCCATGGTCCGCAGGTTCGGCATGGCCTCGGCGGTCAGCTCGGCGGCCCGCGCGAGGACCTCGATCTGCTGCTCGACGCCCTTGGGGAGTTCCTCGACCTGATAAAGGACGACCAGGTCGACGGCCTCCTCCATGAAGTCCATGATGTCGTCCAGGGACGACGCGAGGTTGTAGATGTCCTCGCGGTCGAACGGCGTGATGAACGAGGAGTTCAGCTGGTGGAAGATCGCATGCGTCGCGTCGTCTCCCGCGTGTTCCGCGGCCCGCATACGCTCTGCGATCTCGGCCCGGGCGGAAGAGTCCGCTCCGAGCAGTTCCATGAGGAGCTTCGAGCCCGTGACGATGTTGTCCGCGGATGCGGCGAACATGTCGTAGAAGCTCGTCTCCCTGGGGGTCAGACGAAAGCGCACGTGGGGTCCTCGGGGTGCTCTGGATGCGGTCAGGCTGATGCTAGGCGCATCATCCGGCCACGGCTAACCGGCCGCCCCCCAGTGTCGCCCATCAGGCACAGTGATCAGCACACCCCCCGAGAAATCGGCTAAGATATACCCACTAGGGGTATATGGATCAGCAGTAATGCCCTATGCCCCTTTTCAGGAGGAGGACGCGATGACGACCACCGACGCGGCAGCGGTGACCCCGGAGACGCCCGAAGCGCCCTCCGGCCGGGCGGACCATGGTGACCACGCTCACGGTGTGCACGGGTACCACAAGCAGAAGGACGAACACCTCAAGCGCCTGCGGCGGATCGAGGGCCAGATCCGGGGCCTCCAGCGCATGGTCGAGGAGGACGTCTACTGCATCGACATACTCACCCAGGTCTCGGCGAGCACGAAGGCCCTCCAGTCCTTCGCGCTCCAGCTCCTGGAAGAACACCTGCGGCACTGCGTGGCCGACGCGGCGGTCAAGGGCGGCACGGAGATCGACGCGAAGGTCGAAGAGGCGACGAAGGCGATCGCGAGGATGCTCCGCACCTGACGCTCCGCGGGCCGAGCGGTGGGCCGGGCCGGGGCCGCCGGGGATTGAGCAGGGCCCCCCGCGCCCAGGCGCGCCGCCAGGCTCTCGTCGCCCGATGCTGTCCCACACACACCCACACCCACCCGTTCACCCCGCAGCGCACAGCGCCTCAGCCCGCCCACCGCTCGATGCCGGGTAACGGGCGGGCGGGTGGGAGACATCGCCGCGCAGCGGCGGCCAGTCACCGCCGCCATGCCGAGCGCAACACCCCCGGAACCCCAAGCCAACCGCAGGTCACCCCCGCTGATCCGCCGGAGGCCCCTGCTCATCCCGCCCGTCGAAGACCCCCAGCACCTCATCGATCCGGTCAGAACTCAACCGCTCGACCGCCGCGCTCGCCGCGATGATGAGGTCACCGCACAGCTCGATCTCGGCGAGGGCGACGTGGTCCTGGACCGCCGTACCACCACGCATCGGAGCCACGTACATCACCTCTTCCTGACCCTGCTTCGCCCTGCCCTGCCAGTCCTGCCCGGCCCTGCCCTGCCGGTCCTGCCCGCCCTGCCCGGCCGGTACCCCGCCGTTGCCCCCGCCCCGTACCGACTTCCTAGCGTAGGGAGCGACCTACGCACCGCGCATGGCACGGACGGACCATTTCCACCGGCCGTACGCGACTAGGGAGCGGCGATCTTCCCGGCGTAGATGTCCCGCTCGGCCGGAAGTCGCACCTCCACCGGCACCCCGAAGTCGTAGAGAAGCGTGGTCGACGCCACGTCGGCATTGGCCACGGTGAACTGCTGGCGCAGCTTCCGCACCCGCCCCCGCTCATCGAGATAGACGTCGAACGGCACGCTCCCCTTGCTGAACCCCTTCCCCGCCGCCACCCCCAGCGCACCACGCTGACCTGCGGAAGCAGCCTTCGCCGCGGCCCGCAGATCCACGACCCCGCGGTAGTGCCGCACCTCGGTGCCGGCGACCCGCTCCTCTCCCGCATACGTCACGTTGCGCGCCCCCCGCAGCAGTTCCGCCGCCGCCAGGGGATCCGTCGCGCCACCGGTGACGAGATTGCCGTCGGCGAGCGAACGTGTCTCGATCCGCACCCACTTGTCGGCGGGCACCCCGGCCCCCCGGTGCTTCATGTAGAGCGCGCCGCCGGTCATCAGTTCGGTGATCGGCCGACGCACCCGCCCCCCGGCGGGATCCTGCGGCAGGACCACCTCGAACCGCCCGCGCTGGTCCCGGAAGTCGTAGAAGCCCGCGCCCCGGACGGTCACGCGCGTGCCGCCGCTGGCCATCTCCATGGACGTACGCGCCTTGGACGTGCCCGCACGGACCAGGGCGTCGGCGGACCTCCGCACCGCATGCTCGGCGTCCGCGGCCTTCGCCCGCGCCCCGGCTC
>NZ_JAFEXF010000520.1 GCF_016905445.1 Streptomyces sp. G44
GGCCGGAGGTGTGCGCGATCAGCTGGCGCACGGTTGCCTCGCCGCTGGGGGTCTCGCTGTTCATCGGCGGCAGGAAGTCGCGGATCGGGGCGTCGAGGTCGAGCAGCCCGGCCTCCAGGGCCTGGCCGATCAGGGGCCAGGTGGCCACGACCTTCGTCAGCGAGGCGATGTCGTAGACGGTGTCCTGGTCGGGTTCGGTGTCGCCGCACTCGGGAGCGACCTTGCCGACGCTGAGGAAGTCGGGGCTGGCGCCGGTGGTGCCGTAGGCCATGACGCCACCGGGGGTGGCGCCGTCAGCGACGACCTGGTCGAGGGTGTCCCGGAGGCGGGTGGTGTCATCGGCGGTGAACGGGACGGGCATCAAGGGCCTCCGGGGATGGTGGTGATCTCGGCTCCCAGCGTGGCCAGATTGGGCAGCAGGCGTGCGT
>NZ_JAFEXF010000521.1 GCF_016905445.1 Streptomyces sp. G44
GCCTCCAGAAGGTCGGCATAGGTGATCTCCCCGGCCTGCGGGTCGAGGTAGCTGGTCCTTTCACCCCGGCCGCCGGAGACATGACCTGCCACCAGGTGGTCGATCAGGTTGACCCCGCGGAGGAGCGCCGCCCGCTCGCTGAGCACGGACACCGCGACGTCCAGGCTGGTGAGAGCTGCCGCTTCCTCAGCGGACAGAGGACCGAACTCGCACTCGATCGCGGCCGTGACCGCCATCTTCTCCAAGGAGCTGATGCCGAGGTCCTCGTAGAACAGGGGACCGGACTCGATGTCCTCCTTTTCCACTTCGAGGACAGACGCCACGATCTCTCGGAGCTTTTCGCGCACTATGTCGACGGGTTCTGAATCACGCACCGGCGAGGGTCCTTTCCATACCTTGCAGCCGAGAAGTGGAATCTGGTGGGAAAG
>NZ_JAFEXF010000522.1 GCF_016905445.1 Streptomyces sp. G44
GCCTGATCGCGGGAAAAGGCCGTATCCAGCCGGTGCAGGAAACCTTCCTTTTGAAGATCCTCAAGCTCTTCGCGGAAATAGAAATCACTTTCCTCCCGCTGTTCACCGAAGATCAGCCAGTTTCTTCCCTTGGCCCCGGCTGCTTTACGCTCTTGCAGGAATCCACGGAACGGTGCAATGCCAGTACCCGGACCGACCATAATCATCGGGGTATCGGGATTAGCCGGCGGGCGGAAATGGGCATTCTTTTGAATGAAAATGGGGATGTCCGTATCCTCTGTAGCAAGGTCTGCGAGAAAGGTGGAGCATACTCCTTTGCGGGGCCTGCCGTTGTTCTCGTAGCGGACGGTGGAAACGGTAATATGAACCTCGTCCGGATTGGCTTTCGGACTGGAAGAAATCGAATAGAGACGGGGCTGCAAAGGCT
>NZ_JAFEXF010000523.1 GCF_016905445.1 Streptomyces sp. G44
CTCCGAGGGCACGGGAGCGGCGTTCGACGCTGGGCAGTGCCTTCAGGGAAATCGTGCGAGCGGCATCGAGCGCGGCCCGGGGGTCGCCCGCGTGGTTCTCGGCGCTGATCCTGTGAAGTTGCACAGTGAGGGGGCTGAAGCCTCCGCCGTGGTCGCGCAGCAGGGTGGCGCCGCCGAGTTCCTTGGCGATGCCGGCAGCTTCGTCGGTCAGCTCCCGCATCCCGTCCCGGTCGCCGCGGCGCGCGAGGGTGTACGACGCACTCTGGACCAAGAGGCCGCGGACCGCGGCCCCGGCGCGTCCTGCGCCTCGGAGATCCGGGTGGTCAGCGGCGGAGAGCGCGATGGACAGCGCTTGGTCGTGCCATCCCGCCTTCCTGGCGAGGACGGCCATCTGGCGGGCGGGCTCGGCGACCGCAAGGGCGTCT
>NZ_JAFEXF010000524.1 GCF_016905445.1 Streptomyces sp. G44
CGCCCGGGCCGGGCGCTCTCAAGGGGAGCAGGCAGCCGGCCCACCCCCCTTCGATTCCGCCGAACACCGCGCGCGGCGAGCGTCGTCCGGGCGGTGACCGATCGAAGGGGACCAGTGCCGCCGCCCCCCTTGTGAGCTGGGCAAGGTGTGCAGCGGCCGACGGGCCGCCGTCCAGTCAGGTATGGGCGGCGGCCACCCCACCAAGACCTCGACCGACCGACAGCGGAAGGATCCGTCCGCCGCTCCCATCCAGCCTCAAACCCACTGTCCTGACCGGAGAGCTGATGATGCCCGTACTGAACGGCCGCCACTGCTGGCAGGTGAGCGGCAGCGAATCGACGCTGCTTGATTTGGTGCCGCGCCACGTGGATATCGTGCGCGTCAGCTGGGGCCTCGGCATGGCCGCGATCGACGGACTGATCG
>NZ_JAFEXF010000525.1 GCF_016905445.1 Streptomyces sp. G44
GGTGTTGACCAGTCGTCGTGGGCTGGATGCGCCGGGTGCGGGGGAGTTGGTGGCGGAGCTTGAGGGTCTGGGTTCTGCTCGGGTGAGTGTGGTGGCGTGTGATGTGGCCGACCGGGAGGCGCTGGCGCGGGTGCTGGCGGAGTATCCGCCGACCGCCGTCATCCACACCGCCGGCGTCAGCCACACCTGTGCGGTGTCCGACCTCGATGCCGAGCAGATCGCCGAAGCCGCCAAGGGGAAGGTGTCGGGTGCCCGGAATCTGGACGAGTTGCTGGGTGACGCCGAGCTGGACGCGTTCGTGCTGTTCTCGTCGAATGCGGGTGTGTGGGGTGGCAGTGGTCAGGGTGCGTATGCGGCGGCGAACGCGTATCTCGATGCGTTGGCGGAGGGTCGCAGGGCGCGTGGTGTGACGGCGACGTCGA
>NZ_JAFEXF010000526.1 GCF_016905445.1 Streptomyces sp. G44
CTATAAACCCATACACTGGAAAGGTACCTTAATATGAACATAATTAGTCTATATGAGCAGGGCTATATTTCTTATTCAGAGTTTCTAGAAGAGTTTCCGGATTCTATATCCGAATCTCAAGAGTGTGTTTTTGGAACTCGTTGCGTTGAGCATTATGTCAATCTAACGTTAGGCAAAACTGATTATAGTTACTATATACAACGATACGGAGGCGATTACTGTGAAATCATTGAAAGGTGTAGTTTCGAAGGTACGAGTGCTGAAAATGTCGAGGACCCCTTTGGTTCGGTTCTCTCTTGACGGTACGAATTGTCTAATTGCAGCACATAGTTTGAACTTCTTGGCAGATGTGGATGAGGGCATGCAGATTGTAGTCGCTGGTGAGTTTAACGATCGTAAGCAGTTTGTTGTGCGGAAATAT
>NZ_JAFEXF010000527.1 GCF_016905445.1 Streptomyces sp. G44
CCCCTAATGTATCTCTCTATACAGCAGGCCATCCTATTCACCCGGATTCACGGAATTCCGGTTATGAGTATGGCATTGCTATCACGATTGGTGACAACGTCTGGATTGGCGGAAATGTGGTCGTCACTCCGGGAGTTACAATAGGGAGCAATGCTGTAATCGGGGCAGGCAGTGTAGTGACGAAGGATATTCCGGACAATGTGATTGCCGCAGGGAATCCTTGCCGAGTGATCCGTGAGATTACAGAAGACGACCGGAAATATTATTTCAAGGACAGGGAGTTTGATGTCGAGGATTACCGTTAGGCAAAAAGGAATTTCATAGGCTAAACTGCAAAGTGCATCTGTATTGTTGGCGGCTTGCTGACAGGCGGATGCTTTTTTTCTTTATATGATGCAAGTGGTTTGAATTAATCCTGTTA
>NZ_JAFEXF010000528.1 GCF_016905445.1 Streptomyces sp. G44
CTGGACGCCCTGGAGTCCGAGGCGGTGCACATCTTCCGCGAGGTGGCGGGCGAGTTCGAGCGGCCGGTGATCCTCTTCTCCGGCGGCAAGGACTCCATCGTCATGCTGCACCTGGCGCTGAAGGCGTTCGCCCCGGCGGCCATCCCCTTCTCCCTGCTGCACGTGGACACCGGGCACAACTTCCCCGAGGTCATCGAGTACCGCGACCGGGCGGTGGCCCGGCACGGGCTGCACCTGCATGTCGCCTCCGTGCAGGACTACCTCGACCGCGGTGTGCTGCGCGAGCGCCCGGACGGGACCCGCAACCCGCTCCAGACCGTGCCGCTCACGGAGAAGATCCAGAGCGAGAGGTTCGACGCGGTCTTCGGCGGCGGGCGCCGCGACGAGGAGAAGGCGCGCGCCAAGGAGCGGGTGTTCTCG
>NZ_JAFEXF010000529.1 GCF_016905445.1 Streptomyces sp. G44
TAGTGGGTCAGCTTGGTGGTGAAGTGCGCCGAAGCACGATAGCTGTCACAAAGGCGGGGTTGTTGTCACCGAGGGAGGCGGGCGTCTCCTTCACCGAGAGCCCTGCCTGCCGGACTCGGCGTCGTGTCCCGCGACGGGCCTACGCGGTCGGCGCTCGGGAAGCCGTGTGATAACTCCGCTCGCTGCCAATCCGAGGGTGACGCCGGCGGCGGCGATGGTCTGCGGCCAGGCCTCGCTGAGGAAGCTGGGCAGGGAGGCGCCGGTGAACTGGGCGACGCTCCACAGAAGGGTCACCGCAGCTAGTGCGGCCGGCCAGCGGGGCCGTACTCCCTCGGCGATGTCGTCGATGACGTAGAAAATGAGCAGCAGCACCATGGGCTGGCCGTCGTCCAAGCCGTCGCCCAGCCGAGCGTGGGGAG
>NZ_JAFEXF010000052.1 GCF_016905445.1 Streptomyces sp. G44
GAGCAGGGGCGCGGGAGCCGCCGGTGTCAGGCGGTGGGCGAGGACCGGGAGCAACTCGGCGACGCGGTGCGGACGGTGGGCCGCGATGCCGGGCGGGGCCGGGGCCAGCGGGACCAGCAGATCGGTGGCCGCGAGCGGCGCCTCGGTGCCGTCGTCGGTGCAGTCGCCGTGCAGCCAGAGCGTCAGCATGTAGAGCTCGGGTACGGAGAGCAGCCGGGGCTGGCAGGGCACCGGCATGGCTTCGGCGTGCCGCAGGGCCCGTTCGGTGGAGGCGATGTAGGGGCCCTCGAAGAAGTGCGAGAAGGCCCAGCCGTCCGGCGTGAGCATCGTGTCGGCCGCGGCGAGGGTGCGCTCGCCCGCGCGGATCATGAAGCGCCAGCCGGCGAGGCGGGTGGGCGATGTGCCGTCGGGTGCGGCGCGACCCAACACGTGGACGGGCAGCGGGAGTTCGGGCCGCACGGAACCCTGGGCGGCACGGAGGGCCGGGGTCCGGGCCTCGCGTACGGCGGTGGGGGAACCGAGTGCCGCGAGAACGCTGCGCAGGGCGGGCGCGGGGGCCGGGAGGACATGCAGCGGCATGGTGGGTCGCCTCTCTCATTCGACAGGCACGGTGGAGCGGGGGCAGGTGCGTGACGTCGCTGTCAGGCTCTGGGTCAGAGGGGGCGGGGGCCGGGGGACCGCGAGCGCCAACTCTCTGCCTAGATTGCGCAGTTTATATGAGAGGTGTTCGAGCGGTGTTTCGGCTAGACGTGCTCGATATTGCGGGCAAGGGGATATCGGGTCGCACTTCTGCGGTCTTTATGCCGATTTTGGGTGGGCCCCGCATCCGTGACCTCGCATTTCACGAGGTGAGCGGTCGGCTGATTCCGGTCGGTGCTTTTGACCAGGTCCTCGGAACCGAATCCGCACTGTGCCGCATGCCCGGTGAATGTGCCTCGCGCCGGCTGCCCCGAGCCTACTGCCCGGTGCGCCGCCGCGGGGCGTTATCGATCACATTGACGGGGCATCATCCCCCGTACGCAGCGGCCGGGCCCCGGCCGCCGTCCGAGGAGGGACACTTCGATGGGTGAGAAGGTCGCGGCGGGCGCGTTCGACCTGTCCGATCGACACCACTACCGAAGGAAGCTCCGCGCGTGCCTGACGGGGCTCGAGCGGCTGCTGGCCCAGGAGCGGTTCGACCGGCCCCGAAATCTGATGGGCATGGAGATCGAGCTGAATCTCGCCGGGGCCGACGGGCTGCCGAGAATGTTGAATGCGCAGGTTCTGGAGCGTATCGCGAGCCGGGATTTCCAGACGGAACTCGGCATGTTCAATCTGGAAGTGAACATTGCTCCGCACCGGCTCGGCGGCCGCGTTCTCGACCGGCTCGCCGAAGAAGTGCGTACCGGCCTCAACTACGCCCACCGAAAAGCGGGCGAGCTCGGCGCGGGGATCGTCATGATCGGCATTCTGCCGACCCTGAACAAGGAGGACATGGTCTCCGCCAACCTCTCCGACGTGGACCGCTACGCCCTGTTGAACGAGCAGATCGTGGCGGCGCGCGGCGAGCGCTTCGCCCTCGACATCGAGGGAGTCGAGCGGCTGACCTGCACGTCCGGCTCGATCGTGCCCGAAGCGGCGTGTACTTCCGTGCAGTTGCACCTTCAGGTGACCCCCGGCCGGTTCGCCGACGTGTGGAACGCCGCGCAGGCCGTCGCCGCGGCGCAGGTCGCCGTGGGCGCCAACGCGCCGTTCCTGTTCGGCCGCGAGCTGTGGCGCGAGTCGCGGCCCCCGCTCTTCCTCCAGTCCACCGACACACGGCCGCCCGAGCTCCAGGCCCAGGGGGTGCGGCCGCGGACCTGGTTCGGCGAGCGGTGGATCACCGGGCCCCTGGAGCTCTTCGAGGAGAATCTGCGCTACTTTCCGGCACTGCTGCCCCTCATGGAAGCGGAGGACCCGCTGGGCGTCATCGACGCGGGGGGTGTGCCGCGGCTCGGCGAACTCGTCCTGCACAACGGCACCGTCTACCGCTGGAACCGTCCGGTGTACGGCATCGCCGACGGCGTCCCGCATCTGCGCGTCGAGAACCGCGTGCTGCCGGCGGGCCCCACCGTCACCGACGTCATCGCCAACGTCGCCTTCTACTACGGGCTCGTGCGGGCCCTCGCGGAGGAGGCCAGGCCGGTGTGGACCCGGCTGCCCTTCGAGGCCGCCGCCGACAACTTCGAGGTCGCGTGCCGGTACGGCATCGACGCCCGGCTGCGGTGGCCGCGGCGCGGCAGGCTCGGCGGCGCCGGCGGTACCGCCGAGGTGCCGGCGGTCGACCTCGTACGTGATGAACTGCTGCCGCTTGCGGCCGCCGGGCTCGACGCGTGGGGGGTGGAGCCCGCGGACCGGGACCTGTACCTCGGGGTGATCGAGGAGCGGTGCAGGCTGCGGGTCAATGGCGCGTCGTGGCAGGCGGCGACGTACCACCGCGCCTTGGACAGCGGGCTCTCCAGGGAGGCGGCGCTGGCCGCCACCACCAAGCGGTACTGCGAGCTGATGCACGAGGGCGACCCGGTGCACACCTGGCCGGTGGGGCATCTGCGGCCGGCGGTGCCGATGTCGGCGCCGCGCTGAGCCCGGCGCCGCCCGGCGAGGACGAGCGCCCGGTCGCGCAGCTCGTCGTTCCGCATGGCACCGGTGCCGGGGGTCCCGCGCGGACGCGCGGCCGGGGGGCGGGCGTGGCCGTGCCGTGCGCGTCGGGCAAGCTGTGACGTCCCAGGGCTGCCGCTCGGCCTGTCGCGCACGGTCCTCGTAACTTCTTTCGAGACCCTGGCGAGGGCGAGGGCGAGGGCGGGGACGAGGCGGGATCACTCACGTGGAGGTTCAGTGGCAGCGGAGCCGGGGCCGATGGACGGTTCTTTTCCGACAGGCGGTCCGTCGCGGCGGACTCTGCGGGACGAAACGGTGCTCGTCCTGGCACTCTCGCTCGGGGCGAGCGGAGTGTCCGCGCTGATCAGCTTTGTCGGGTCGGTCACCAGGCCGGGCGGTCTGAAGGACCAGGCGGCGACGTTGAACGCGTCGGCGGCGCCGGGCCGGCCATGGCTCGATCTGGCGTGGCAGCTGTTCGGGATCACCACCGCGCTGGTGCCGGTCGCGCTGGTCGCGCACTTCCTGCTGCGGGAGGGAGCGGGTCTGCGGACGATCGGCTTCGACCGGACGCGGCCATGGCCCGACCTGGGGCGCGGCACGTTGATCGCCGCGGTGATCGGCAGTCTCGGCATCGCCTTCTACCTGGCGGCCCGCGGGCTCGGCTTCAACCTCACGGTGGTGCCGGAGGCGCTGCCGGACGTGTGGTGGAAGTACCCGGTCCTCGTGCTCTCCGCGGTGCAGAACGCGGTCGTGGAGGAAGTGATCGTCGTCGGCTATCTGCTGCGCAGGTGCGGGCAGCTGGGGTGGACGCCGATGGCCGCGCTGGTGGGCAGTTCGGTGCTGCGCGGCTCCTACCACCTGTACCAGGGCATCGGCGGGTTCCTCGGGAACGTGGCGATGGGCGTGGTCTTCGTGCTGCTCTACCGCAGGTGGGGCCGGGTGGGTCCGCTGGTGGCGGCCCACTCCCTGCTCGACATCGGGGCGTTCGTGGGGTACGCGCTGCTCGCCGGGAAGGTGGGGTGGCTGCCCACGCCTTCGTGAGGCGGGGCGGTACGGGCCGGCTCCGGATGGTCGCAGGGCTGCGGGGCGGCGATGTGGGGACGTACGTACGGGTGCGGGTTCTCGTACGTCCCCACCGTGCTGTACGTGGGCGGGGGCGCCGTCAGGCGAGCAGGTCGCCCTCGATGACCGTGACCGCGCGGCCCGTCAGGAGGGTGCGGTCGCCGCGCAGTTCGGTGCGGACCAGGCCGGTGCGGGCGGAGGCCTGAAGGCCCGTCAGTCGGGTGCGGCCGAGGCGCTCGGACCAGAAGGGGGCGAGCGCGGTGTGCGCGCTGCCCGTCACGGGGTCCTCGTCGATGCCGACGCGGGGGAAGAAGCCGCGCGACACGAAGTCGTAGCCGCGGGACGGGTCTTCGGCCCCGGCCGTGGCGATGATGCCGCGCTCCGAGTGGCGGACGAGGGCCTTGTGGTCCGGGGTGAGTGACCGCACCGTCTTCTCGTCGGCGAGCTCGACCAGCAGGTCGCCCATGTGCCGGCCCGTGTCGTACACGGCGAGCGGCTCGGCGCCCAGGGCCTCGGCGACGCCCGGGGGGACCTCCGTGGCGGTGAGCGGGGCGGTCGGGAAGTCGAGGGTGAGGGTGCCGTCGTCGTGCGCGGTCGCGGTGAGGATGCCGCCGCGCGTGGTGAAGCGGACGGAGCCGGTGGCGGCACCGGTGGTGTGCAGGACGTGCGCGGTGGCCAAAGTGGCGTGCCCGCACAGATCGACCTCCGTGGCCGGGGTGAACCACCGCAGCGCCCAGTCCGCTTCGCCGCCCTCCGGGAGGCGGTGGGCGAACGCGGTCTCGGCGTGGTTGACCTCCCTGGCCACGTGCTGGAGCCAGGTGTCGTCGGGGAAGGCGTCGAGGAGCAGGACGCCCGCCGGGTTGCCGGCGAAGGGGCGGTCGGTGAAGGCGTCGACGACGCGGATGCGGTGTGAGGTCGGCATAACGCTGACGGTAGTGGCCACAGCGGGTTGCCGGTAAGGCCAATTCTGGGTCACTGGCCTGGGTGGTGGTCTGGGTTCGGGGAGGCCCTGCATCGGTACGCGGAGTTGCCATGCCAAGGGGTTGCCCGGCGATCGGTAGCGATATATCGTTGAGGCATCGCGATCGATACGTGATTGATCGCCGAACTAAGACTAGGAGTGATCTTCATGCGTTCCCACGGTTTCGGCCCCGGCTTCGGACAGGGGCATGAGCACGAGCAGAGGCGCGGTCGGCACGGCGGGCGCTCGGGACGGGAAGGCGGCGGCCGGGACAGGCTCGGCGGCTTCGACGGGCGGCGTGGGGCGTTCGGGCCGTTCGGCCCCGGCTTCGCGGGGCCCGGTGGGCCCGGCGGTCCCTGGGGTGGCCGCGGCGGGCGGGGCGGCCCGCGAGGGCGGGCGCGGCGCGGTGACGTACGCGCCTCGATCCTGGCCCTCCTGCGGGACCGCCCCATGCACGGCTACGAGATGATCCAGGAGATCGCCGAGCGCAGCGGCGGGGCGTGGAAGCCCAGCCCCGGTTCGGTCTACCCGACCCTCCAGCTCCTGGAGGACGAGGGGCTGATCAGCAGCGCGAGCGAGGGCGGCAAGAAGCTCTTCTCGCTCACCGATGCCGGCCGCGAGGCCGCCGAGGTGGGCCCCGAGGCTCCCTGGGAAGAGGCCGGGCGCGGGGTCGACTGGGACACGCTGAACGAGATCCGGCAGGCCGGCTTCGGTCTGATGGAGGCGTTCGGGCAGGTCTGGAAGACCGGCAGCAAAGAGCAGCGCGACAAGGCGGTCTCCGTCATCAACGACGCCCGCAAGAAGCTGTACCTGATCCTCGCCGATGAGGACTGAGGTGGCGGGGGCCGTCGGCCCCCGGCTCGGATGAGGCGCCCCGCACCATGGGTGGGGGGCGCCTCGGCCATGTCGGGGTCACCTCCCGGGCGACCTCACGACGCCCAGCAGGCGTACCAGAGGGAAGTAGCCGAACTCCCGCGAGTCGAAACTCGACGAGGGGTTGTCGCCGAGCAGCACCGCCATGCCGGCCGGCACCCGCTCGTCGGATACGTTCGCGAGCCCCGGCCCGCGGGGCACCACGTCGCCGGGGAGTGCCACGACCCGCTTGATCATCCAACGGCGCGCGGCCACCGAGACAGGCGCGGCCCTGGCCGGCAACGGCGGCTCCAGCCAGCCCCGCCTGCCGAAGGGCGACTCGACGACGACCACCTCGCCCGGTCTGGGCCTTCGCCGCCGTACCGCCAGCACCCGGTCGCCGTCCTGGAAAGTCGGCGCCATGCTCACCCCTTCGACGGTGACGGACACCAGTCGGCGGGTGAGGACGGCGGCAGCGATCCGCGCCTTCTCCGCGATCATGACGCGGCCACCGATGTCACCGGGCCGCCCTCCGCGTCAGTGTCCTGGTAACCGTCGGCCTGGAGAGCGAAGAGCCGCGCGTACTCACCACCGGCGCGCAGCAGTTCGCCGTGCCCACCCTGTTCCACCACCCGCCCGCCGTCGAGTACGGCGATGTGGTGGGCGTCGCGGACCGTGCTGAGCCGATGCGAGATCAATAGGCTGGTGCGGCCCGCACGGTGCCGGCCGATGGTCAGGTGGATCTCGTGCTCCGCCTCCGCGTCGAGTCCTGCCGAGGGCTCGTCGAGGATCATCAGGTCGCGTCCCTCGCGCAGGAAGGCGCGAGCCAGGGCCAGCCGCTGGTGCTGTCCCCCGGACAGCAGGGTGCCAGGGCCGGAGGTGCCGTCCGGGACGAAGGAGCGCGAGAGCATGGTGTCGTACCCTTCCGGCAGCGAGGCGAGTTTGGGGTGCAGGCCCGCCTTGCTCGCCGCCGTCTCGATGCGGTCGCGCCGGTCGAACAGCCGCAGATCGCCCAGGCCGATGTTCTCGGCCGCCGTCATGTCGTAGTGCTGGAAGTCCTGGAACAGGGTGGAGATGCGTTCGCGCAGCCCCGCGGGGTCGACATCGCGCACGTCGACGCCGTCCCAGAGGATCGCTCCGCGGGTGGGGTCGTAGAACCGGCAGAGCAGCTTCACCAACGTGGATTTGCCGGCGCCGTTCAGTCCCACCAGGGCCAGTGACTGGCCGCAGGGGATGAACAGGTCCAGTCCGCGCAGCACCCACTCCTGATCCTCGGCGTAGCGGAACCAGACGCCACGCATCTCGATCCCGCGTGCGAGCGGCGGCAGCGGCACCGGGTCGGCGGCCACCGGGAGGTCGGGCTCGGTCTCCACCACCTCCAGGTAGTGGTCGAACATCAGCAGCGTCCGCTGCGAGGCCGCGATTTGCAGCAGCAGCGCGCCGAGCGAGGTCTGCACTCCGTCCACCGCGGCCACGAACATCGTCACCCCGCCGACGGAGAGCTCACCCCGGGTGGCCGCGAACACCGCCCACATCAGCCCCGCCCCCGAGACCAGCGAGGTCAGCAGCTCCAGCGCGCCCTGCACCTTGGTCTGCCGCGCCTCGACCGCTTGTGTGACGGCGTTGGCCGCCCGGCGCTCCGCCAGCACCCGCTTGCGCAGGAAGTCGCCGATGCCGAAGAGCCGGATCTCCTTGGCCGCGGTCGCGGAGGCGATCAGACCCGTGTAGAAGTCCTCACGCCGCTCGATCCGCCCCACGGTGAACACGGCGCGGGCGTAGTGCCGGGAGAGGGAGAGCTGCGCCACCAGCGACGGCACCCCCGCGGCCAGCACCAGCAGCGCCATCAGCGGGCTGATCGCGACCAGCGAGATGAGGAACCCGCCGACCGTCAGCACCGACTTGCCCGCCGTCAGCACCCCGTCGGCGAGCTGACCCGCGACGGTGCGGCCGACGTCCTGGGCCACCCGCAACCGGTCCAGGAACGCGGCGTCCTCCAGCCGGCCCAGGCCCGGATGCCGGCCCACTGCCGTCAGCAGGCGGTCCTGTGTCAGCAGTCCGACCCTGCGGTCCACGACGCCTCGGAGGTAGCGGCCGATCAGCGGGCCGAGGCCGACCACGGTCGCGATGAGGACGTAGCCGAGCGCCGGGACCACCAAGTCCCCGGCGTCCGCCCCCCGGGTGAGGCCGTCGAGCAGCAGCTTGGTCATCCACGCCACCGCGACCGGCGTCAGCCCGGACGACAGCGTGATCACCGCATAGCCGGCCGACGCCGCCGGAGCCGCCCTGGCGCACAGGGCGACTGCCGTGGCGATGCGTCGGTACGCGGAGTGGGCGGTCTCCTTCCGCTCGCCGCGTCCGTGTGGTCGGGGGAGGCGAAGGCTCACGGGGCGGGCACCGGCAGTTCGTGGTCGAGGTTGTCGGCGGTGATGATGGGCCGTCCGTGCTCGTTGCTGGGCGAGACGACAAGGATGGCCGGGAACCCTTGAAGGGCGAAGGCCGTACTGACCGCGCCCTCGTTGCTGTCCTCCCGTACCACCCTGGCCACCGGACGCAGCCGCTCCACCATGTCGGCCGCGTCCGCGGCGTTCCCGACGACCGTCGTCAGTACCTTCTCCCGGCCGCCGGGGAAGGCGGCGGCGAATTCCACGAACTTCGGCAGCTTTTCCCGGCAGGGGCCACAGGTCGGAGAGAAGAACGCGACCAGGGTGTCACCCTGATAAAGGCTTTCATGGTCGACCAGTTCGCCGTCCTCCGTGATCGTGGAGAACGCGCCGACCTCTTCGTTCATGCCGAGGGTCGCGGCCCGGCCGGAATTGCCGTTGCGGTTCAGGATTTCGGCCTGGTCACGCAGGCGTTTGATGATTCCGACGCTCAGGACGAGATTCAGCAGGCACAGCGCCCCGACGAATACGAGAGCTGTGATCACGACGGGCATAGGGCATCTCCTGTCGGAAGTCGACGGCCTTTGCGGTGGCCGGACGGAAGAGATCTACGATGTCGTCGAGCGCGATGACCACCGCCCCACAGGTCAGGCCCATCACCGCGGCCAGCGCGAGCCCGGTGGCGGCGCCCTGTGAGCCGGGTCCGAGTGCCGCCGCCAGTGCGGCCGGTACGGCCAGGGTCAGATTGCGCACCGCCTGCCAGCCCTCGACCTGCGACGTGGAGCGGCCGAAGCAGCGGCAGGCCGTCTCGGCCCCCCGGCGTACGGCGAGCGCGACACCGAGAGCGAACGCGAGCAGCAGGGCCGTGGCGAGCCACCCGCCGGCCCGGAAGGCGGCGGGAACGGGCAGCGCCAGGAGCACCGCCACCGCGAACTCCAGCGCCACCACGGCCGGAGCCAGCAGTCGGCGGGCCCCGGGCATGGGCGCGAGGGCCGCGACAGCCTCGGCGAACTCGGCGAACGAGCGGCGCCCGGAGACCTTGCTCACCGCGGAGACCAGGAAGACCAGGCCGATCAGGCACCTGACCCACATCGCGAGATACTGCTCCATCTCGGCCTCCTCATCCGGTCATGGGGAACGGCGCACGCGGGCGGCGTCTGGCCGCCGCGCAGAAGGGCCCGGCGCGACAGCCCCGGGCCCGCGCCTGCGTCAGCAGTAACAGCGGTAGCAGCGGGAGGACGTCTCGCAGCACCTGGCGTTGTAGCTGCACCACTCGTTGACGCACCCGTACGCATACCTTGAGTTGCACTGCCAGCACTGAGGCCAGCAGGCCATCGGCCCGGCCTGGGCAGAGGCCGAAATCTTGGGCACGAAGCGCTCGAGCAGGGCCTGTCCGGCAGATTCCAGCTTACGCAACATGTCCCTCTCCTCTCGTCCGCGGAGTGTCCCGACCAATGTCGGACGAGGCACTCTCCCACTGCCCCGAACAACCCGTATTGGAAGAAAGCGACATTGGATTTTTTCGACGCGCCATGGCTGGTACGCGGTCGCACGACGGGCCGCCTCGCTTATGGCAAGCCACCGGCGCCGGCGAATTCCCGTTACCCGTCGAGCAAGATACTGGTGATGCGACCGGTGGCCCGGTTGACATCCGCTCCGCCCGCTTGGTGTGCGGCGACGAAACGCAGCGGTGGCAGGCCCGTCATCGCGGTGAACTCGCGGGTCAGATGGGCCTGGTCGTAGAAGCCGCAGCGGGGGGCCACCTCCCCGGGCCTGATGCCCGCCGCGAGCAAGGTGGCGGCATGCTGGAGCCGCAGGACCCGGGCCAGCCGTTTGGGGGTCAGGCCGAGCTGCTCCCCGCAGCGGCGTTCGAGCTGCCGCTGGCTGCACTCCAGGCGCTCCGCCAGCGCTGTCGGCGCCAGCATCCCCTGTGCGGACTCCAGTTGGCGCCACGCGGAGACCACCCGGTCCGACGCGGTGCGGCCCGTCGACCGGCAGCGCAACAGGAACCGATCGACCAGCGCGAAGCGTTCGGTCCAGCAGGGCGTTCGGTCCAGCTCCTGCGACAGGTCGTGGAACCGGGGGCCCACGATCTCGGCGGGATCCAGGCCGAGACCCAGTTCGTGCAAGGCCACGCCGAAGAGTTCGAACGCCGCCCACGGGGTGAGGATCACCTCCACGCCCTGGAGCCCGCCGGTGTGCTCGCCCGTCGCGGAGCCGGTGCCGGGCGGGCTGAGCAGGGAGACCACCGAGCGGGACCGGTCGGGTGAGCCGTGGGGGACCACCCGCAGCGGCCGACCGAACCCGATGACCAGGGTCGCCAGGCCGCAGGGAATCTCCAGACGGCGGCGCAGCGGACACGAAGCGAGCCGGAAGCCCCGATAACTGAGCACCCCCGGCCCCAGAGACAGATGCGGATGCGCCAGCGCGTACTCCCAACCGCCGTCAGGGCTGCTCATGAGCCGAGTGGGTCCCGCACGGCCGGTCACAGTGGCAAGGGGCACGTGATCTCCCTAGCGAGTGGCGATGCTCCCCGGGGTCCGGATCACGTGACCACCGCTCCCCTCTCAGACGGGTGTGCCGCACCGCTGAGCCCCCCCCCCGGGTGAGCTGGTCGGCATACATGCAAGCAGGGGCGGACCGCGCGCGGGCAGAGGGAAGCGTACATATTGGCCGAAAGGGTGGTTACGGCCGTTCGGTGTGCTCGCGATCCATGCATGTCAGAGCGCGTGCTCCGGCGGAAGTTGACCCAAAACCCGTCGAGCGAAGGCACCGGCCGCCCTTCGCGTCGACGAATCCGCTTGTCAGGGCGTCGCGCGCGCACCACGCGAGACGCGGCATGGGGGCCGCCGCTTCGGCGGGTGTGGGGTAATGTGCACCCGTCCTGCGACGGCCGCAGGCGAGGCGCTTGGGAGGTGAGACCCATTACCGCAGTGGCAGGTCGGGTGCTTCCTCCTCGCGACCACGCGGTTCACCCGGCATAGGTGAACCGAGGGAGGCCCGTCGGGATCCCGAAAAAAGGTCTTCTTCGCATGTCGGTTCCGTCCTTCTCCGCGTCCGCGTCTTGCGCGTTCCGGCCGTCTCCCTCGCCGTCAGCCGCCTCCTCGCGCGAGCAGCGCACCGCCGTCGTCACGGCGCTGCGCGCCGCGGGCTGCGTCTTCGCCGAGGACGAGGCGGAGTTGATCCTCTCCACCGCCCGTACTCCGGCCGAGGTCTCCGCCATGGTGGAGCGCCGGGCGGGCGGCCTGCCCCTCGAACACGTCGTCGGCTGGGCCGAGTTCCGCGGTCTGCGGATCGCCGTCGACCCCGGGGTCTTCGTGCCGCGCCGCCGCACCGAGTTCCTCGTCGCCCAGGCCGCCGCGCTCGCGGGGCGCGAAGCCGTCGTCGTCGACCTGTGCTGCGGATCGGGCGCCCTCGGCGCCGCGCTCGTCGCGGGCCTCGGCCGGGTCGAACTGCACGCCGCCGACATCGATCCCGCGGCGGTGCACTGCGCCCGGCGCAACGTCCTGGCCGCCGGGGGGCAGGTGTACGAGGGCGACCTCTACGACCCGCTGCCCGGCACCCTCCGCGGGCGCGTCGGCATCCTGCTGGCCAACGTCCCCTACGTACCCACGCGTGAAGTCGGCCTGCTGCCCGCCGAGGCCCGTGACCACGAGGCGCGGGTGGCGCTCGACGGCGGCAGCGACGGGCTCGACGTGCTGCGCAGGGTGACGGCCGGGGCCCCGCGCTGGCTGGCGCCCGGCGGCCACCTGCTGTTCGAGACGAGCGAGGGCCAGGTGCCCGCCGCCGTGAACGCCGTGGAACAGGCGGGCCTGGAGGCGCGGGTGGTCGAGGACGAGGAGCTGTACGCCACGGTCGTCATCGGCACGCGGCGCCCGAGCGTGCCGCTGAGTGCCTCGGGCGAGGTGGCCGACCCACCCGTCCGGCGGATCACCGGCTCACCCCGTGGTGACCATTGACCCACCCTGCCGATCACTGGCCCACCCCGTGGTGACCGCTAACCCACCCTGCGGATCACCGCCGCGTCGAAGAGGTCCGACGCCCTCGGGAGCGGGCTTTCGTCGTGGCAGTGCCAGGCGTCCCAGAACAGGTCGGCGGGCAGTGCGTCCTCGGGTGCGTACACCCGGTACACGTACTGCCTGCCGTCGACTGCCGGCAGGGCGACCATCCAGCACCTGCTCTCCATGCCTGTGAGACCCGCGAGACCCCGCCGGGGTTGCCCCAGGGGTAGCGGGCGAGGCGGCGCGCGCACTCGGGGACCGCCGGTCGGATCTCATCCGTAAGGAGGACAACCGAACCGCGGTTGCCCAACTTGCGTCGGACGGGAAGATGCTCCCCGCCGCCGATGCATATGCCACTGGCGGTTGATGTGGTGGGAGACGTGCAAAGCCGTACCCCGCCGGGGGCCGAACCCGGCCCGACCCGAGCAGAACTCGACTCGCGCCTCAGCGCGGAGCTGGCCTCGGTGGTGGCCGGCGCGCGCCGCCGCGCCGTACGTGACGGGGACCGGCAGACAGACACCGCGCACTTGCTGCACTCCCTGCTGGAGAGCGACCCCGAGGTGCGGGCCGTCTTCGAGAACGGCGCGCAGGTCGTGCGTCTCCTCGGCTACCTCGTCCAGCGCAGCATCGGATACGGCCTGCAATGGCAGGGCACCGTCGAGGACTCCGGCGCCGTGCCCGTCGTGGGAGCCGTGAAGGAGACGGGCTGGTCGCCCGCCGCCCTCTCCGCGATGGAGATGGCGCTGGAGCGCGCCGAGTCGCGCGCGGAGCCGCAGGCCCTCGGCATGGACCTGCTCGCCGGGCTCACCGCCGACCCGGAGTGCCGGGCGGTCGAGGTGCTGGGGCGGGCCGGTGTCGACGTCGACGTACTGCTCCGGCGCGTCGAGGCCGGCTGCCGCCAGTACACCCCGGGGGGCCACGGGTTCGCGGGCGGCGGCCACAGCTCAGCGCGCTGACCCACCCTCCGGTGGATACGAGCGGTACGAGCCGGACGGTCCGGGCGAGCAATGGCGTCCGCCGACTGAGACAGGGGTCAGGCGGGGTGACGGTCATGACACCTCCTGCCATGATGTGCCGGTGCAAGCGTCTCAGGGGATTCAGGAGAGCCAGGGGCTCCACGGGAACAAGGGGAGCCGCGGAGGCGGTCCCAAGGGTCCGGGCCGCGGCCTCGGGCTCGGCCTCGCCCTCCTGTCGGCGGTCGCCTTCGGCGGTTCCGGCGTCGCGGCGAAGCCGCTGATCGAAGCGGGCCTCGACCCCCTGCACGTGGTGTGGCTGAGAGTGGCGGGCGCCGCCCTGGTGATGCTGCCCGTGGCCTGGCGCCACCGCGCGCTGCCGCGGCGCAGGCCCGCGCTGCTCGCCGGGTTCGGCCTGCTCGCCGTGGCGGGTGTCCAGGCTTGCTACTTCGCCGCGCTCTCCCGCATCCCGGTCGGCGTCGCTCTCCTGATCGAGTACCTCGCTCCCGCGCTCGTCCTCGGCTGGGTCCGCTTCGTGCAGCGGCGGCCGGTGACGCGCGCCGCCGCCCTCGGCGTGGTGCTCGCGGTCGGCGGACTGGCCTGCGTCGTCGAGGTGTGGTCGGGTCTTGGCTTCGACGCCGTCGGACTGCTGCTCGCCCTCGGGGCCGCCTGCTGCCAGGTCGGCTACTTCGTCCTGGCCGACCAGGGCAGCGACGCCGGCGCCGACGCCCCCGACCCCCTCGGCGTCATCGCGTACGGCCTGCTGGTGGGGACCGCCGTGCTGACCGTCGTCGCACGGCCGTGGGGCATGGACTGGTCGGTGCTCGCGGGCGGTGCGGACCTGGACGGCTCGGTGGTGCCCGCCTGGGCCCTGCTCGCCTGGATCGTGCTCGTCGCGACGGTCGTCGCCTACGTCACCGGGGTGCTGTCCGTGCGTCGGCTCTCGCCGCAGGTGGCCGGTGTCGTGGCCTGCCTGGAAGCCGTCATCGCGACCGCGCTGGCCTGGGTGATCCTGGGCGAGCACCTCTCCGCGCCGCAGATCGTCGGCGGCGCGGTGGTCCTCGCGGGCGCGTTCATCGCCCAGTCCTCGGCACCCGTCGAGCCCTCCGTGAAGGGCGGCGTCCCGGATCCCGAAACGGAGTTGTCGCGCGGCGGCGGCGCGACCTAGTGTGCTGATCATGTACGCACGAGCACTCGTTCTTCCGCCCCCCGCCGCCTAGCGCGGGGCATTCACGGATCACGCCCGGGCCAGTGGCCGGGCGGAACGGTGCTGCCCGCAGACGGAGCCAGACGTTCCTTCTCTGCTGCGGAGACCTCACGTGTCATACACGTCCAGTAATACGTCCCACAACGCCTGTGGTTCGCCCCACAACGCCAGTGGTACGTCCCACAACGCCTCTGGTACATCTGCCGACGCCTCTGGTACGTCCGCCGACGCCTGCGAGACGTCGACGTCCACCGTGCCGAACGCCGTCCTCGGTCCGTCCGTCGGGCGCGGCCTCTTCTATCTGATCGTCGCCGGAACCGCCTGGGGCACCGCCGGAGCCGCCGCCGCGTTCGTCTTCCGGGACAGCGACATGGGGCCGGTCAGTCTCTCCTTCTGGCGGTGCGCGGGCGGCTTCGTGCTGCTGCTCGCCGCGCGCCTCGTGCGGCCGCGCCGCGTGAGCCCGTACGAGCGGCCGGCCACCGGGCCGCTGAGCCCCAGGACCCGCCGGATCCGCCGGATCGTCGTGACGGGCGTCGCCCTCACGGTCTTCCAGACGGCCTACTTCGCGGCCGTCCAGAGCACCGGCCTGGCGGTGGGCACGGTCGTCACCATGGGGGCGGGGCCCGTTCTCATCGCCCTCGGCGCGCGGCTCACTTTGGGGGAGCGGCTCGGGCGCGGCGGGGCCGTCGCCGTCGTGGGCGCGCTGGCCGGGCTCGCGGTGCTCGTCCTCGGGGGCGGGGACGCGGCCGTCCGGCCGACGGGGGTGCTCTGGGCGCTCTGCTCCGCGGCGGCGTACGCGGCGATGACGCTGCTCACGCGGCTGTGGGGCCGGGCCGGCGGCGCCGACTCCTCCGGCACCACCGTGTGGTCGTTCGCCGTCGTCGCGCTCTGCCTGCTGCCTCTCGCCGTGGCGGAGGGCCTGGTGCCGCACACCGCCGAGCCCGCGCACGTGGCCGGCCATCTCCTGTACATCGCGGCCGTGCCGACGGCGGTCGCGTACACGCTGTACTTCGCGGGAGCGGCCGTCGTGCGGTCCGCGACCGTCTCCGTGATCACGCTCCTGGAGCCGGTCAGCGCCGCCGTCATCGCGGTCGCGCTGCTCGGTGAGGCGCTGACGGTGGCGACGGTCGCGGGCACGGTGCTGATGCTCGCCGCGGTGACGGGTCTCGCGGTCGCCGAGACGCGGGGCGTGGTGGCGGCGCGCAGGGCAGCGGCGCCGCTGTAGCCGGGGTCCGCCCCGGCCCCGGTCAGGCCTCGCGGCGGCGCTGGTGGTGCGCCAGGGCCGCCGCGTCGCCGGGCCCGTCCGTGCGGCGAGCCCCGCGGCGATGCGCTCACACACCTCCTCCGGCTTGTCCTCCGGCTTGTGGTGCGCGTACTCATGGCGTGCGTACTCGAACTTCGCCTGTACGTCGGGCATTGCGCGGCACGGTGCGCGGCTCCCCGAGAGCGTCGGCCTTGTCCGCGGGGTCGTCGACCACGCTCAGGACCACTGTTGCCACTCGGTGCCGGTGCGGGCGGCGTCCCAAGGGTGGAACGGCAGCGCTCGATCAGTGCTGCCGTTCCACCAGGTAGTCGGGAACGTCGATGCCGGGCGCGAGGTCGGCGGAGGGGATCACGGCGCCATGGCCCTTGCGGAGCGGGACGACGCCCGACCAGTAGGGGAGGTCCATGTCCTCGGGCTCGTCGTTCGGACCGCCGGTGCGGGCCTTCGCGGACACCTCGTTCAGATCGAGGCGGAGCACGGCGGTCGCCGCGAGCTCCTTGGTGTTGGCGGGGCGCGAGTCGGTGGAGCGGCCCGGCACGACATGGTCGACGAGGGCGTCCAAGGCGGTCCGCTTCTCCTCCGGGTCCGTGACCTGGTGGGCGGTGCCGTGGATTACCACGGAGCGGTAGTTGATCGAGTGGTGGAAGGCGGAGCGGGCCAGCACGAGGCCGTCGACGTGGGTGACGGTCAGGCAGACATCGAGGCCCGGGTCCTTCTGGCCGTCCCCGGGGGCGCCGGCCATGCGCAGGGGCCGGGAGCCCGTCGAGCCGTGCACATACAGGCGTTCGCCCACGCGGCCGTAGAGGGTCGGCAGCACGACGGGGGAGCCGTCGCGCACGAAACCGAGATGGCAGACGTAGGCCTCGTCGAGTATCGCGTGCACCGTCTCGCGGTCGTACGAAGCGCGGTCCCGGGAGCGGGTGGGGACGGTGCGGTCGGTCGGTGTGTAGGCGGCGCTCTCCGGTGAAGGGGTGTCCGTGGTGGTCGGCGTCGTCTGCATGGCCTCTCCCTGCTGCTTCGTTGGTGTGTGCTGATGTGTGGCGATCTGTACAGGTCTGTGTTGATGGGCTTGCGGCGCCGCCGTGGCCGGGAGTGGCGGCGGTGCGGTGATGCCACGTTGCTGTTTCATTTGTACTAGTGCATACTTCGTTTTGTGCTAGGAGAGTATCCGATCGAAGGTCGTCGCGCAGCCGATATCGCCGCCAGTGTGGAGCGCGCCGTCGGTGACGGCGGGCTGGAGCCGGGGCAAATGCTGCCGCCCATACGGGAGTTGGCGGCTCGGCTCGGGGTGAATCCCAATACCGTGGCGGCCGCCTACCGCACGCTGCGGGAGCGCGGAGTCATCGAGACGGCCGGGCGGCGCGGCAGCCGTGTCCGGCCCAAGCCCGCCACGACCGCCCGCGAGCTGATCCGCGTGGACGCGCCGCCCGGGGTGCGGAACGTCTCCAAGGGCAACCCCGACACGCACCTGCTGCCCGCGCTCACCGCAGCGTTCACGGCGGCCGCGGCGCAGGGCGACGAGAAACCGGTCCTCTACGGAGAAGGCGCCGTCGACCCCGGACTCGAACGTCACGTGCGCGCGGCCTTTACGGCGGAGGGTGTTCCGGCCGGGCCCGTCGCCGTCGCCTCCGGAGCGCTCGACGCCATCGAACGGGTGCTCGCCGCCCATCTCAAGCCCGGTGACGCGGTGGCCGTCGAGGACCCGGGGTGGGGCAGCCTGTTCGACCTCGTGTCGGCCATGGGGCTGCGGGCGGTGCCGGTCGGGGTGGACGACGAGGGGCCGCTGCCCGCCGAGGTGGAGCGGGCCCTCTCCGAAGGCGCCCGCGCGGTCGTCGTGACCGACCGCGCGCAGAACCCCACCGGCGCCGCCGTCAGCGCTCCACGCGCGCGTGCCCTGCGGAAGGTGCTCGCCGCGTACAAGGGGACGCTGCTCATCGAGGACGACCACGGCCACGGCATCGTCGACCTGCCGCTGCACCCGCTGGCAGGGGCGACCCACAGCTGGGCCCTGGTGCGCTCGACGGCCAAGGCGTACGGGCCCGATCTGCGGCTCGCCGTACTCACCGGCGATCCCGTCACCGTCGACCGGGTACAGGGCCGGCAGCGGCTCGGCCCCGGCTGGGTCAGCCGGCTGCTCCAGCGTGCCGTGGTACGGCTCTGGGAGAGCGGAGCGGTCGACCCGGCGGTGGTGGCGGCCTCGTACGCGCGCCGACGGGACGCACTGATCGCGGCGCTCGCCGAGCGGGGCGTACCGGCGCACGGGCGCAGCGGCATGAACGTATGGGTGCCGGTCCCGGACGAGACCGGGGCGGTGGCCCGGCTGCTGCACGCGGGGTGGGCCGTCGCCCCGGGGGCCCGCTTCCGGCTGAGCGCGCCGCCCGGGGTGCGGATCACCGTCGCGGCAGTCACCGACGAGGACATCGCGCCGATGGCCGACGCGGTCGCCTCGGCCGTGGGGCCGGCACCGGCGAGGCGCTATGGGTGACGGGGATGCGCGGCGGGGGGTACGGCTCAAGGGGCTGCGTGCTTGGCGAGGGCGAGGCGGTACGTCTACGGGGCCGCGCGCTCGGCGGAGCCGCTGCGTGGCAACGTGATGGGGCCGCGCCTCCGGCCTGACGTGGCATTGCGGGTGACGGGGCCGCGCCCGGACGGGGCGCGGTGTTCCGGCTGACAGGGCCGTGCCCGGCGGGGACGCGGCGCTATGGGTGACGGGGGTGCACCCTGCCGGGGGGCGTGCCGTTACTGCTGGAGTGGGCGTGTTTCCGGTCGGGGCGTGGTTGCGCGTGGCCTGGACTGGGTGAGGGCCGCGCCTGCCAGGACGATCGCCGCGCCGACCGGCGTCGACCAGCTCAGGGACTCGCCGAGCACGGCGACGCCCGCTGCGGTCGCGATCACCGGCACGAAGTACGTGACCATCTGGGCGGTGGTCGGCCCGACCTCGGAGACCAGGGCGTACTGCAAGAGGAAGGCGACTCCGGTGCCGAGGGCGCCCAGCGCCACGACCGCCAGCAGCGGCACGACCGGGAAGCTGGTCGGCAGTGACGTGAACAGCGGTGTCACCACGGCCAGTTCGGCGGTCGCCAGCAGCAGCTGGGCGCCGGTCAGGGAGAGATTCGAGTGGCCCGCGCCGGCCAGCGTGCGGCGGACGTAGATCCAGCCGATCGGGTAGCAGAGCGAGGCGAGCAGCGCCAGCACCGTGCCGGTGACGTCCAGGCCGCTGAAACCCTGCCAGGCGCCCAGCACCGTCAGCACCCCGAAGAACCCGATGCCGAGACCCGCTACGCGGCGCCGGGTCGGGCGGTCCTCGGAGAGCGCGACGAGCGAGAGGGCCATGCCCCACAGCGGCGACGTCGCGTTGCAGATCCCGGCGAGCGTCGAGGGGATCGTCAGCTCCGCGTACGCGAACAGGGAGAACGGCAGGGCGTTGAGGAACAGCGCCGCCACCGCCAGATGCAGCCAGGTCCGCGCCCCGCGCGGCAGCCGCTCCCGCTTCACGACGAGGACGGCGGCGACCACGGCCGTGCCGAACACCAGCCGCCCCAGGGTGACTTGGAAAGGTGCGTACGCGTCCGTGCCCACCTTGATCAGCAGGAAGCTGAAGCCCCAGATCAGCGAGAGGATGCCGAAGCGGACACGCCAGTCGAGGCCGGAGCGGTTCGCCGGGCGGTCCGTGGGACGGCCCGGCGCGGGAGCCGGAGGGGCGGCGGAACGGTGGGGCGCGGGGGCGGTGGTGGCCGTGCCGGAGCGTGGGGGCGGGTTACTCATGGGTTCCACGATGGGCCTCGATGATCTCGTAGCACAAGCGATATTTGTTGCGCGGTATCGCGTAGCACTGCTTACATGTCGGGACTGCTCGCATGGTGGGCGCGGGGTTCCCCCGTCGCCCCGCGTCAACCCCGCGACCCACCCGAGAACCCGCCACCGGCCCCGGAGCGTGCCCGTGCTGAACCTGGAGCGTCTGCGCACGCTCGACGCCCTCGCCCGGCACGGCTCGGTCGGCGGAGCGGCCGCCGGCCTGCACGTCACGACCTCCGCGGTCTCCCAGCAGATGGCGAAGCTGGAGCGGGAGGTCGGCCAGCAGCTGTTGGCCAAGAACGGCCGGGGCGTCCGCCTGACCGACGCGGGACGGCTGCTCGCCGAACACGCCGCGCGGATCCTCTCGCAGGTCGAACGCGCCCGGGCCGACCTGGAGGAGCAGCGCGGCAAGGCGGTCGGCGAACTGCGGATCTCGGCGTTCCCCACGGCCCTGCGCGGCCTGCTGCCCACCACGCTCGCCACGCTGCGCGCCGGGCACCCGGGGCTGCGGGTCGGCTGCCACGAGCTGGAGCCGGCGCCCGCGGTGGCGGCCGTGGCGCGCGGCGACATCGACATGGCGGTCGTACTGGACTGGTACAACAAACCGCTGCCGGTCCCGGACGGGCTGGTCAAGGCGCCTCTCCTCGACGATCCCGCCGACATCGCCCTGCCCGCCGCGCATCCCCTCGCCGACCGCTCGGAAGTGGACCTGGAGGAATTCGCGGACGACGAGTGGATCACCTGGGGAGAGGGCGAGTTCTGCCACGAGTGGCTGCTGTTCACACTGCGCGGCAAGGGCATCGAACCGCGCGTAGCGCACCGCGCCCAGGAACACCACACCCAGCTCGCCCTGGTCGCGGCCGGCCTCGGCGTCTGCGTGGCCCCGCGACTGGGACGCGACCCGATGCCGGCCGGGGTGCGCACGGTCCCGGTACGGCACCGGGTGCGGCGCCATGTGTACGTGGTGTGGCGGGCGGACGCGGACCGGCGCCCGTCGATCAGGGCCGCGGTGGAGGCGCTGCGGGCGGCCGGTGCGGGCCTGCGCTAGGCCTCGTCCTGGAGCTCCGCCAGCTTGCGGAAGTCCCAGGAGGTGATGGCGTCCGGTGTCAGCCGGATCCACGCGTGGCGGCCGTCGTGCGGCATCTCGTCCAGGTCGAAGAGCTTGCGGGCGAACAACCGCTCCGCGGCGTCGAGTTCGGGGCACGGGTCGCCCGTACGCGGGGACTCCCCGACGAACTCCACGGTGCCGGACAGCTCGGCGCCGCGCAGCTCGCCGTACTCCTGGCCCGTGTCGACCACCACCGCGATCCGCTGGTCCCGGCGCAGATCGGCCCAGCGCTTGCTGCGGGTGATCGAGTACAGCCACAGCGATGTGCCGTCCCACGCGAACCAGAGCGGGCTGACGTGCGGGGCGCCGTCGGCGGAGACCGTCGCCACCCGGCAGGTGCGCTCGGTGGCGAGGAACGCGTCGAGTTCGTCCGGCGACATCATGATCCTGCGGCCCCGGCGCTGTGTGACGGCCATGCGTCCTCCCGAGTGACGTTTTCCCTGCAACCACCGCTCGTTGACCGAGCGTCAGCAAAGGATGGAGGCTCTTCCTTCGTGGCGCAATGGCCGTTAGCCTCGCGCGGATTCCGAGCATCGGCCGCCGCCGGGGGCCGGCTGTCCCGGGTGTCCACGACAGGGGGAGCCATGCCGTCGCACGAACAGCTGAGGGAGATTCTCGACCCCGCCACCACCGTCCTGCTGACCGTCGAGTGCCAGCAGGGTGTCGTGGGCACCGACAGCGCGCTGCCCGAACTCGCCGAGGAGGCACGGTCGTCCGGCGCCCTGGCGAACGTCGCGAGGCTGGTGTTCGCGGCGCACCAGAGCGGCGTCCAGGTCGTGCACGCGGTCGCCGAGCGGCGCCCCGACGGGCGCGGGGCCAACCGCAACGCCCGGTTGTTCCGCGCCGCCGAACGGCTGCCCGTGCAGCAGCTCTCCGGGACACGGGCCGTGCGGCTCGCGCCGCCCGTCGAAGTCGCCGAGGAGGACCTCGTCGTACGCCGCCTGCACGGCCTGTCGCCGCTCGCGGGCACCGGCGTCGACCCGCTGCTGCGCAACCTCGGCTGCCGCACCCTCCTGGTCACCGGCGTCTCCGCCAACGTCGCGGTGCCCAACGCCGTGTTCGACGCGGTGAACCTCGGCTACACCGCCGTCGTGCCCGCCGACGCCATCGCGGGCGTCCCCGCCGACTACACGCCCGCGCTGGTCCGCCACACCCTCGCGCTCGTCGCCACCGTCACCAGCACGCGGGACGTGCTGGGCGCGTGGCAGCCTCCACGCGGCGCTTAGCGGCCGGCCGGGCGCTCCATGGCTTCCGCTGTGCCGGACACTCCACGGTCCCGCCACGCCGACGCGCGCACCGCACGGCAGGCCGCCCTGCGGCCGTCGGCGGACGGCTCGCGGCGGCCACGGACACCGTGGCCGCCGCGCTCGCGCTGGTCGGCACCGTCCACCAGCTCCTGACGACCGGGTGGGGAGGGGCCCCGGATCTCGGGGAGCGGGTGGAGCGGCTGGTGGCGCTGTTCGTCGGGCCCGTCCCGGGGGAGGAGTGAGCCGCCGGCCGGCGGGCCGGGGCACCCGGGGGCGTGACGACGTGACGGCGCGCTCAGCGTCACCGCTGACCCGCCGGGTGCCGACCAGGCGGTCCAGTGCCCGCCTTTCCTAGGCGAGCGTGATCGAGTCGCCGTCCACGGAGATCTCGGCGGCCGGCAGCGGGCTGGTCGCCGGATCCTGTTCGACGCCGCCGTCGGTGATGGAGAACCTGCTGCCGTGGCAGGGGCAGTTGATGGTGCCGCCTTCGACGCTCGTCACCGGGCACCGCTTGTGGGTGCAGAGGTTCGAGAACGCCTTGAACTCGCCTTTGGCGGGCTGGGTGACCACCACTCCCGCGTCCTTGAAGATCTTGCCGCCGCCCACGGGGATGTCCGCCGTCCTCGCGAGCACGGTCCCGGCGGCCCCGCCGCCACCGGAGGACCGGGCGCCCGCCGGGGCGGTGGCATCGTTGGCGCCGTCACCGCTGCCGCCGTCGCCGTCGCCCCCGCACGCGGTGAGGGCGGCCGCGAGCCCCGCGCCGCCGATCGTGGCCACGACGGTACGTCGGCGGGGCCCGGAAAAGGGTTCTTCGGAAGTCGTCATGCCCGGTGGTACGGCTCCGCGCCCCGCCGCGTTCAAACCGCCGCGGGCTTCCTCACGCGCCACGCGCCCCGCTCTGCGGCGAGCAGCCCGGGTGCCACGCGAGGCGGCGGCCGAGCGCGGTGGCGGTGTCCTTGCCCTCGCAGGGGCCGAGGCCCACCTCCGCGGGGCCGGTCGGCCGGCTCAGACCGGGGGGGCCACGAAAACGCCGGGGTCGGGGTCGTTGAAGGACTCCTTGGCGACGAGTTCGTTCATGGGGTTGGCGGTGCCCCACTGGTCGGTGACCTCGGGCCGGGAGAAGTCGTAGACGTGCGGATGCCACGTGTCCTCGTCGAGCAGCTCCAACTCCGTCGTGTACTCCACGGTGTTGCCGTGCGGGTCGAGGAAGTACGTGAAGGTGTTGTCGCCCGCCAGGTGGCGCCCGGGACCCCAGATCTTCCGGAACCCGGCGCGGGCCACCCGGCCCGAGCCGCGCATGTACTCGTCGATGCCGCGCATCTCGAAGGAGACGTGGTGCAGGGAGGTGTGCGGTCCGCGCGCGATCCCCATGGAGTGATGCTGGTCGGAGATCCGCATGAAGTGCAGGACCTCGCCCATGTCGGGCGACGAGAGGGTGTCGGACAAGCGGAAACCGAGATGCGTCTCGTACCACTGCCGAGTCCGGTTCACGTCAGGGGAGTTGAGGACCACGTGGGAGAGTTTGACCGGGATTGCCTCCTTCTCCTCGATCTTGCGGTGCCGCCGGACCGCGACGTCGGCGGAGACCTCGATGGTGCGGCCGTCGACATCGAAGAAGCGGAAACCGTAGCCGCCGCCGGGTGTGGCGACCCGGCCAGGACGGCTGATCAACTCCACGCCGCCGGACAGGAGTTCCTCGGCGAGCGTGTCGACGTCGGCCGGGTGCGCGGCCCCGTACGAGACGAGGTCGAGGCGCTTCTCCTCCGTCGCGCGCAGGCGTACGACGTACTGCTCCGGGGAGCCCTCGGCGGCGAGGAAGGAGACGCCGGTGTCCTCGGCGACCTTGGTCAGGCCCCAGATGCCGGAGTAGAAGGCGAGCTGCTTGTCGTAGTCGGGCACGGCCAGATCGACGTGGCGCAGATGGGTGAGGAGGCGGTGCATGAGGTCAGTCCTTCCGGAGGAGGGCGACGGCGTTGCCGCCGCGCACGGAGTGGAAGTCGGCGTGGGCCGGGCGTGCGGAACGCGGCACGCCGACCGGGTCGTCGGTGCCCGTGTCGAACGGGGCGTCGGAGCCGAGCGGCACCCGGCCCGCCCCCGCCACCCGCACCAACTCCCGCAGGCGCGGCGGGGCCGTTGCGGCGGGTGTCCAGCGCTCGCGCCTCGGCGAGCCCCGGCCGCCCCTCGACCAGCGCCTCGATCTCGGGGAGCAGGACGTGGGCGTGTGCGTCCGCGGTGGGTCCGGGCACGACGGCGACCGGCTCGGCGGTGGTCGGCCCCGTACCACCGGCAGCGGCAGACGCCGTCACGGCAGTTCCCGGAGCATGGTCATGGTGCGGGCCATGAGGCCGGGCACATCGGCGTCCCGCACCCCCTCCAGCTGCCACCGGCCGATCCGCACGGACGCCTCGACGACCGGCCGGACACGGGCGATCCGCCGCTCGTGGTATGCCTGGAACAGCGCGTCGTCCCAGGTGTCGGCGGCACCCAGCATCCCGGCGAGGACCCAGGCGTCCTCCAGGGACATGGCGGCGCCCTGGGCCAGGGTGGGCGGGCAGCAGTGGGCGGCGTCACCGATGAGGACGACGCGGTCGCGGTGCCAGGAGCCCTCGACCAGCATCCGGTCGAACCACGTGTAGTTGACCTTCGCCGGATCGGTGATGTGCTCGGTGATCCCGGGCCAGCGGCCGCCGTAGGCCGAGGCCAGGCGGCGCATCTCGTCCGCGTACGACGCGGGCGGTATCGAGGCGCGGTCCCGGTTGCCCTCGACGACGAAGGCGTACAGGGTGCTCTCGCCGGTGGGGCAGTAACCGGCGATGTAGGCGGGGCCGCCGTAGGTGACCTCGGCACGCGTCACGCCGGCCGGGCGCGGGGCGGCGACGCGCCAGATGGCCATGCCGGTGGGCTCCGGCTCGGCCGTGACGCCGATCGCCGCGCGGGTGGCCGAGCCGAGACCGTCGGCGGCGATCACCAGGTCGTAGCGGCCCTCGGAGCCGTCGGAGAGCCGGACGCGCACGCCGTGGGCGTCCCGTTCGAGGATCTCGGCGGTCGTGCCGAGACGGACCGAGGCGCCGCTCGCGCGCACCGCCTCGATGAGGATCTGCTGGAGCCGAGGTCGCCGGATGCCGACGGCGGCGGGCAGGTCGTCGCCGCCGGTGCGCAGGTCGTCCCGCGCGTGCAGGACCGTGCCGTCGGGAGCGGTGATGCCGATCGAGTCGAAGCCGAAGCCGGCCGCGGCCACCCGCTCCCACACGCCGACTTCGCGCAGCACGCGCAGGGCGTTGCCCTGGAGGGTGATGCCGGAGCCGGCGGTGGCGTTCCAGTCGTCCTTCACCTCGATCAGGTCCACCGCGTGACCGGCACGGCGCAGCAGGACCGTCACGGCGTTGCCGGCCGAGCCGCCGCCGATGACGAGGACCGTGCGGGGCCGGGCCGTGCGGGTCGTGCGGGGATGAGGCATGGTCAACTCCGTGCTGTTTGCGCCTACTTGACGGCGGTTGGACAGGCGGGTGAGCCGACGGCGTCCTCGAACTCGTTGGGGCGGGCCTCGAACCCCCAGGTGCCGGTGGCGATCGCGGCGGTCTGCGGACGGTGCAGCCCCCGGCCGTGCTGAAGGACGGGCCGGGGGCCGTCCCACCGGCGTACTCCCGCCGGCCTCCGCTTCCCGCTGCGCGGAGCGCTGGAGCGGCATGGCCTTCACGTCGCCGGAGCCGCCGTGGCCGCGCCGCCGGCCCCTCCGCGGGCCGTCCCTGTCGCAGCGCTGCCGTCACCACGCCGCCACCGCCGCGGCGCAGCGGACGCGCTGCGCGCCGAGCCCGGTGATGGCGCCGTCCATGACGTCACCGTCGCGCAGGAACCGCCCCCAGTGCATGCCGTTGCCGGCCGGGGAGCCCGTCAGGAGCAGGTCGCCGGGGAGGAGCCGGGCGGCCTGCGAGGCGTACGCGACCATGCGGGCCACGCCGAAGATCATGTCCTTGGTGGACTCGTCCTGCATCGTCTCGCCGTTCAGCTTCAGCGTCAGGCGCAGGTCGTCCGGATCGCCGATCGACTCGGCGGGCACGAGCCACGGACCGAGCGGAGTGAAACCGGGCGCGTTCTTGCTCCGCAGCCAGTCCGTGCCGATCTGCGGCATGTCCCGGCGGAAGACGCTCGCGCGGTCGGTGAGGTCGTTGGCGATCGTGTACCCGGCGACGTACTCCAGCGCCCGCGCCACGGACACGCGATGGGCGGGACGCCCGATGACCACCGCCAACTCCAGTTCCCAGTCCGGCTTCTCGGCCCAGGCGGGCAGCACCACCTCGTCGTACGGCCCGGTGATCGCGCTCGGCAGGCCGGTGAAGACGTAGGGCAGGTCCTCGGCGGCCCGCCGGTCCATGATCTGCGCCGCCTCGGCGCGCCGCACCCCCTCCGGGCGGTCGTCTCCCGGGGCCTTGTGCGCGACGTGCAGATCGATGACGTGCCGGCGGTAGTTGGCCCCGGACTGGAACACCTGCCGGGGTTCGACCGGCGCGTGCACCCGGAACTCCGCCAGCGGCCAGCGCTCCGGCGAGCCGGCACCGGCAAGGGACCGCAGACGCGGCAGCGCCGCGGTCCAGTCCTCCAGCAGCCGACGGACCGTCAACCGGCCGTCGCCGAACGCCGTGCGCAGGTCCACGACGAGCTCTTCGGGGGTGACCAGCGCGGGGAACGCGGGCCCGTCCGGGGCCGAGAGGGTCGCGAGGGCGAAGGGTCCGGCGAACAGCGGGGACGCGGGAACGGATTGCACGGCATGTCCTCCTGATTGCGGTGCCACTAATGTGGCCCCGGCACCGCTGATCAGGGAAATCGATTGTGTGGATGGCTGCCATCCACCACACGGATCCCTCCTAGTCGGCGCCGCACCGGTCGGCAGCCGAAGCAGCGGCGAGGGGAAGCACATGAATCTGGCCCGCCTGGATCTCAATCTCGTCGTCGCCCTGCGCGCGTTGCTGGAGGAACGCAACGTCACCCGCGCCGGGCAGCGCGTCGGACTGAGCCAGCCCGCGATGAGCGCCGCCCTGTCCCGGCTGCGCCGCCATTTCGACGACGACCTGCTCGCCCGCGTCGGCGGCCACTACGAGCTGACCGCCCTCGGCCAAGTACTCCTCGACCGCACCGCCACCGCCCACGACGTGCTGGAGCGCCTCTTCTCCAGCCGGGCCGAGTTCGACCCGTCGCGGGAGAGCCGCGAGTTCACGCTGGTGGCGTCCGACTACGCCGTCGCCGTGTTCGGCGCCGCACTCGCGCGCGTCGTGCACCAAGAGGCCCCCGGCATCCGACTGCGCTTCGCGCAGACCCCGACCAGCGCGGTCGACGACACGGCCACGCTGCTCAGCGCGGTCGACGGGCTGCTCATGCCGCACGGCGTCATCAGCGGCTTTCCCGCCACCGATCTCTACGAGGACCGCTGGGTCTTCGTGGTCGCCGAGGACCACCCGGACGTCGAGGACCGGCTGACCCGCCAGGACCTGGCCCGCCTGCCCTGGGTGACCTACCAGCGCACCTACGACGCTCCGCCGGTCCGGCAGCTCGGCATGCTCGGGGTGGAACCACGGGCGGAGGTGTCCGTCGACCACTTCCAGATGCTGCCGCTGCTCGTGGCGGGCACCCGGCGGATCGCCCTGGTCCAGGACCGGCTCGCCCGCCTGATGGCTCCGCACGCCGCGGTCCGCGTCCTGGAACCGCCGTACGAGGCGGTGCCCCTGCGGGAGGCCATGTGGTGGCACCCGGTCCACACGCACGACGCCGCGCACATCTGGCTGCGTGAGACCGCCGCACGGGTCGGGCGGCGCCTGGGCGGAGCGCCGAGCCAGTGGGCACGGGCCGCGGAGCAGGCGGCCGGCGCGCGGCTGCCTCAGGCCGTACGGACCGGTTCGTCACCGGCCGGTGCCGGCTCGACTTCGTAGGTCTGTCTGTGCACGCACCGCCGCGAAGACTTGGAGGCCGCTCTCATGAGGGTGACCGAAGTCGTCGCCGGCCCGTGTGGCCGAGTGGCTGCCGGGGGGGCATGGTCGCGAGGCCGGGTCAGGCGCGTGGCCGCGTGCCGTGGCACGTGAAGCCGTGCGCGGAGTCGGGGTCTCCGTGGCCGCGGTACTTCGGCCAGGAGGGGTAGGCGCACAGGGGCCGGGTACGGGCGTTTCCGGCGGGGCCGGTGTCGGTGACGACGGGGTGCGAGGGTGCCTCGCCGTCTTCCGTCCAGGTCTCCAGCGCGCTCAGCGAGTCGTAGCTCGCCGCGAAGGCCGCGTCCACGTTGACGTGGTTGGCGCCGGGTATGAGATACAGGCGGGCGAAGGCGCCGGTGGCACGCGGGCCCATACGTTTCTGGACGCGCCGGAAGTACTCGACGGTGGAGCGGTGGCTGACGAGTTCGTCCGCGGTGCCGTGCAGCAGGAGGAGCTTTCCGCCCGCCGCGGAGAAGCGGCGCAGGTCGGGGTCGTTGACGTCCTGCAAGGCGGACAGACGGCTGATGCGCCGCTGCCAGGCGCCGGGGCGGCGGGGGTCCACGGCCAGCGCGTCGTGCGCCGGGTCGCGGGTGACGAAGTACCGCACCCACTGCTCCCAGAACTGGACGCCGTAACCGCTGTCCTTCGGCATCGGGTGGCTAGGCGCCCGGACGCCCATGCCCAGCAGAGGGGTGGTCATGTCGGCGCCGGAGAGGAAGGGGAAGCCCGGATATCCGGTCTCCCCGCTGGCCAGGCGGTACTTCCAGCGCAGTGGGGAGGAGAGCGCCTCGACGGCGCGGATCTGCCGGGGCGACAGACAGCGTCCGGTGGTCTCCGCGGCCCGGGAGCGCCTGGCGTCCCGTGAGCCCTCGGCGTCCTCGCCGTCCGGGCAGCGCAGGGCGCGGGGCCGGAACCGGCAGCCTGCTTCGTCGGAGATGACGCCGTCCCGCAGACCGTCGTCGCCGTCACAGGATGTGATGACGGCGCGGTACAGGAGATCCTGGTCAGCCGGTTCGAGGAAGGCACCCGGGCGGGCGAGCACCTGGGCCTCGTGGCCGAAGAAGAGGTTGAGGGCGGCGGCGTTCCAGGCGGGGTAGGCGGCGATGACGCCGTCGAAGTCGGTGGGCCATCGCTGGGCGACGGCGAGTGCCTCGCGTCCGCCGCTGGAGCCGCCGGCGACGTAGGTGTGGGCGGGGGCGGTCCGGTAGTACGTGTGGATGATGTGGCGCGCGGCGTCGTGGGTCTTCTTCAGCGCGTCCCCGGCGAAGTTGCGCACGGCCTCGTCGTTGAGCCCGAAGGAGCCGTCCAGGGAGGTGGTCGGTCTGAAGTCGGGGGCCGCCTGGTGGCCGGAGTCACTGGCGTAGGTGGCGTAACCGCGGCTGAGCGGGCGCGGGTGGCCCACCGGGCCGAAGGGCACGTTGCCCGTGACATCGGGGATGGTGCCGTCGTAGCCCCCGCCGCCGAACATCAGCGACTTCTCGTTCCACTGCCGGGGCAGGGCGACGCGCAGGGTGATGTCGGGCGCCTCTGGGTCCACGGGGTGGATGACCGCCTCGACCCGGCAGTACGCGCCGGTCGCCGAAGTCCCGCCGCCCGAGGGGGAGATGGCGTTCGCCGCGCTCACCTCGCCGCCGGTGGTGGGCAGTCCGATCAGTGAGGCGGGCAACCGCAGGCCGCGCAGACCGCCGCAGTCAGCCGGCCGCGGGGCGGCGTGTGCCGGGGGGAGGAGCGTGCCGCTGCCCAGAGCGCAGGCGAGCGCTGTCGCGGCGATGGCCTTCTTCATGGAGTCTCCGTCGCTTGTGCCTCGTGCTCACGAGACGCACAGGTTACGAAGCGTGCCGGCGACGGCGGTATGGGTCGGACGCACACATGGGCTGCCCGCGACATGTGCCGGCCGGCGGGGGGCTAGGGCTTGCTGACTCTCAGCAGCCGCAGGGCGACCTGGATCTCCAGGAGCCGTTCCGGGTCGCGCCAGGTGGCGCCGAGGAGTCGGCTGACCCGGCTGAGGCGTTGGGTGACGGTGTTCACGTGCAGGTGCAGCTCGTGTGCGGTGTTGCGGGCGTGCCGGCCGGTGCGGCAGTACGTGTCGAGGGTGTGCACCAGGTCGGAGTGGTGGGCGCGGTCGTAGGCGATGACCGGGCCGATGACGGATTCGATGAAGGAGGCGGTCGCCGGCTCGCCGCTGAAGAGGGCTCCGACGAACCCGAGTCGGCGGGTGTCGGCGAGCTCGCCCGTCCTGCCGAGGGCGACCAGGGCGTGCAGACAGTTGTCCGCCTCGTGGAAGGCCGCGGCGACGTGGTGCAGGTCCACGGCTCGCGCTGTTCCGGCGGTGACGGGATGGCGTGAGGTCCGCGCCAGTTCCTCGACGGCGCAGCGCGCCACCTCGTACGGGTCGTCTCCCGGCAGCAGCAGGACGACGGTGTCGCGGCGGAGGGCGGCGAGGCCGTGGGAGCGCCGGGCGATGGCCGCGGCGGTCGCGTGGACCCGCTCGCGCGGTTCGTCGTCGGTCCGGGCCACCACCACGGTGCGGCAGGCGGCCAGGTCGACGCCGAGCAGGGCGGCCCGGTGCCGCAGCAGGTCGTGGTCCTTGCCGGGCGCGTCCAGCAGATCGCCCAGCAGCTCTCCGCGCACGCGCGCCTCGGCCTCCGCCATGCGTCTGCGGGTGACGAGTACGAGGGAGGCCACCAGCGCGGCCCTCTCCAGGATGCGCCGGTCGGCGGCGTCGATCTGCGCGGTGGCGCTCAGGATGATCGTGCCGAGGGGTTCGGATTCGGTGATCAGGGGAACGGCGCACCGCGTCGCGCGGACCAGGGTGTGTCCGGCCCGCCAGGCGTCCGCGCCGAGCCGGCCGAGTTCAGCGGCCGGCACCGCCTCCTGGCCGCAGGACCGGGCCACGACGTTGTTCTCCTCGTCGAGTACGACCACCGTTCCCGCGACCGCGGCGGCGGTCGCCTGGACGACTTCGTCGACGCCGTTGCCCTGGATGACCAGGCGGGTGAGGCGTTCATGGACCTCCGCGGTGCGCTCCAGGTCCGCCATGTGGGAGCTGATCGTGTCGTTGGCGACCCGCAGCTCCGCCACGGCCTGTTGGGCGGCGCTGAGCAGCCGGCTGTTCTCGATGGCCACGGCCGCGTGCGAACCGAGCATCAGCAGCACGGTGATGTCCCGGCTGCTGAACGCGCGCCGGCTGCGGTGTGCGGCCAGCAGGACCCCGATCACCTCCTGATTGAGCTTGACCGGCACCCCCAGCAAGGACTCGATGCGCTCCGCGGCGACGGTCCTGTCGATCTCGCGGGTGTGGGTGAAGGAATCGTCGGTCGGGTAGGAGGCGACGGAGTACGGCTCACCCGTGCGCGCCACGATCCCTCCCACACCGGTGCCGACCGGCAGCCGCAGTTCGCGCAGCAGGCCGGAGATGTTGCCGGCGGCCGCCTTGATGTAACTGTCGCCGCGGCCGCGGTCGCTGAGGCTGATGTAGGCCAGGTCGCAGTCGAGCAGCCGCCGTGCCCGGTCGGCGATGGCCTGGAGGATCGGGTCGAGGGCCCGCAACGAGGCCAGGTCGTTGGCGGTGTCGTTGAGCAGCTGAAGCTCCGCCTCGTTGCGGCGGTGCCGCATGAGCTTCTCCCGCAGCCGCAGCGCGATCGCCCGCTCCTCCTCCAGCGCGTCGAGGCGGCCGGGCGGCTCTCCCGCGGCGCGGGCCGACGTGAGCACCTCGTCGAAGGCTTCCATGTCCGCGTCGTCGAGCAGCAGTTCCAGGAAAGACATGCCGTACGTGTGTGCCATCGGCCCTCCGTCGACCTGTGCCGTCGCGGCCCGGCAAGTATGGGCCGCATCACCGGCGAGAGCACCGGGGCGGTCCACGGCGAACCGCCTCCCGCCGTTCTCGTGGCCGTCATCGTCGCCCCCGGCCGGCCCGGGCGTCCTGCGGTTCGACGAGGTTGCGGCGGACACCGTCCTCCAGGCGCCGCGCCACGTCCTCACCCCGCCCGGCCGGCCAGGTCAGCAGCCCGCCTCCGGAGGCGCGGCCTCGGCGCCCGGCGGCGAGGGGCTCGTCGAGTGCGGGAAAGGTGACGGCGGCCGACAGGTGGGGCGCCAGGCTGTCGAGGATGTTCCTGGTCAGGTCCAGGCCGATGAAGTCAGCGTTCTCCATGGGGCCCACGGCCGACCAGCGCAGACCCAGGCTCGACCGCATGACCGTGTCGATCGTCACCGGGTCGCACACGTCCTGCTCCAACAGGTGCAGTGCCTCCCGCAGCAGCGCGAACTGGAGCCGGTTGCCGATGAAGCCCGGGACGTCGCGGCGCAGGCGCACCGTCGTCTTGCCCATCCCGTTCAGCAGGTCGCACGCTTCCTGCACGAACCGCGGGTCCGTCTCCGCGCCCGGGGCGACCTCGACGAGCGGCATGAGGTGGGGCGGGTTCCACCAGTGCACTCCCACCAGCCGCCGCGGGTGCCGCATCCCCTTGGCGATCTCGGTGAGGGGCAGCACCGAGGTGTTGGACCACACCGGCAACACGGCCGGAACCTCCGCTTCCAGCGCTTCCAGGACCTGATGCTTGACATCCAGCCGCTCGGGGACGGCCTCGATGACGGCGTCCACGCGCGAAACCCCGTCCGACAGGTTCTTCGCCGCCGTGACACGCGCGCCGACCGGTCCGACGTCGCCCGGCGGCATGCCGCAGCGTTCCAGGGCCCGCACGACGCGCTCGTCGAGGGAGGCCAGGGTCGCCGGGTCCGCGTCGTACACGACCGCACGGTGCCCCGCTCGGGCGAGAGCGACAGCGATCCCATGCCCCATGAGCCCGCCGCCGATGATTCCGAACCGGGTCATTTGCCTGTCCTCCAAGACTGGGCGGAAGAGTGTGTGGACACGCGTGCCCTCGTGGCGCCCGAGTGCCGAAGGCGCGGGGCGGACACGTGGCCGGCGCCGGCCGGAGCGGCAGCGGGCGGGTGGGGCGCACGTCGACGGCTCGGACGCCCGCTCGCACGAGCACACGTCGACGGCTCGGCGTCGTGCCGCACGGCGGGCGGCGGCACGACGCCCGTAGCGCGCCCGCCGCCCCCGTCACGCCGTTACGAAGGTATGACGCCGCCACCAGACGCCACGAGAGGAGCGGCGCACACATGTGAAGCGCCGGAGGTGTGCCGGGCGGACACACGGCGCCCGCACGTCCAAGGTGCCGACGTGCCGCGCCGATGGTGGCGTGTGCCGGGCGGCACGCACGCCTTACGCATCCCGCGCCGGTGGGGCCGGGACGTAATGGCTGCGGCGGACACCACGGCGGGTGAAAGACGTGCGCCGCGCCCATCTGCCGCCGCGGCAGGCGGTTCTAGCGTGCTCCGTGTCACACCACCCCCAAGCCCTGTCGGTGTCTCTCCGGGTACGAGCCGCACACCAGCACTCGGTGACCGCCCGACGGTGAGGAGATCCCCATGCTGTTTGCGTCCACCGGGCACACCGGGACGGCATCGGCCCGTACGACCACCCGGCGAGCGGCCACCCGGCGGCGGTTGCTCAGCGCCTCCGTCGCCGCTCTGCTGACCACGAGCCTGCTGGGCCTGGCCTCCCAGGCGTCCGCCGCGGCGCCCCGGCTGGCCCCCGCCGCCGCCGGACACGACCCCGTGATCATGATTCCGGGCATGACCGGCTCACCGGCCAACATGAACACGATGAAGTCCAACCTCCAGACCAACGGCTGGCCCGCGAACAGGCTGTTCACCTGGACCGACAGCAGTTCCATGACGCAGGACCTGGCCAAGGCCGCGCGGGAACTCTCGGCCAAGGTCGACCAGGTCCGCGGCCAGACGGGGGCCGACAAGGTCGTCCTGGCCACGTGGTCCGCCTCCACCCTGGCCGCCCGGTACTACATCAAGAACCTCGACGGCGCGGACAAGGTCTCCCAGTACATCGGCTTCGCCGGACCGCAGCACGGCACCCTCAACAACGGCTGCCAGTGGTACGTGTCCTGCCAGCAGTTCGCCTCCCCGAACACCCCGTTCCTCAAGGCGCTGAACAGTCCCTCCGAGGTCCCCTTCGACGACAGGATCGACTACCTGACGATCAGGTCGACCGCGGACATCAACGCCACACCCGTCGACACCGCGCAGCTGGCCGGCGCGGACGAGAACTACCTCATGAGCGGGCCGACGGCACCCAACCACCTCGTGATCATCTCCAACGCCACGGCGCTGGCGAAGATGCGCTCCTTCATCAGCGCGCACGAGAACGACTGACACACCGCCCGGCACGAGGGCAGGGGTGACGCGGTGGACCTCGTCCACGGCGCCCACCGCGTCACCACCGACCTCCCCGTGCTGAAGCACGGAGGCCAGGCCGCCCTCCGCCGATCAGACGGCAACACACCCAACTCCCGGACCTGCAAAGCTGCTTCAAGCAGAGGAGAATCATGGCTTCCTTGCCCCGCGCCCTGAAACGTCGCCGCACGGGCCACACCGTCGGCACCGTGCTCGCTGCCCTCGCCCTGCTGGCGGCCGGCGGCACCACGGGCACATCCGCGGCCGCAGCGACGGCCTCGACCTGCCCGTCGGCCAACGGCCAGTGGGCCGCCCCCGGCCCGTTCGCCGTCAGCTCCGCCTCCAACGGCCGGGGCACGACCGTCTTCCGGCCGACCGACCTCGGAAGCCTGGGCTGCACCACCCACCCGGTCATCCTGTGGAACAACGGAGCCCGCTCCGGTCTCGACCGGTACGCCCCCTTGCTGAACCACCTCGCCTCGCACGGCTTCATCGTCGCCGCGGCGGAGGGCAACGCGGGCACCGGAGGGCCCATGCTCCGGGGACTCGACTACCTGACGGCCGAGAACGGGCGGGCCGGCAGCCCCTTCCGGGACAAGGTCGACCTGGCCGACGTGGGCGCCACCGGCCACTCCTTCGGCGGCGGAGCGGCGGTCGACGCCGGGGCCGACCCCCGGGTGGACACGATCGCGCCGATCTACCCCCTCGCGTTCAGCAGCGGCAGCCGGGTGCGGGGCCCCGCGGTGTTCTACGCCGGTCAGAACGACACCGTCGTACCGCCCTCGACGGTGCGCAGGACATACGGCCAGGCCACCCAGGTCCCTGCCGTCTACGCCGAACAACGCGGCGCCGACCACTACGGGATCCCCGCTCTGCACGGCCCCGTCACCGCGTGGTTCCGCTTCCACCTCATGGGCGACGAACAGGCTCGCGGCCTGTACTTCGGCCCCAACTGCGCCTACTGCTCGTCCTCGTTCTGGTCGGCCTTCGAACGCAACCCCCGCGCCGCGGCCGTCCCTGGCCCCTGACGCAAGGCAGGACCGAGCGAGCGCGGCGGCGCGTCGATGCGGCTCGGGAGCCCCTTACGGTCGCGCTATTGGCCGCGCTTCGGCCAGACGGGGCCCTGCTCGGTCCAGACGACACCCTTGTTGCGGCAGAGGCAGAAGGGGTGGCCGATGGGGTCGGTGTAGACACGGAAGCCGTAGCCGTCGGGGCCGACGCAGTCCCGCCGCAGGGTCGCGCCGAGCGCCAGGACGCGGCGCTGTTCGGCCTCGATGTCGTCGACCTCGAAGTCGAGGTGGAACTGCTTGGGGTGCTCGCTGTCGGGCCACTGCGGGGCGCGGTACTCCGCCACCCGGATGAAGGCCAGTTCGAGCTCGCCGAACTGGATGCCGGCCCAGTTCTCGTCGCTGCTCTCCTTGACCGGGAGCCCCGTCACCTCGGAGTAGAAGGCTGCCAGCTTCATCGTGTCCGGGCAGTCGATGATGAAGTCGGTTAGTCGTAGCATCCCGTGATCTTGCCACAGGAGCAAAGGAGTCGGACGTCGAAAGCAGGCCTTGGGCCTCCACCCAGCCGGAGGCCGGAGAGTCCGTCGTGGCCTCGGCGCGGCGCGATGGCTCGGGCACTCCGCGCCCGCGATCACCTGCGGTTACTATGCTCACTTCATGCCGGAGGCCGAAGGCCGGATGTCAGAAGCCGGATGTCGGAAGCCGGAGGTTCAGAGGCCGGACGCCGGGGGCCGGAGCCGAAAGCAAGGGGCGAACTGCCGTCGAGGTCGAATGGATGGGTGGCCTGGAAAATGCTGACTGAGGTCACCGCGACCCGCTACATCACGCCCCTGCGTGAGGGCGGCTCGCTGCCGGGACTCGTCGAGGCCGACGACCTCGCGACGTACGTCATGAAGTTCACCGGCGCCGGGCAGGGCCGCAAGACGCTCGTCGCCGAGGTGATCTGCGGGGAGCTGGCGCGCCGCCTGGGGCTGCGCATGCCGCGGCTCGTCCAGATCCTGCTGGACCCCGTGATCGGGCTCGGCGAACCCGACCAAGAGGTGCAGGAACTGCTCAAGTCGAGCGGTGGCCTCAACCTCGGCATGGCCTTCCTCTCCGGCGCGCTCGGCTTCGACCCCCTCGCCCACGAGGTGGAGCCGGCCGAGGCGGGCCGCGTCGTCTGGTTCGACGCCCTGATCAACAACGTGGACCGCTCCTGGCGCAACCCCAACCTGCTTGTGTGGCACGGCGACCTGTGGCTGATCGACCACGGCGCCAGCATGATCTGGCACCACAACTGGCACGGCGCCCCGGCCGCGGTCACCAGACCGTACGACGCCTCCGACCACGTCCTCGCCCCCTACGGCCCCGACATCGCGTCGGCCGCCGCCGAACTGGCCCCGCTCGTCACCGAGGACCTGCTCGCCGAGGTCACCGCCGAGGTGCCCGACGCGTGGCTGCTCGACGAGCCGGGCTTCGACTCCCCGGACGACGTGCGCCGCGCCTACGTGTCCGCGCTGCTGCCGCGCGCCGGGACCATCCACGAACGGATCGCCCTCGGCGAGCCGCGGCCGAAGAAGGGTGCCACCACGTGACGCGGGACGTCTTCGAGTACGCGCTGGTGCGGGTGGTGCCGCGGGTGGAGCGCGGTGAGCAGTTCAACGTGGGCGTCGTGGTCTACTGCCGCGCCAAGGCGTTCGTCGCCGCCCGCATCCACCTCGACGAGGGCAGGCTGCGGGCGCTCGACCCAGCGGCCGACGTCGAGGGCATCCGGGCCGCGCTCGGCGCCGTCGAGCGGATCTGCGAGGGCGGCGAGGCCGCGGGCCAGGCCGAGCGGGACGACGCGGGGCGCCGCTTCCGCTGGCTCATCGCGCCGCGCTCCACAGTGGTGCAGCCGGGCCCCGTGCACACCGGCCTGACGGCGGATCCCGGGGCCGAGGCGGACCGTCTCCTCGACCTGTTGGTGCGATAACGCGTCACAGCTGGCCTGTGTGCCGTTGACACCCGGTGTCAGGGCTTCTAGCGTCTCGTCCAGCTGAAGGTACTAAGCGGTCGCTCACCATCGGGGCGTACCGTGGAGCCGGACTACGCAGAGCCGCATCCAAGGGCGAGGAGAATCAGCATGTCCACCACTGAGCAGCGCGTCGCGGTCGTGACCGGAGGAGCGCGAGGCATCGGTGCGGCGACCGCCGTACGGCTCGCCGCCGAGGGCCGGGCCGTGGCCGTCATCGACCTCGACGAGGCCGCCTGCAAGGACACCGTCGAGCGGATCACCGCTGCGGGCGGCACGGCGCTCGCGGTCGGCTGCGACGTCTCCGACGAGACCCAGGTCGAGGCCGCGGTCGCCCGCATCGCCGCGGAGCTCGGCGCGCCGACGATCCTCGTCAACAACGCCGGTGTACTGCGCGACAACCTCCTCTTCAAGATGAGCGCGAGCGACTGGGACACGGTCATGAACGTGCACCTGCGCGGAGCGTTCCTCATGTCGAAGGCCTGCCAGAAGCACATGGTGGACGCCAACTTCGGCCGCATCGTCAACCTCTCCTCGTCCTCCGCGCTCGGCAACCGCGGCCAGGTCAACTACGCCGCCGCCAAGGCCGGGCTCCAGGGCTTCACCAAGACCCTCGCCAAGGAACTCGGCAAGTTCGGCGTCACCGCCAACTCCGTCGCCCCCGGCTTCATCGTCACCGAGATGACCAAGGCCACGGCCGACCGCGTCGGCATGGACTTCGAGGAGTTCCAGGCGGCGGCCGCCACCCAGATCCCGGTGCAGCGCGTCGGCCGCCCCGAGGACATCGCCAACGCCATCGCCTTCTTCACCGGCGAGGACGCGGGCTTCGTCTCCGGGCAGGTCATGTACGTCGCCGGCGGCCCGCTCAACTGACCCGGAAGGTGAAGACCATGGCAGCACAGGACAGTCCAGCACAGGACAGCGCAGCACAGGCCGGCGCAGGCCAGGGCGGCGCGGTGCGGGACAGCGGGAAGGCGGCGCTCATCACGGGCGCGAGCCGCGGCATCGGCTACGGCATCGCCGAGGCCCTGGTCGCCCGCGGCGACCGCGTCTGCATCACCGGACGCAACGAGGACGCCCTCAAGGAGGCCGTCGAGAAGCTCGGCTCCGACCGGGTCATCGGCGTCGCGGGCAAGGCCCACGACGAGGCGCACCAGGCGGCCGCCGTCGAGCGCATGATGGAGGCGTTCGGCCGGGTCGACTTCCTGGTCAACAACGCCGGTACGAACCCGGTGTTCGGGCCGATCGCCGAGCTCGACCTGAACGTGGCGCGCAAGGTGTACGAGACCAACGTCATCTCGGCGCTCGGGTTCGCGCAGCGGACCTGGAAGGCCTGGCAGAGCGAGCACGGCGGCGCGATCGTCAACATCGCCTCCGTCGCGGGCGTCTCCGCCTCGCCCTTCATCGGGGCGTACGGGATGAGCAAGGCCGCCATGGTCAATCTCAGCCTGCAACTGGCGCACGAGTTCGCGCCGAAGGTGCGCGTGAACTCCATCGCGCCCGCGGTCGTCAAGACGAAGTTCGCCCAGGCGCTCTACGAGGGCCGTGAGGCGGAGGCCGCCGCCTCCTACCCGCTGGGCAGGCTCGGCGTCCCCGAGGACATCGGCGGCGCGGCCGCCTTCCTCACCTCCGCCCAGTCCGACTGGATCACCGGCCAGACACTCGTGGTCGACGGCGGCATCTTCCTCAACGCGGGCGTCGGCTGACGAGGCTGCCGGGCCCCCGCAGGAGGGGGGCGTCGGCCCCGGCGGAGACCAGCGGAGACCAGGGCAGACCAGGGGAGTGACGGAGACCCCGGGAGAGAAGGGAAAACGGGGCTCCGGTCGGATTGTCAGTGGGCGCCGGTAGGTTCTTCCGAGAGAAGAGACCGCACACCGGAGGTTGTTGACGTGACCGACATCGCCATGCTGCCCGCGTCCTGGCGCGGAGTCCTCGGCGAGGAGCTCCAGAAGCCCTACTTCAAGGAGCTCACCGAGTTCGTCGAGCAGGAGCGGGCGATGGGCCCCGTCTACCCCCCGCGCGAGGAGGTCTTCGCCGCCCTGGACGCGACGCCCTACGAGCGGGTGAAGGTCCTGGTCCTCGGCCAGGACCCCTACCACGGCGCGGGCCAGGGCCACGGGCTGTGCTTCTCCGTGCGCCCCGGCGTGAGGACCCCGCCCTCCCTGCGGAACATCTACAAGGAGATGCAGGCGGAGCTCGGCCACCCCGTGCCCGACAACGGCTACCTGATGCCGTGGGCCGAGCAGGGCGTCCTGCTCCTGAACGCGGTGCTCACGGTCCGCGCCGGTGAGGCCAACTCCCACAAGGGCAAGGGGTGGGAGAAGTTCACCGACGCGGTGATCCGCGCGGTGGCCGAGCGCCCCGACCCCGCCGTCTTCGTGCTGTGGGGGAACTACGCCCAGAAGAAGCTCCCGCTCATCGACGAGGAGCGCCACGTCGTCGTGAAGGGCGCGCACCCCTCGCCGCTGTCCGCGAAGAAGTTCTTCGGCTCGCGCCCCTTCACGCAGATCAACGAAGCGGTGGCGGCGCAGGGGCACGAGCCGATCGACTGGCGGATCCCTGACCTCGGCTGAACCGGACGAGACCACCGCCGGGCGAGGAATCGAACGCGTACGCGGTGGACTTCCGTCCGTGCCGTGTGCTGCACGCGCCGGTCCCGGTGAGCCCGGCCCGTTCCCCGGTGCCGGAGCCGCGTCACCGGGCCGGCCCAGCGGTACACGTGAGCGCCACCGCCGCCGAACGTGCCTGACCGCGATTGTCAGTGGTGGCCGCTAGCGTCGTCAGGGATGGGGGCGATGGCCGCACGACCACGGAGGACCCGGTGACGGAGCAGCAGGAGCAGACGGCGGAAGACGCGATGATGACGCGGATCGGGCAGGCGGTCATGTTGCATCACGGCGGCGACCGCGAGGAGGCGCAGGGCCGCTTCCTCGGTCTGTGGGGGGAGATCGGCGAGGACGGCGACCCGCTGCATCGGTGCACCCTCGCGCACTACATGGCGGACACGCAGGAGGACCCCTCGGCGGAACTGGCCTGGGACCTGCGGGCGTTGTCCGCGGCGGACGAGCTCACGGACGCCCGGTTGACCGAACACCACCAGTCGCTCGCGGTCCGCGGCTTCTATCCCTCCCTCCACCTCAACCTCGCCGCGGACTATCTGAAGCTGGGCCGCCCCGAAGCGGCCCGCAGCCACCTGCGCCGGGCCCGCGGCGCGGTCGGCGCCCTGGAGGACGACGGGTACGGCAACGGCATCAAGGCGGCCATCGAGAGGCTGGAGCGGGAGGTGGGGGAGGGCGGCGAGGAGGAGTGACCGGGGTCGGGCCGGAGGCGTGCGGCGGCGGCCACGGGGGTGTCGCCGCCGCGCGCCCCCGGCCCGGCCTCAACGCCCGTACGTGTCCCGGCAGATGACCGCCTCGGGGCTGCCCGGCCGCCAGCCTCCGTAGGCCTCGCCGAGTGCGCAGATGTCCGT